>NZ_JBSGJZ010000014.1:0-220921 GCF_053605825.1 Saccharopolyspora sp. NPDC003752 | reverse complement strand
CCTTCGTGTGGACCAAAACCGCTGACGAGATCCTCGCCAGCCTCGCCCACTACTGCACCAGAATCAATAAAACCATTAACGACTCAGAACACTAGCGTGCTCAACCGGTTGCTCCCACCCAGAAGGAGTCACACCCTGCTGCCGACTGGAAGCAAACAGATATGGGCGGTTGTGCTGCCGTTCCTACCGGACAGCACAACCGCCGCTTTCTTGCCTCAACGCCGGCCGCCCCAGCGCAGCCGGCGCTCCCGCTTCTGCCGAACGCCACGACATGACGATCGATCGTGCTGCTGCGACTGGCCCGAGGGGTTTCGATGACCACCGAACCCACGTACCTGATCACCGGTGCCGGCGGCGGAGTCGGCGGGATCAGCCGGCTCGTCGTGGAACGCCTCCTCGCCCACCGGCTGGCGGTTCGGGCCATGGTCCACCACGACGACGCCCGAGCCGAAGCGCTGCGCGAACTCGGCGCAGAAGTCGTCGTCGGCGACCTCACCAACCCCGTGCACGTCTCCGCAGCCATCGATGGCATCAGCCGGATGTTCTTCAGCATGAGCGTCTCGCCGGACTACCTCGAAGCCACCGCCGTCGTCTGCGCGGCGGTCCGGGAACCACCCGGACTCGAAGTCCTGGTCAACATGTCGCAGATGACCGTCTCCCAGATGACGGCGACGAGCACCGCGGAATCCCACCAGCAACGCCTGCACTGGTTGGCCGAACACGTCATCGACTGGTCCGCGGTGCCGGCAGTTCACATCAGACCCACGGTGCTGCTCGAAAACCCGTTGTTCTCCGTGCTCGCCGCGCAATCGATCCGCGACCACGACGCGCTGGCACTGCCCTTCGGAACGGGCCGCACCTCCCCCATCGCCGCCGGCGATGTCGCCAACGTCGTCACCGCAGTCCTGCGCGCACCGCAACGCCACATCGGCTCGGTGTACGAACTGACCGGCCCCGCAGCCCTGGACATCGACGAACTCGCCCACGAGTACTCACGCGCGCTGGGCCGGCCCATCGCCGCGGCACACGTCTCCTACGACGAGTGGTTCGACCAGCTGACGAGCGCCGACCTGAATCCCCATGTGCAGCAACACATCGCCACGATGGCGAAACTTCACCGCGACGGCCGCTACGACCGCGCCACCACCGACGTCGAGCAGCTCACCGGCCAAGCCGCCCGAACGGTGGAGCAATACGTACGAGAACGGCGCGAAGAGTTCAACAGCCGGCAAGAAGGACCGTGAGGCACTCCCCTTCCACCGCCACTTGCCGGCAAACCAGGACCACTAGACGCAAGGACCTTCTGCTCTATAAGTGCGAGCTGCATCGATCCACTCTCGACGGGTCAGTCGTCAGCCGCCGATCGGCGGTCCACGGTCAGCCATCGAATGCCGCCTCGTCGGGTACGTGCTGGGCTTGCCGGTTCCGGATCGACGTCGGTAGCGGGCGGTAAGCCGGGAAACCCCTTGGAGAAGATCACGATGAGCAGTGGCGCCAAGCCCGTCGGGACAACGCTCGTCGAGCCTCGCACGCAGGAATGGCTGGACCAGCTTGCCGCTGCCGGGGGCACGCCGCTTTACGAACTGTCGCCGCAGGACGCGCGCGAGGTGCTGCGGGGAGCCCAGACCAGCGTTCCGGTCGAGGTGATGCCCGCCGATGTCGAGGATCGCGTGATCCCGGGTGGACCGACCGGCGAGGTGAGCATTCGCATCGTCAAGCCCCAGAACACCACCGGCCCGCTGCCGGTGATCGTCCACTCGCACGGAGGCGGTTGGATTCTCGGGGACAAGGACACCCACGATCGCCTCGTGCGGGAGCTGGCGAACGCAGCCCGAGCGGCAGTCGTTTTCGTCGACTACACCCCGGCACCCGAGGCGCACTACCCGGTGCAGAACGAGCAGGCCTACACCGCGCTCGAATGGGTGGCGGCCAACGCTGCGGACTTCGGCGCCGACCCGAGGCGGATCGCGCTGTTCGGCGACAGCGTCGGCGGCAACATGACGGCGGCGCTGACGCTGATGGCCAAGCAGCGCAGTGGTCCGCGGATCGCGGCACAGGTGCTGTTCTACCCGGTCACCGACGCCGATCTGGATACCGACTCCTACCGGCAGTACGCGGAGGGCCCCTGGCTGACGCGTGCCGCGATGCAGTGGTTCTGGAATGCGTATCTGCCCGATGAGAAGCAGCGCTGGGAGCCGACGGTCTCGCCGCTGGAGGCGTCGATCGACCAGTTGCGCGGACTGCCGCCGGCGCTGGTGGTCACCGACGACGATGTGCTCCGCGACGAGGGCGAGGCATACGCGAGCAAGCTCGCGCAGGCGGGAGTGCCGGTGACCCAGGTGCGCTATGGCGGGACGATCCACGACTTCGCGCTCCTCAACCCGATCGCGGACACACCGGCGCCCCGCGCCGCGATCGCGCAAGCCGGTCAATTCCTGCGCCAGCACCTGGACACCTAGGAACCTCGGCGCATTCCTCGCAACGGCACGAAGAATCCATAGTGGACGAACGAGGTGTGCGCATGCGTTCTGAGGGCGAACGGCCATGTGACCGGGGCTTCATCAGCGGGCGGGGAGGGACGTCTCATGGGGCAGCTCGAAGGGAAGGTCGCCGTGATCACCGGCGGTTCCGAGGGTATTGGAGCGGCCACCGCTCGGCGTTTCGCCTTGGAAGGTGCGACCGTGTTCGTCACCGGTCGGCGACAGGCCGAGTTGGACACCACCGCGAAGGCGATCAACGCGCAGAACGACCGCGGACAAGCCATCGCCGTGCGGAGCGACGTGTCCTCGCTCGAAGATCTCGACCGCCTCTACGCCCAGGTCGGTGACCACAGCGGCCGCATCGACGTGCTGTTCGCGAACGCGGGCGTGGCCGAGCTCGCGCGGCTGGAAGACGTCAGCGAGGAGCATTTCGACCGCATCTTCGGCGTCAACGTCCGGGGACTGCTGTTCACGGTGCAGAAGGCGCTGCCGCTGCTGTCGGATGGCGCATCGGTCATCCTGACGTCGTCCATCGCCGCGTCCAAGGGCGTCGAGGCGTCGAGCGTCTACAGCGCCGCCAAGGCCGCCGTTCGCAACTTCGCGCGGACCTGGGCGGTGGAGCTGGCGGGGCGCCGCATCCGGGTCAATGCGGTCAGCCCAGGTCCGATCGAGACTCCGATGTTCTCCGGCATCACGGCCGGTCCGGCTCGGGAAACCGACTTCGAGGAGGCGCTCCTGGCCGGCATGCCCCTCGGCCGGCTGGGAGACCCGGACGAGGTAGCCGCGGCCGCGCTCTTCCTGGCAACTGATGCCAGCAGTTTCACCACCGGTGCCGAACTCTTCGTCGACGGAGGACTTGCCCAGGCCTGAGCCGGCAGTCCACTCCTCGACTTCCGAAGACCGCCGCCGGCCGGAAAAACCGGTGGCAGGCCCGGACCGCCCTGGTGAAGATCGCGGCATGACCAACTTCCTGGAAACCGGCCGGCTCGTCCTGCGCGCATTCACAGCGGCCGACACCGACCACCTGCTCGCCCTGGACAACGATCCCGAGGTCATGCGCTTCATCAACGGTGGCCGCCCCACCAGCCGCGAGGCGATCGAGACGCGGACCCTGCCGCGGCTCCTGCACGACTACCCGTGCTGGGAGACTCGCGGATACTGGGCCGCGCAGGAGAAGAGCAGCGGTACCTTCCTGGGTTGGTTCGAGTTCCGGCCGCTGGAGGAGCACACCCCCGTCGTGGTCGAACTCGGCTACCGGTTGAACCAGGCGGCATGGGGGAACGGCTACGCCACCGAAGGCTCCCGGGCCCTGATCCACAAGGGGTTCACGGATCTGGAGGTCGAGCGCGTCACGGCGAACACGATGGCCGTCAACTCTCGTTCCCGTCGTGTCATGGAGAAGTCGGGCCTGTCCTTCGTCCGGAACTTCACCGGGGACTGGCCGGAGGCGATCGAGGGCTCCGAGCACGGCGAAGTCGAGTACGAACTCACCCGGACCGAATGGGAACAGCCCCGGTAGACGCCAAAGACCCCGTCCACGAGCGTGCGCAGCACCTGCGTCGTCGCCGAGCCGAGTCAGCGCGCGAGCCACTCCCGATAGGTGGTCGTGGCGATGACGGCGTCGCCCTCGGCGATGAGGACGTCGCGCGGGGCGGCGGCGAACATGCCGGCGCTGTTGTCGGTGACGACGGTGCGATGGTCACCACGGGCGGCGAGGGTGATCTTGCCCAGCTCGTCGAGCGCGAAGACTTCGGGGCCGGCGACGTTGCGGGTGCCCTGCAGCGGGTCGCCCAGGCTGACGTCGGCCACGGCCCGGGCGACGTCGGCCGCGGCCATGGGCTGGACGAGAGTGGCGGGCAGGCGGACGGTCTTCTCGTCGGCTGTCCAGGACAGCACCGCGTCGATGAACTCGAAGAACTGCGTGGCGCGGACGATCGAGTACGACACGGGGCCGGCCTTGAGGATGTCCTCCTGCAGCACCTTCGCGCGGTAGTAGACCAGGTCCGGCACCTGGTCGGCGCCCACGATCGAGAGGATGACCGCGTGGCCGACGCCAGCGGCCTTGGCTGCCGCCAGCAGGTTGTCCATCGTCTTCTGGAAGAACTCGAGCGAGGCTTCGTCGAAGGTCGGCGAGTTCGTCAAGTTGACGACGACGTCGGCCTCGTCCAGCGCTTCCGGCAGGCCCTGCCCGCTGAGCAGGTCCAGACCGGTGGACGGCGAGTGCGGCACCGCCTGGTGCCCGCTCGCGTTCAGGATCTTGACCACCTGCGAGCCGATGCGCCCGGTGCCACCGATGACAGCGATCTTCATTTCGTCGACCTTCCGTGTTCCCGGCGATGAGGTGTCCGAGCCTTGAACACGACGGGTCTCGCGGTCAGCTCGTGCGCGGGGCCCGGCGGCTCTTGCGCCGGACGAGCTCTTCCTCGTCCACCAAGGTGAGCATGGGTTTGCCCGGTTCGCAGAACATCGTGACGGTGAAGCGCACCGGGATGTCGTCGCGGTTGTTGCCGTCCTGGTAGTGGATGACGTCGCCACCTGGCTCCCAGAACGCCTCGCCGGCCCGGACGACGCGCGCCGGCTGACCTTCGAGCTCGAACACCATCTCGCCGTCCAGCACGTAGCCGAAGGCCGGTCCGGGGTGCCGATGCGGAGGGGTGCCGGGGTCGCCCGGTGGGAACTCGACGACGATGGTCGTCACGTGCGCACCCGCCGGGATGAAGGGAGGCTCCGCCTCCTGCACCACGGTGACCGCGGACTGCCACGCGTTCGATCGCGGCTTCTGCCTGTCGTTCGTCGACTCGATGTCTGGCATGGAAAGACCTCCCCGAGGGACGGGATGCGGAGGATCCGCTCAGCCCTTCGGACCGGGGCATGACCGGTCGTACGGCAAGGATCAGGAAGAAGCCGCTAACGCCATGACCGGCTCCAGCATGCCGTTGGCGGCGGGGCATCGACGTGGGGCTTTGGTCCTGCAGCCGAGCTCAAGTTCGCGGCGCCCCTGCCGGTCGCGCAGAGCTGACGTACCGTCAGCACCGGGAATCACTCGTCCGGTCCGGATCGTGCGGGACATCGAACGCTCCTCGTGCACGGCGAGACCGCTGCGGGCTATCCGGGCCGTGGTCGAGCTCCCCGAACAGCGCCGCCGCATTCGCTGCGGTGGACTGGGCCCATGATCCAGTGCTGAGCAGGGCCAACATCAGGACGCCCAGGCCGAGGCAGAGCACCATCCACCACACGCCTCGCGCTATTTCGGTGTAGCTGGCCGGCCCAGCCGTCAGGGCTGGGCCGACGATCGTGCCGGCGATCGCGACGCCCAGCGTGGTGCCGGTTTGCCGGCCGGCGGAGGCCAGCGATCCGGCCACCCCGGCCATCGACCGGGGCATGCCGGCGACAGCCGTGTTGGTGATGGGTGGGTTGACCATGCCCAGGAAGATGCCGATCAGCAGGCAGACCGCGAGTACGAATGGCAGCGGCGTCTCGGGTGAAAGCCACATCGATGCCCCTCCGCCCGAGGCGAGGGCCGCTCCAGCGATCACGAGCGGGATCCGCGAACCACGTGCCCCGACCAGCCGTCCGGTGAAGGGCGAGAGCACCACGACCAGGGCCCCGACCGGAACCAGGCACAGTCCCGCTGACAACGCCGACATGCCGCGCACGTCCTGGAGATACAGGGTGGTCACGAACAGGAAGGCGCTGAACCCGCACAGAGCGAAGAGCGCCATGAGGATCGCCGCGCTGAACGGCGCACTGCGGAACAGGCGCAACTCCAGCAGCGGATCTGCCCGACGCGGTTCGTAGAAGACGATGCCCAGAGCACTCGCGATGGCGACGGCGAACAGGCCGAGGATGGCCGGTGAGCTCCAGCCCAGCGACCTGGACTCGATGACCGCGTAGACGACGCATCCCATCAGGAGCGCCACCAGAATCTGGCCGACCGGGTCGAGCCGGCGGGCACGGGCAGCGCGGGACTCGGGAATGAAGATGGTGGCGCACGCGATCGCGGCGGCCACGATCGGCACGTTGACGAAGAAAACCGAGCGCCAGCCGAAGACATCGACCAGCGCGCCACCGAGGACCGGCCCCAGAGCCAGGGACAGGCCGGTCGTCGAACCGAACACACCGATCGCCCGCGCCCGCTCGGCCGGCTCCGTGAACGTGTTGGCCACGATCGCCATCGCCACCGGATTGAGCATGGTGCCGCCGACGGCCTGGAGCGCTCGCGCCGCGATCAGCCACTCGATCGTCGACGCCAGCCCGCACAACAGTGACCCGAGTCCGAAGACGGCGAGTCCGACGAGGAATACACGTCGTCGGCCGAGGCGGTCGGCCATCGAGCCCGCCAGAACGAGAAAACTCGCCAGCACCAGGGTGTAGGCGTCGACCGTCCACTGAAGACCAGCCGCCGACGCAGCCAGGTCGCGTCGAATGGCCGGCAGCGCGACATTGACGATCGAGATGTCCATCACCACGACGATCACGCTGGCGCAGCAGATCGCGAGCACCAGCAGTCGGCGCCGTTGATCGGTACCCCTCTTCGGCGGCGAGAACGGGGTTGGGAGATTCATGTGGAGGAACGCTACGTTTTAGAGCGTGCTCGAAGTCAACCGAGACGTACCGGATCCGATCCCCGAGGCGGGCCTGAGCATCGCCGAAGCCGCGCGTCGTAGCGGCGTCAGCGCGCACACCTTGCGCTACTACGAGCGAGCCGGGCTGGTCGTCACTCCCGTGGACCGCACCCGCGGAGGCCGCCGCCGATACCACAGGCTCGACCTCGAGTGGATCACCATCTGCACCAGGCTGCGCGCGACCGGCATGCCCATCAGAGGCATCCGCCGCTACGCCCAGCTCGTGGCCGCCGGCAGGGGCAACGAGCACGACCGCCTGGACCTGCTCGAGTCGCACCGCGACCAAGTGCTCGCCCAGATCTCCGATCTCCAAGAGAATCTGGAGCTCATCGGCCACAAGATCGACGTCTACCGGGGCCGCCTCGACGCCGGAGATGCCGACCAGCTGTGGGCGCCTCGCTGACGACCGGAGGCATCCATGCCGGTTCCCTGTTACCGCCCGCAGAGCATGTGGGCCGGATTGGTCCGGGTGAGCGTCTCGATCCAGTCGTCGCCGACTCCGAGCACCCGCAGCATCTCGGCGAAAACCGTTGGCACGAATGCGAATCCGTTCCCGCCGTGGCGCGTCCACATCTGCTTCAGGAAGACGTCGTGGCTGAGCAGCACCCGGTGGCCGTGGCCGGCCTCGACGAGCCCCGCGACGGCCGCCGCGCTCACCCGGCTCGCCGGGGCCTCGCCCTCCTTCGGGAACGTGATGTCCATGCCGATCATGTCGAACTCCAGCCAGACCCCGCGGTCGGCGATGCCGGCCTGGTAGGCGGTGTCCGCTGCCGACGGGTCCATGTGCGACAGCACCACCCGGCCGGGGTCGACGCCGATCTCGTCGAGCACGATGTCGAGCACCTCGTGCCCGCGGCGCTGCCAGCCGGGCAGGTGGATCATGAGCGCCACCTCGGGATGCTCGCGCTGGGCGAGCGCGGCAGCCCGCAACGAGGCCGACTCCGCCGGGGTGAAGTCCGGGGAAACACCGATCTCGCCGATGATCCCCGGCCGCGCCCGGTGCTCGCCGACGCCGCGGGCGAGCTCGTCGCCGATGCTCGCGGCCTGCGCCTCGACCGAATTCGCCGTGATGCGCTCGCCCTCGAACTTCTCCAGGTAGGCGCCGCAGCCCATGACGATGTTCAGGCCGGTGCGGCGGGCCGCCGCCACCAGCTTGTCGGGGTCGCGGCCGATGGCCGCGCTGCACGTGGCGTCGACGATGGTCCGGCCGCCGACCGCCTGGAAGGCCGCGACTTCGTCGACCACGCCGTCGACCGGCTTGGCGGCCAGGTTGTCCGCGCAGCAGTACGGGTCCTGCCGGAGCGCCCACGCCGCCGATGCATCGACGGCGCGACCGGCCAGGAACTCGGTGAACCGGTAGCTCGGCGGGTCGAGCACCCCGGACAAGTCGTTGAAGAGGTGCTCGTGCGGCAGGACGAGCCCCAGTTCGCCCGCGGGCACCGGGCCCGTGACGGTCTGCACGAACCCGCCGGTCACCGCGCGGCTCCCGGTTCGCCGGCCTGGCGGGAGGGGATCATCCCGATCCCGGCGGCGACCAGCGCGAGCACGGTGCCGATCACGGTGACGAGGTGGATGGGGTGGCCGACCGCGGGCACGACGAGGTCGAGCAGCAGCGAACCGACGAGCTGCCCGGCCACCGAACCCAGCCCGAGCAGGAGCAGGCCGAGACCCCGCACCAGCAGCGCCATGAACCCGATCGACAGCAGGCCCAGCACCCCGCCGGTGTACATCCACCAGGTCGGCGGCAGCGAGAAGTGCGCCGTTCCGATCGCCAGCCGGACCAGCAGGCCCGCCAGCAGGACGACGAAGCCGACCAGGAAGTTGAACGTGATCGACACCAGCATCGAGCCGCTCTCCCGCGCCACCGCCGCGTTGCCCGCCGGCTGCCACCCGGCGAGCAGCCCGGCGGCGAACGGCAGGACGGCGAGCGCGATCGCGTGCGGCACGTGGAAGTTCGGCGAGATCGTGACCGCTGTAGCGGCGACGGCCAGCGCGGCGCCGAGCCCGCGGGCGACCGAGATCGGCTGCTTGACCGTGGCGGTGACGCCGATCCGGTCGCAGATGACCCCGGAGATGATCAGACCGGCGATCAGGGTGATCTGGAAGACCGCCACCCCGAGCACCCCGACCGAGACGCCCTCGGAGAGCACCACCGCGCCGCCGCAGAGACCGGCGAGGTAGTTCCACCAGCCGATGCGGCGGCTGCGGATCAGGCGCGGGATGCCCAGCGCCTGCCGGCGCGTGCCGGGCCGTGCGAACACGATGACGAGCATCAGCAGCAGGCCGCTGCCGAACGAGATCACGGCCGCGCTGTTGCCGTCGCCGACGGTCTCGCCGAGCGCGCCGTTGACCGCTGACTGCAGCGGGCTGAGCATGCCGGCCAGCACCGTGGCGATGACCAGGGCGGTCGTGGTGACGCCGCGGGCCGCCCGGCCGGACGTCGCCGGCGGGGCCACCGGAGGAGCGGGTGTATTGGTCATGGCGGTGCGCACTCCCTAGTTGTCCGTGGTGCACCGGAGCAGGTGAGACGGGGGCAAGGCTTGGACGTCGTTGTCGCGCCGAGGCACACCGCGGGTGATGTGGGCAGCCCGGCGGGGCGCGGACCGGGCTACCGGTCGCCGGCCAACCAGGTGACCGCCTGGTGGAACAGCCGACGGTACCCCGGCCACTCCATGAACTCGGTGGGCGCCCAGTGCGGCGAGATGTCCGAGGCGAAGGCGAGGGTCCGGCCGGCTCCTTCGGCGCGCACGGCCAGCAGCGGCCGGGATTCGACCGTGGCGAGCACGGTCGCGTCGGACTTGGCGATCAGCCGCTGGTAACCGAGCAGGATCGGCCACTGCGCGTCCATGCCCTCGGTGACCGGGTGCGCGGTTCCGGTGAGCTCACCGGCGACGCCTTCGGGGCATTCCACCCGGTCGTCGTAGGGCAGGATCTCGACCGGCAGCACGTCCTCGATCGGCGTGCCGTGGAAGTTCGCCTTGGCCTGGAACCCCTGGAAGCTCAGGTAGCCGCCGGCCATGGCCAGCCCGCCGCCGCCCCGCACCCACTCGGCCAGCAGCTTGAGCCGGTTCGGGAAGGGGCGTCCCTGGTTGAACACCTGCGGGTGCAGCAGCAGCGAGTTCGCGCCGATGTCCGACAGGATCACCACGTCGTATTCGTCCAATTCCGCCGTCGACGCGGGGAAATCGGTCGCCACGGCGTGCGACGGCAGGTGCACCACCTCGTGCCCCTCGGCGCGCAACGCCGCGAGCAACACCTCGGCGCCGATCTCGAGCTGGGCCCGGTCGATGGCATCGAAGCCCTTGACGTCGGTCGTCCGGGCGACCCAGGACTCCCCGGCCAGCAGCACCCGACTCAATTCCGCCTCCTGGTGAAAGTACTTTGCGCAAACTTTGCGCTCGATGTTGCGCAAACATAAGCGGGCCCGTTCGGCGCGTCAAGAGCGCTCCCCGAAGACTTGCCGATACACTGCGGTCGAGCACTCGACGAAAGGGGCGGCGATGACGTTGACGCGCGTTGCGCAACTTGCGCAAGTGTCGACCTCGACGGCGTCGCGCTACCTGCGCGGCCAGCTGAAGGTGCAGTCCGAAACCGCTGCCCGGATCGACGCCGCCGTCCGGGAACTGCACTACGAGGTCCGCCCGTCGGCATCCCCGGACGCCGCGCGCGACCACGGGCCGGTCATCGCGCTGATCGTCCCGGAACTGGTCAACCCGTTCTTCGCGGCGCTGGCCGAGGAGATCGCCACGGCCGCCGCGGTCAGCGGCGCCTCGCTCGTCATCGGCGTGACCGGCCGGCAGGCGCAGCGCGAAGCCAAGGTGAGCGATTTCGTCGCCGGCGCCGAGGACATCGACGGGATGATCTACGTCGGTATGCACCGGGAGAACCCGCGTCTGCTCCAGGCCATCGCCGACGGGCTACCGGTGGTCGTGCTCGACGAGGAGATCGCCGACACCGCCGGGGTGGACACCATCGGGGTCGACAACTACGGCGGCGCCTACCAGGCGACGGCGTACCTGGCACAGCTGGGACACCGGCGCATCGCGCACATAGCCGGACCGCGGGAGCTCTCCACCACCCGCGACCGCCTCCGCGGATACCGCGACGCGATGCTGCACGCCGGCCTGGAGGTCGACGAGGACCTGATCCTGCACGGCCCCTACACCGAGCAGTTCGGCGCGAGCACATTCCCGTACCTCACCGGCGCCGCGCAGCCGCCCACCGCCGTGTTCGTCGGCAGCGACATCGCCGCGGTCGGCGTCCTCGGCGCCGCCGAACTGCACGGCCTGCGCATCCCGGAGGACCTGTCGGTGATCGGCTGCGACGGCATCCGGGTCGGCGAATGGCTGCGCCCGAAGCTCACGACCCTGCAGCAGCCCGTCGCCGACCTGGCCCACGGCGCCCTGGAACTGGTCCACGCCCGCATCGCCGAACCGGAGACCGGCACCGTGCGGCGGACCCTCCCGCTGCAACTGGTCATCCGCGGTTCCGCGACCCCGCCCCAGCACTGACCACGGAGGACCCGTGACCGATCCGATCGCGCTCGCCCAGCAGCTCGTCCGACTCGACACCCGCGCGGCCGGCGAGAAGGCCGCCGCCGACCTGCTCGCCCCGATGCTGACGTCGGCCGGTTTCGAGGTCGCGGTCGACGAACCGCGCCCGAACCGGGCCAACCTGGTCGCCAGGTTCGGCACCGGCACCCCGATCACCCTCACCGGACACCTCGACACGGTGCCGGCCGACCCGGCGACGTGGTCGTTCGACCCGCACAGCGGCGAGATCCACGGCGACCGGCTGCGCGGCCGCGGCAGCAGCGACATGAAGGCCGGCGTGGCGGCGATCGCCGCCGCCGCGATGCACTGCGCCCGCACCAGCCCCGACGACCTGGCCGTGCAGCTGGTGTTCACCTTCGGCGAGGAAACCGGCTGCGAAGGCGCGGCACTGCTCCCCGAGCTCGCGCCCAGCCCCGCGCTGCTGGTCGCCGAGCCGACCGCCAACCGGATCGTGCTCGGGCACAAGGGAGTTCTGTGGCTGCGGCTGACCGCGCACGGCCGCAGCGCCCACGGATCCCGCCCGGAACTCGGCGAGAACGCCCTCGCCGCACTAGCCGAAACGGCCGTGCGCATCCACCGGCACGCGGGCTGGCCGACCAGCCCGACGCACGGCCCCGCCACGGTCAACGTCGGCGCGTTCCGCTCCGGCGTGCAGCCGAACCTGGTCCCGGACCGGGCCGAGCTGATGCTCGACATCCGCACCACGCCGGAGTTCACCGCCGCCGAAGCACGTGCCGCGATCGGCGAGCTCGCGCTGCCCGGTACGGACTTCGCCACCGAGCTGGACCTGCCCGGCGTCGCCACCGACCCCGAGAACCCGTTGGCGCGCACCATCATCGACGCCCTGCGCCCGTCGGATTCCGACCTGCGTCCCGAGTACGCCACGTACTTCACCGACGCCTCGGTGCTGGCCACCGCCCTCGGCTCGCCCGCGGTCGTCATCTACGGGCCGGGCGACCCCGATCAGGCGCACGTCAGCGACGAGACGTGCTCCGTCACGGCGATCCGCGAAGCGACCGAGGCGCTGACCCGACTGCTCACCACCTGGCGCTAGGTCGCGATGAACCGTGCGGCTGCGAAATTTCTCGTCCGAGCACGGCACCGCCGTGGGGGATGTCGATTCCGCAATCCAAGGCGGCCGAACCCTTGATCTTGTGGCTGACTCCCTGAGAATCGAAACACATGGACTCCCCGAACAGCGACCCCGACACCGGTAACCGCAGCCGGCGGCGGAACATCCGGCTGGCCCTGAAGCCACGACAGCTCAGCGCCGACACGAAACGCGGCGTGGGCGCGACGTTCTTCGCCGTGGTGATGCTGGTGGCGGCAGCCCTGATCGATCCTGCCGCGTGGTTCCGCGACGGCCAGCCCCTGTACAAAGCCGCTGCGATCGGGGGCGCGATCGTGTTCGTCGCGCTGGGATCGGTCGCCGTGCAGAGCCTCGCGAGGGAAGCGGGCCGCCGCGCCAGGGTTCGGCTCAGCGCAAGCCATGCCGGGGCGATCCGATTGGTCATCTCCCTGGCCGGTTATGCCCTCGTCGCGGTCCTGACGCTGGGAGAGCTGGGCGTGCGGGTGGACCAGCTCCTCCTCGGCGGCGCCGTCACCGGCGTGATCATCGGCATCGCTGCGCAGCAGTCGCTCGGCAACGTGTTCGCCGGCCTGATGCTCGCCACCGCGCGCCCTTTCAACGTCGGCGACCACCTGATCGTCCACTCGGGGACGCTCGGTGGGCCCTTGGAAGGCCGCGTAGCCGAAGTGGGCCTCGTCTACCTGACGCTGGAAAGCGACGACGGCATGATCAAGCTGCCCAACACCGCCGTCCTCAACTCCGCCATCGCGCCCAACAACGGGATCCATGCGCCGCGAACCGACCGGCCGAACGCCTCCACCGACACCGAACGAAGCGCGAGCAGATCGGAACCGTGCCGATGCGGGGAGTCGTCGTGATCGGCGAAGGGCGAGAACGACGAGGCCCCATGCCGTTCAACGGCGACGGCGCAGGACGAGGTCATGGGCTGCCCTCTGGATCCGGCGACCGGTACCGCCGCCCGTTTCCTCCGCCCCGGGGATCGGGCGGGGAGCGCTACCCGCGAATTGCATCGCCCGGTACGGCCAGTTCTGCTCGGTGTTCCACTGGCTGACGACCAGGTGCAGGTCGTCCAGCGTCGAGCCGGGCACGATGTAACCGCCGTAGAGCTGCGCGACATGCCCGCTGCCGTGGTTCTCGCCGTGCCACGAGCAGCCCTGCAGCACAGTGCTGCGGACCGCTTCGTACAGGTTCGACGTCGGCCCGTCGAGGTTCATCACGTCGATGCGGTAGTTGCCGGCATCGAAGAACGACAACAACCAACGATCGTCGACCCGGCGCAGGCACAGTTCACCGTAGGCACCGGTGAGCGCGATGGTCGGCGGATTTCCCCACGCCCAGGCGCCATCGCGGAAACCCCAGCCCTCCCACGCACGGGGATCGGTGAGGCGGTCGGCCGGGACGCGTTGCAGGACCAGGCCCTTGTCCCGCTGGAACCCGGTCGAGAAGGCGTAGACGTAGCCGTCGTCGCCCAGTTCCCAGGTCAACATCTGGAACAGACCGCCGTGGTGGTCACCGGGCCACCACGCACCGGTGTGCGCCCAGGACTCACCGTTGTCGGTCGAGCGGTGCACCTCGGTCCAGTGGACGTTGCCGAGCCCCTCGCACACCATCACGTGCAGGTACATCTCGTCACCGATGGTGATGACGTCGGTCGGGATCACGGTGCCCACGCGCCGCCCGCGGACCATCGAGTCGTGGCGGTACGGCAGCGCCTGCTCGGCGTACGGGTGCGCGCCGGTCGAACCGGTCCACCTGATCCCCGACGTGGCGGTCCGCGGATCGCCGAACAGCACGACCGGCGACCGCCAGCCGGGCCCGCCCACCCCCGCCCGCTCGAACGTGTCGCCGAACACCGACACCAGCCGCCCGTCCGGCGCGACGGCGGTGACCCCGAGGTCGGTACCCCCGATCCCGAAACCATCCGTGAGCCCCGGCCCGGTCAGATCCTTCACCTTGCGCACCAGCGCTCGCACCTCATCCCGCAGTCCGTCGGCCGATCCGTGCGCACCACCGCGACACCGCGGCGGCCGCACCCACCTCCGACTGTAGGCGCACCGCGAGGGGTGCGACGGCCGGATTCGGCCCGTGACACGCCAGCGGGATCAGTCGCGTTGGGATAGGTCGGCGGCGCAGCGGAAACCCAGGTTTCCGGAGGAGCTGTCGGGGCTGTTGGCGGTGCGGGCGGCGACGCGGTAGCGGTTGCGGTACGAGGTGTGGCACAGGTAGGAACCGCCGCGCATGGACCGCGCCCGAGCGCTGCCGTCGAACCAGTCGGCGCACCACTCCCACACGTTGCCCGCCACGTTGTGCAGCCCGTATCCGTTGGGGTCGCGACCCTGATACTCACCGCCGCGTTTGCTGCCACTTCGCGGTCTTGTTGAGGGCGCCGCTGACGTAGAGCACGTCGCCCATGCGCAAGTCGTCGTCCTTGAGGGGCGGAAGGTCATTGGCGGCGAACAGGTCTCGGATGCTGATTCCGTTCAGCGCCCAGCCGCGGTCGGTCAGGTACGGAGCCGCTTCGTTGCGCTCACCGAAATATCGCAGCCTCGCGTGGTCGAGATCGAAACCGTGCGCACGCCAGCGTTCGGAGATGCGGTGCAGGCCTTCCTTCGCCTTGTCCTCCTCGCCCGGTTGCGGATTGGGCCTGCTTTCGGTGGCCACCCGGCTTCCCGGCGCGCTGAGTTCGGTGATGGTGTCCAGCAGGCGGTCCTGCGCCTCGGGCGGCAGGTAGCCCAGCAGGCCTTCGGCGCTCCACGCGGTCGGCCGGGCCGGGTCGAATCCGGCGGTGCGCAGTGCGGTGGGCCAATCGTCGCGCAGATCGACCGCGGCCACTCTCCGGTCGGCGGTAGGCGCAGCGCCCAACTCGGCCAGTGTGCGGGTCTTGAATTCGATGACCTGCGGCTGGTCGACCTCATACACCACGGTCCCGGTTGGCCAGGGCAGTCGGTACGCGCGGGAATCCAGCCCCGAGGCCAGGATCACGACCTGCGTGATGCCCGCGTTCGTCGCATCGAGGAAGAACTCGTCGTAGAACTTGGTACGTACCACGGCTCCGTCGATCCATACCTGCTCTACCAAGTCGTTGGGGGCCACTTCGCCGGTCGCCAGCCGGGTGAGGAGGTCTACGCCGACCGCCCGGACGAGCGGTTCGGCGAACGGGTCGTCGATGAGCGGACGATCCGCGCGGTTCGCTATCGCCCGGGCCGCCGCGGCCATGGTGGCGGTCGCGCCGACGCTGGATGCCAGGTCCCAAGTGTCTCCGTCGTGCCTGTTGGAAGTCATGTTCTGCCCTAACTTTCTTTGGACTTGGGTCAGCGGGGTCAGTGGGCCATTGCCCCTGTCGCCCGTATTCCGGCGGTGCCCCTTATAGCGTGTAGACCAGTGTGAGAACCTCCTGCTGAACCTCCTTCGCATGGCCCGAGATGCCCGTGAGCCGCCCGGTTCCGGAACCCGGAACGATGGCCCCGTAGCTGCTCTGCTTGGTTCCCTCGGCCAGACCGCTGTGTTGGATGACGAAGGTGCCCTGACGCACTCCGTGATCGCCAGTTCGCCCCGGGCCGCAACGCGAGCCGGGGCGAGCTTCGGCTGCCTGCGGGTCGACAGCGCGTCCCGCGCCTGGCCCTCGACACGTCCGGGCCGGGCCACCCGCGGGTGACCCGGCCCGGACCTTTGTGGACACTTGTCGGCCGGGCCGCTCGCCAGCGGCTCGGACCGAAGCGATTTCCGGCTGTCGCGAAGCCGTTTCGATCGCCACGCCGATGATCAGGTCCCCGGGACCGAGGAGGCTCATCTCCCGCGCAGTTCGAGTGCGACCGCGCCGAGCACCAAGGCGCCCCCGACGAACGCACCGGCCCAGAGCGACTCGCCGAACACGGTCGCGCCGATCGCGGCGCCGACGAGCGGCGTGATGTAGGCGTAGGTACTGACCAGCGGCGCCGGTGCGCTCTCCAACAGGCGCGTGTAGAGCATGAAACCGACGAGCGAGTCGAAGACGAGCAGAAACACCACCGCCCCAGCCGAGGCCCAGCTGACGCCCGACCACCGGGCCGGGGCGAATTCACCGAGCGACAACGCAACCAGCAGCAACACGGTCCCACCGGCGAGCAACTGAACCGCGCTGGCGACCACTCGGTCAACCGTCCCGGCGACGTTCGCCATCAACAGGCTCCCCGCAGCCCACAGGATCGGCGCAACGCAGAAAGCCGCGACCGCCCACGGCGCCCCGCCGATCGCACTACCCGGCGCCGTCAGAACCACGACCACGATGCCACCGAAACCCGCCACGAGGCGCACCCGCGACGCGACCGACACGCGGGTTCCGATCAACCCGCTCAGGAGCACCACCCACAGCGGGATCGCCGCGGCGAGGATCGCCCCGAGACTGGCGGTCACCGCGGTCAGCGCGACCGTGGCGAGCCCTTGCCCGCCCACCAGCAGCAGCACGCCGGCGACCGCCAGGTGCCGCACTTGCACCCGCGTAGGCCGAGGACGCCCACGCGCGACGACAGCTAGCACGAGCCCGCCGAGCAAGAAGATCAGCGCCGCCCCACCGAGCGGCGGCACGCTGTCGACCATCAGCTTCATCGCCGGAATCGCCGAGCCCCAGCACGCGTAGAGCGCGAGCAGCAGGAACACAGTGCGATCAGGAGGCGCCACGCCGGTCCGCCCACCACCCCGGCGCTGCACGATTCTGCCGATGATCAACGCGTAGCTCCTCACGATCTGCCAGTCCACATCATCCGTCGGTTCGGACGCCCACATCGCTTCATCGACCGAACAGGTGATCACGGTCCCTTCGGCACTCGGCAGGCGCTCCGGCCGACACGCGCTCGTCCGCGTGCCGGATCCTTTTCCATCCTGGCACCAAGATCCCGTCGATGATCACAACACGTGAAGCCCCCGGCGTACTGGGTGATCTTGATCGACAACCCTTCCACCAGGGGCTTCACCTATGCCCGGCGCCGGCCGACCCGAGATCACCTGGCCGAGCCAAGGAACATCACATCATTTCCAGTACCAGCAGGGAGTACTTCACAGTCGATTCTTCGTACGATTCCCTGATGCGCATCCCCGCCGTTTCCAGCAATTCATCGAGCTCGTCGATCGTGAACTTGTGCGACGTGTCGACGGTCACGACCTCGCCCGCCTTGATAACCCCGCGCAGATTCAAGTCGGCAAGGCGGAATTCGACGTCGACCCTTGGCCAGATCCGCGCTTCCATGCGGCGGGCATCCGTGTTGTAAACCAATCTGCTATCGAACACGGACGGGTCGAAGTCGCCATCAAATGCGCGGTTCAGGGATGTCAACCTATTGGTCAAGAAATTATGCCACAGATCGACCCCAGGCGGGTCGTTGTACGCTTCCTCTAGCACCGAGCGGGGTTTGTCGAAATCGACACCGACCACCAGGAGATCACCGCGGCGTCCCGCGGACCTTATATCCGCCAGCAGTTCGCGTCGCTTCTGTTCGCTCATGTTCCCCAGCGAGCTGCCCATGAACAGGAAGAGTCGCGATGCTTCCGGCCGCCGCCCGACAACGCTCAGACTGCTGTGGTAGTCACCGGCGATGGGCCAAATATCGAGGGTTTCGATGGAATCAGAAAGCCGATCAGACGTCCGTTTCAGCATTTCTTCCGACACATCGATCGGCACATACCTCAGCGGCGCTTGCGACTTGACGGCCATTCGATTCAACAACAGTTCGGATTTCGTGGCCGTACCGCAGCCCAATTCGACTACTTCGTCCACCTCCGCAAGATCACAAATAGCATCGGCATTGCGCTTCAGCAGTGCCCATTCAGCGTGATACGGGTAGTAGGTTTCCAAGTCGCAGATCTGCGCGTACAGATCCGATCCCCGTTCGTCGTACCCGTATACGGTCGGGATCACGCGCGGAGCTTCCGAAAGACCCGCCATCAGGTCCCGGGTCTCGCTCGTCGCATCATCCACTCGCACATCGACCAGATCATTGACTGCACCCATCAAGGCCATCCAATACGTAGATTCTCACCAGGACGAACACGGCATCGTTGATCTCGCTATTCAGAACCACATCCTCGTCGGTCGAGGATCGCCAGCACGTGCTCCAGAAGCCCCGCGGCCTGTTCCTGCGGATCACCGTCGCCGGGCCGCAGGACGACGTCGGCGGACTCCGGTGGCTCGTACGGGTCGTCGACACCGGTGAAGCCGCGGATGCCACCGTCCCTGGCCTTCGCGTACAGGCCCTTCGGATCACGGGACTCGCACACCGGCAGCGGGGTGTCGACGAAGACCTCGACGAACGGGATTCCGGCGCTGTCGTGCGCTTGCCGGACGCGGTCCCGGTCACGTCGGTACGGACTGATCAGAGCGGCGACCGAGACGACACCGGCGTCGGCGAACAGCTGGGAGACCGCGCCCACTCGCCGGACGTTCTCGCTGCGGTCGTCGGCGCCGAAGCCGAGATCGGCGTTGAGGCCGTGCCGGAGGTTGTCCCCGTCGAGCAGGTACGCCGGTCGGCCCGACGCCACCAGGAGTCGCTCGAGCTCCGCGCCGACGCTGGACTTGCCCGAACCGGAAAGCCCGGTCAGCCACACCGTCATCCCCCTGCTTCCGCGTTCGGCGCGACCGAGCGACGTGTCGTGCCAGACCACCGAGGACTGCCGCCGGACGGCGTCGGTGATCATGCCGGCCGCGATGGTGTTGTTGGTGGCGTCGTCGATCAGGATGAAGCTGCCGGTCTCGCGGTTGCGCCGGTACGGGTCGAACATCAACGGCTGCTGGGTCCGCAGCCGGACCCGGCCGATGTCGTTGAGCGCCAGCGAATCCGCAGCGGTGTCGCGGTGGAGGGTGTTGACGTCGAGCCGGTAGGTCAGGTCCCGCACGACCGCCTTGGTGGCGCGCGTCGTGTGGTGCAGCGTGTAGCGGGAGTGCGGGCTCAGCACCGACTCGTCGGTCAGCCAGCACACCATCGCGTCGAACTCGTGCCCGACGTGGGGCCGGTTGCCCGGACGGCAGATCATGTCGCCCCGGCTCACGTCGACCTGGTCGGCCAGCCGCAGGCTGACCGCCTGCGGGGCGAACGCCTCGGCGAGCGGTTCGCCGCCGGGCCCGAAGATCTCCCGCACGGTGGTGCCGAGGCCGGAGGGAAGCACTACCACCTCGTCCCCCGACCGCAGGACGCCACCGGTCAGCGTGCCCGCGTAGCCGCGCTCCTCGCCGGTCACCTGCTGCGGGCGAACGACGTACTGCACCGGGAACCGGGTGTCGATCAGGTTGCGGTCGGAGGCCACGTGGACCTCTTCGAGGTGGTGCAACAGGGACGTCCCCTCGTACCAGGGCATGCTGCCGCCCCGGTCGACGACGTTGTCGCCGTGCAGGGCCGACATCGGCACGAACGTCAGGTCGGGAACGTCCAGCTTCGCCGCGACACGTTCGAACTCAGCCCTGATCTCGGCGAACCGCTGCTGCGAGAAGTCGACCAGATCCATCTTGTTCACGCACACGACGAAGTGCGGGATCGCCAGCAGGCTGGCCAGGAACGCGTGCCGCCTGGCCTGCTCCACGACGCCCGTGGACGCGTCGATGAGAATCAGCGCGAGATCGGCGGTGGAAGCCCCGGTCACCATGTTTCGGGTGTACTGGACGTGACCGGGGGTGTCGGCGATGATGAACTTCCGCCGCGGCGTGGCGAAGTACCGGTAGGCGACGTCGATCGTGATGCCCTGCTCGCGCTCGGCGCGCAGGCCGTCGGTCACCATCGCGAGGTTGGGCCGGCCGTCGCCGGAGTCGCGGCCGGCCGCCTCCAGCGCCGCGTACTGGTCGGTGAACAGCGCCTTGGAGTCGTACAGCAACCGCCCGATGAGGGTGGACTTGCCGTCGTCGACGCTGCCCGCGGTGGCGATGCGCACGAGCTCGGTCATCAGAAGTACCCCTCCCTCTTCCGGTCCTCCATGCCTGACTCCGAGATCCGGTCGTCGGCGCGGGTCGCACCTCGTTCGGAGACCCGGGTCGCGGCGACCTCGGCGACGACCGCGCCAGGGGTGTCCGCTGTGGACTCCACGCATCCCGTGCACGTGGCGTCCCCGACGGTGCGGAACCGCACCCGGGCGGTGAACGGTTCCTCGCCGTCGAGCAGGTGGAGGAACCTGGTGCGGGCCAACAGCATTCCGTCTCGCTCGACGACCTCGCGGTCGTGGGCGTAGTACAGCGGCGGCAGCTCGATGCCCTCGTCCCTGATGTAGGTCCAGATGTCGAGCTCGGTCCAGTTCGACAGCGGGAACACCCGGATGTGCTCGCCCTTGTGGTGGCGCCCGTTGTAGAGGTTCCACAGCTCCGGCCGCTGGTTGCGCGGATCCCACTGCCCGAACTCGTCGCGGAAGCTGAACACCCGTTCCTTCGCCCTGGCCTTCTCCTCGTCGCGCCGCGCACCGCCGAACACCGCGCCCAGATCGTGCTCGGCGATGCCCCTGAGCAGCGCGACGGTCTGCAGCCGGTTCCGGCTCGCGCGCGGACCGGTCTCCTCCGCCACCCGCCCCGCGTCGATGTCGTCCTGGACGTGGCTGACCAGCAGTCGCACGCCGAGCCGGTCGACCGTGCGGTCCCGGAACTCGATGACCTCGTCGAAGTTGTGACCGGTGTCGACGTGCATCACCGGGAACGGCAGGGGCCCCGGCCAGAACGCCTTGGCCGCCAGGTGCAGCATCACCACCGAGTCCTTGCCGCCGGAGAACAGCAGCGCCGGACGGGCGCAGGTGGCCGCCACCTCCCGGAAGACGTGGACCACCTCCGCCTCCAGCATCCGCAGATGCGACATCGCGTAGGTCCCGATCATCGTCAGACCTGCCCTTTCCAAGCCGAAGCGGGCTCTCACGTCCTGGCCAGCAGGGCGCCACCGTTGACGTGGACGACCTGACCGGTGATGAATCCCGCGTCGGGCGCCGCCAGGGTGCAGACCACGGCCGCGACCTCCGCGGGTGAACCGCCGCGGTTCATCGGGGACAACCGGGACCGGCCCGCGTGGAACTCCGGCGACATCCGGTCTCCGTAGAATTCGGTGCCGGTCACGTAACCCGGCGCCACCACGTTGACCGTCACGTCGTCCGGCGCCAGCTTCGCGGCCAACTCCGCCGACCACGGGTGCAGCGCCGCCTTCGCCCCGCCGTAGGTCGCCGGGCCGCGCACCGCCGCCACGGAGCCGACCGTGACGATCCGCCCCTTCGGCCGCCGGATCGACGGCAGGAGCGCCTGGGTGAGCAGGACCGCGGGAAGCACGTTGCCGCGCACGTTGGCCAGCCACGCGTCCCGCATCCCGTCGAGATCGTCGACCCGGCTCGGATCGGCGTTGCCGCCCGCGTTGTTGACCAGGACGTCGACCTGCCTGCCGGTACCGACGATCTCGGCGGCGGCCCGGCGCACGTCGCCGGGTTCGCTCAGGTCCGCCACGACGCTGCGCACCGCGCGGTCACCGATCGCCTCCACCGCCATCGCGAGGCGATCGGCCCGCCTGCCGATGATGACGACCTCGTCCCCGTCGTCGGCCAGGCGCTTCGCCACCGCCAACCCGATTCCGGTCGCCCCGCCGGAGACCACCGCCAACCTGCTCATCCCGGGTATCCCCTTCCACCGCTTCAGAAGTTCTGCCGAGCGCTGTCGGTGCCGAGCCGCTTGCGGGCCTCGGCGACCATCTGCGACGTCAATTCGGGCGACTCGCCGAGGTAGTGGGTGGCCTCGAAGATCCGGTCCTGCTCGTGCGCGCTGAACCGCTCGGTGATCGCGGCATCGTCGGCTGCGAGCTTGCGGACGGGGACTCCCAGGTCGCGAGCGCGCTGGGTCAGCTCGTAGACGAACTCGTGCGCGTCCTGCTTGCCGATGTGCTCGCCCAGGGCGAACATCAGACGTTCCGACATCACCTGGCCGTTGACGGTCTCGACGTTCGCGGCGAGCCGGTCGGAGTGCACGATGAGCCCGCCGACGATCTCGCGGAGGATCTCGGCCGCCGCCAAGGCGTAGTGCGAGACGTCCGGAACGCACGCCCACTCCAGCCGCAGCGATCTGGCGTCGCGCTCGTGGTCGCCGACCATCCCGGTCAGCGCGAGCCCGGCCTGCGCGGCGGCGAGCCGGGCCATCACCACGACCTGCTCGCAGCGTTCGGGATTCCGCTTGTGCGGCATGGTGCTGCTGCCGACCTTGCCCGCGATCCACGCCTCCTCGACCTCGCCGAACTCCGGCCGCGACAGGGTGCGGATCTCGTCGGCGATGCGAGCCAGCGTGCCGGTGATCATCGCCAGCCCGCTGACGAACTCGACGACCCGGTCGCGCGCCACGTGCCAGCCGATCGCCGGAACCGACAGCCCGAGGCGCTCGGCGAAGCGCCGGAGGGTTTCCCGCCCCCGGCCGTCGAAGCTCGCCATCGTTCCCGCCCCGCCGAACAACTGCGCCACCAGCACCCGCTCGCGCATCTGCTCGACGCGGTCGCGGTGGCGCAGCAGTTCGTCGATCCAGCTCGCGGCCTTCAGGCCGAAGGCCATCGGGAGCGCGGGCTGGGCATGCGTGCGGCCGAGCGCGACGGTCCGGGAGTGCTGCTCGGCGACGTCGATCAGGCAGGCGGTGATCTCGTCCAGGAGCGGCAGCAGCACGTCCAGGACGTCCCGCGCCTCCAGCGACTGGCCGGTGTCCTGGATGTCCTGCGTGGTGGCGCCGTAGTGGATGAACTGCCCGGCCGGATCTCCGCACGCCGCTTCGAAAACGCGAAGCAGCCCGACCAGCGAATGCCCGGCCCGCAAGGTCTCCTCCCGCACTCGGTCCAGGTCCACCACTCCGACCCGCGCCGACCGGGCGATCTGGTCGGCGATGTCCTGCGGAATCACGCCGAGGTCGGCCTGGGCCAGCGCCAGCGCTGCCTCGATGTCCAGCCAGCGCTGCTTCCGGCAGGTGTCGCAGAAGATGCGGCGGCTGTCGTCGGTCGCATAGCGGTTTCCGTAGAACCGCGAGTCGGTGATGTGCCCGCGTTCGTGCCGGCAGTCCTCCACCGCGTGCTGCCCATCGTCCTGCATCGTGCGCCTCCTCTGTCGTCGGAGCGGTTCAGGAACTCGTTGCCGTCAGGTAGGGGCAGCTCCCGTACGGCGTGGAATCGGCGGCCACGACGCTCTCGGCCGCACGGCGCAGCGCCGCTTGGCGGGGGCTCGCACCCGTCCGCCCGGCCTCGTCGGTGATGTCGTCGACCAGGTCGCGCATCAGGCACGCGAGATTGCCCAGGACCTGCTCGGGCGTGGGAGGTCGTCGGGGCCCGAACAGCGCCTCCATCGACGCCGACCCACCGATTCCGCCGACGAAGTCGGGAATCGTCACGACACCCCGGTCGTTGAGCGCCGCCTCGGCCTGCTCGCTGAGCCCGCAGTTGGCGCCGACCACCACGGCACCGACCTGCACGGCCGCCGCCTGGTCGACGCTGAGCGCGTCCGCGCCACCCGCGAGCACCAGCACGTCGGCCGGGACCTTGAAGAGCTCGCCGCGCGGAACCCGCTGTCCGCCGACCCCCATGTCCGGCACCGGAGTCCGCAGTGGATGGTCGACCATCGCGGCGATGTCGAGACCACCGGCCGAGGTGATGGTGCCGTGCTCGTCACCGGCGGCGACCAGCCGCACGCCCTCCTCGAACCACGCGCAGGCCGCGGCGCGGCCGAGGTTCCCGAAGCCCTGCATCGCAACCCGGATCGGTTCGCCCACGCCGATGGTGTGCGCCGCGCCGATGGCCGCGTGCCCGAGCGCGTGCCCCGCGCGGCGTTCGGCCACCGAGAACGAGCCGACCCGGGTTTCCAGCACGGCCATCCGCGCGTGGAAATCCTCATCGGACAGCAGCTGCGCGTTCCGGATCGCGTACTTGATCGACGGCAGGCCGATCCCTGCGGCGTGGCGGTTCAGCTCCTGCCACCCGGTTCCCATGTCCGCGCCCATGCTGTAGCGCGAGCGCAGCTCTTCGCCCAGGAAGGCGAAGAACCGGGACAGGACCTCGGCCTTGTGCTCCGAAGCGGGGTCGAGGTCGAGCCCGCACTTGGCGCCCGCGACGTTGATGCCGAGCACGCGCTGCTTGAGCGTCATCCGGCCGGCCAGCGTCCGGAGCTGGTCGGCGTCCACCCCCGGCTGCACCCGGCACCCGCCGGCCGCGAGGGGTTGTTCCGTCCCGTCGTAGACGAGGAATCCGGGCACTCCGCGCACCGGGTCCTGGAACTCGATCACATGACTCATCTCCGGCCACTCCGATCTCATTGGTCGCCATCGACGTGGGATTCCAGTGCTCCGGCGATGTCGCGCGGGGTGATGACGGCCGCCGGCAGGCCGTCCCGGAGCACGAGTGCCGCACCTGCCCCGGCCACCGCGTCCGCGACCTCCGCGACCGGCTGCCACCAGCCGACGGTCGGAAGCTCGACGCGGGCGTGCTCGGCGACGGCGTCGGTGAACCGCAGTTCTCCGGACGCGGCGCGCCTCACCAGCTCCGCCTCGGTCACGAATCCCTTGATCTCGGGCAGCCGCACGGGCGGCGGCGCCGCGCTCACCGGCAGGTGGCCCAGTCCCCGCTCCCGCATGATCTTCAGCGCGCCGGAAACGGTCTCGTCCGGTGGCAGGAAGGTGATCCCGTCGGGCAGCGACACGTCGCACACCTTCGGTCCGGGCTCCACCGAGGACTCGAAGCCGAACCGGGCGAGCCAGTCGTCGCTGAACATCTTGGACAGGTATCCGCGACCCGAATCCGGGATGAGCACCACGATCACCGCGTCGGGCTCCGCCGTCTCCGCGATTCGCAGCGCCGCCGCGACGGCCATCCCGCCGGAACCACCGGTCAGGATCCCCTCTTCCCGGGCCAGCCGGCGGGTCAACTCGACCGACTCGCGGTCGGAGACCATGACGATCTCGTCGGGGACCCCGGGGTCGTAGGAGCCGGGCAGGCTCGGCTGGCCCACTCCCTCGACGTAGTAGGGGCGGGCCTGCCCACCGGAGTAGACCGAACCTTCCGGGTCCGCGCCCACGACCCGGACGCGACCGCCGGACACCTCCTTGAGGTAGCGCCCGGTTCCCGAAATCGTGCCGCCCGTCCCGACTCCCGCCACGAAGTGCGTAACGCGGTGATCGGTCTGCGACCAGATCTCGGGCCCCGTCGCCAGGTAGTGCGCGGCGGGGTTGTTCTCGTTGTCGTACTGGTCGAGCCGGCAGGCGCCGGGGATCTCCGCCGCCAGCCGGATCGCGACGTTCCGGTAGAAGTCGGGGTGATCCACGGGTGCCGCCGCCGGGCAGACGACCACCTCGGCGCCGTAGGCCCGCAGCACCGCGATCTTGTCGGGCGACACCTTGTCCGGGCAGGTGAACACGCAGCGGTAACCGCGTTGCTGCGCCACCAAGGCCAGTCCGACACCGGTGTTGCCCGACGTCGGCTCCACGAGGGTGCCACCGGGCGCCAGCAGCCCGGAGCGCTCGGCCCCGGTCACCATCGACAGCGCGATGCGGTCCTTCGCCGAACCGCCCGGGTTGAACTGCTCCAGCTTGGCCAGGACCATCGGCCCCGCGCTGCCGGTGACCTTCGTGAGGCGCACCAGCGGGGTGTCGCCGATCAGATCGACGACCGACTCGTGAAACTGCACCACGTCTCCCTAGGACAGCGTTCGGTACGGCGTGATGTGGTGGAGGCTCGTCCTGATCTCCACGACCGCCGGGCCGTGGTGGTCGAGCGCCTTGCGCAGGCAGGGCCGCACCTGGGCCGGGGTGACCGCGGTCAGGCCCAGCGCGCCGAACGACTCGGCCATCCGGGCGAAGTCCGGGTTGGCCAGGTCGGTGGCGACCGTCCGGCCCGGGTAGTCCTTCTCCTGGTGCAGGCGAATCGTTCCGTAGCTGTTGTTGTTGGACACCACGAAGACGACCGGCGCACCGAGATCGCAGGCGGTGGCCAGTTCCCCGCCGTTCATCAGGAAAC
Source organism: Saccharopolyspora sp. NPDC003752 (assembly GCF_053605825.1). Taxonomy (NCBI): domain Bacteria; kingdom Bacillati; phylum Actinomycetota; class Actinomycetes; order Pseudonocardiales; family Pseudonocardiaceae; genus Saccharopolyspora; species Saccharopolyspora sp. NPDC003752. The sequence goes on along the minus strand of NZ_JBSGJZ010000014.1, from coordinate 194,230 downwards.
CGCCGTCACCAACCACCGCGACCGTGGGCGCACCGCCGGATCGCAGCGCGGCGCTGACGCCCGCGCCGACGGAGAAGCCCATCGCGCTGGAGCTGATCCCCAGCAAGCGTCCGCCTTCCGCGAACCGGAGGTAGCGGTAGGTCCAGCTGGTGAACGTGCCCGAGTCGACCACCACCGTCACCACGCCGCCGGTGAGTTCGTCGAGCGCCGCCACCACTTCGCCGAAGACCACACCGTCTGCCGCCTCGACCGGCTCCCACACCGCTTTGTCCGCCTCGATCCGGTGCAGCGCCGAGATCCACTCGGATCGGCGGCCCGACGGGTCGCTGCTCGGCCCCGTTCCCAGTTGGGCGAGGAAACCGACGGGGTCCGCCGCGACACCCACGGAGGTGTCGACGTAGCGCCCGATGCGCGCAGCGTCCGGATAGACGTGCACCAATGGCTGGCCGGGTTCCGGGGCCCGGGGGAACCGCTTTCCCCTGGTCGTCGCATGATCGAGCCGGGTTCCCACCGCGAGCAGCAGATCCGCCGTCGCGAACTCGGCCAACTGGCTCGGCTGCGTGGCGTTGTGCAGGTGCCCCGCATAGCACGGGTGCCGGTTGTCGAGCAGGTGCTGGTTCTTGTTGCTGGCGATCACCGGGAGGTTGTGGCGCTCGGCCACCTCGCGCAGCAGCCGCCTGCCCACCGGGGTGTCCACCATGGACCCGGCCAGCAACACCGGCCGCTCCGCCTGCCCCAGCAGACGCCTGACCTCCGCGAGGTCCGCGCTCGCCAGTTCGGTCCGCGCCAGGGGCGTCCGCTGGGCCGGGACGCCCGCGGCGTCGGGTTCGTCGAGCAGGTTCTCCGGCAGGGTGAGCACCACCGGCCCGGGCGTGCCGGACTCGGCGATGCGGAACGCACGCCGCATGAACTCGCCGATCGCGCGCGGATCGTGCAGCGTCCACACCCCCTTGGCGACCTCGCCGAAGTGCCGCCCGCAGTCGATGTGCTGGAACGCCTCGCGATCGATGCTGTGCGTAGGCACGCCGCCCACCAACACGACCAGCGGGGTCGCGTCCTCTGCCGCCGCATGCACCGCGATCGCCGCGTTCGTCGCACCGGGGCCTCGGCTGACCAGGCAGACTCCCGCCCGCCCGGTCAGCTTCGCGTCCGCCAGCGCGGCGAAGCCCGCCGAACCCTCGTGCCGGCACGTCACCACGTCGATCCCGCTGACGTCGTGCAGCGCGTCGAGCACGGGCAGGTAACTCTCCCCCGCCACGCAGAACACCCGGTCGACGTCGTGCCCGAGCAGGCTCGCCACCAACGTGTCGGCGGCCCGCTGCGGCGGCGCGGCACCGGTTCCGGTCGTTGCCATCGGCAGCGTCACGACGCGGGCGGCGGGAAGTACTCGGCGGTCGCGCTGGGCCGCGGATGGATGATCGCGCTGTCGTCGAAGCTCTGCTCGAACTTCTGGTACTGCAGCAGCACGAGTTCGGGCGCCGCGTGGTGCCAGTGCGCGGGGCCGCGTTCGAACCGGATCGGGCCGCGCCAGGTGTCGAACTCCATCGCCTCCAGCGCGTCCAGCACGTCCTCCCGGCTGTCCGAGCGCGCCGCCCTGCTCGCGGCGGCGACGATCGTGACATCGGTGAAGTGCGTCAGCGCCGTGTCCGGCGGGAAGTCGCCGTAGCGCTCGGCGTAGCGGTCGATGAACCACCGGCCGATGTCGGTCATGCCCTCCCACGACGGGCGGTAGCGCATCGCGGGCCACATCGCGCCGAGCCCCGCCGGACCGGACAGGCGCCAGAAGTCCGCGGAGCGCAACGGATATCCGAAGGGCACCATCATCGGGGTCGAGGGCAGGATGCCCAGCTCGGCCGCCTGGTTGATGATCAGGTAGTTCGTCCGGATCACACCGCCGTTGATGAACAGGTCCGGACCGAACTCGCGGATCTTGCGCAGCTCCTCGGTCAGGTCGGTGGTGTCGTCCTGCGGGAAGTCGAAGCGCAGGAACTCCATGCCGTGCCGGCTCGTGCCGTACTGCTCCAGCTCGTCCCCGGTCTGGCGGCCGAAGGCGGTGTCCGCGCAAACCATGCCGATCCGCCGCATGCCCTGCGCGGCGGCGAAGTCCAGCATGACCGGAACCCGGTCGGCGATGCTGAAGTACGAGCGGAACACGTTGCGGCGTTTCTGCGCGGTGATCGCGCTGAAACCGTTCTCCACGAAGATCGGCACGTCGTAGCGGGTGGCCACGTCGACCACCCACGGGGTGGTGCGCAGATGCCACTGCCCCATCGCCGCGATCACATCGTCGACCAGCGCGAGCTTGGCCATCTGCCCCGCCGCCGACCGGTACATGCCCTCTTCGCGCGCGGTGGCCTGGTCGTCGTAGAGGACGAGTTCGATCTGCCTGCCGTCGCGCGCGCCGCCCTGCTCCCGGACGTACTCGGCGCCGAGGCAGGCGCCGCGCACGACGAGTTCACCGGCCGTCGGGTCCCCCGGCTCGTTGAGCGGGGTGATCAGCCCGATGCGGATCGGGTTCTCACCGGCGAGTTCGTTCACCGCGCGGACGTTCTCGCGCGCCCGCTGCTCGTGGGTCTGGTCTGGCCGTGCCATGTCAGGTCCTCTCGTCCTTCACTTGTCACTCGGGAGGCCGAACTCGTTGCTGTAGCCGGAAAACCGGTCGTCGAGGGCCTTTTCGTCGAGGCCGAACTGCTCCGGTTCGTAGTGGTGCCCTCCGCCGCCGGATCCGGCACCGAGGTACGAGGTGATGCGCTGCTCCGCCTCGGCGGTGAGCGGGACACCGACGTAGTCGCAGACCTGTGCCACCACGCCGATCGGGTCCGCGACGAGGTCGTCGTACCGGAGGTCCAGCGGCGGCGTCGCGAACGGCGCCTGCCCGCTGCGCATCCCGTCCAGCGCCGTGGACACGCGTCGCAGCCAGTACCGGCCGATCTCGTGGTCGTCGACCGCGTCCGAACTCGCGCCGCGAACGACGGAGGTCAGGCTGCACACACTGGCCACCGCCACGGCCGGCGAGCGATGCATGCGGATGAGCTTGGCGTGCGGGTACACCTCGGCGAGGTCGTCGAGGTGCCACAGGTGCGTCGGGCTCTTCAGCACCACGGGATCGCCGGAGTCGCGGGCGAGCACGCACTTCAGCTGGGTGCGGTGGAAATCGTAGGAGTCCACCATGGACTGGCGGCTGAGCCACTCCGCATAGCTCGGAACGTGGTACCGCAGGGCGAAGATGGAGTCGCGGAAGGTGTTGGCGGTCAGCCGATGGCACTCCTCCGGCATCGTCGCGTCGAGCGGATGGATGGATCTGAACCTGGGGGCCAGCCGGTAGTACTCGTCGATGTAGGAGCGGCATTCCGCGACGAGTTCCGAACGGGGGTTCACGCGACCGGGAGCCATCAGTTCCCACAGCGCCGGAGAACGCAGATCCGGATGGTGCGCCAGCAGGTTCTGCAGGAAGGTCGTACCGGTGCGCAGAAGCCCGGTGATGACGACCGGCTGGAACTCGATCGCATCGATCTCGGGCCGCTCGGTGATCCGCCGCCGGACGTGCACCTGCTCGACGAGCGCCTTGACCAGCGAGCCCCTTGCCCGGACCCGGCCGCGCGGCGTCAGCTGCGCTTCCGCCTCGACCGCGCGGCACAGCTCGGTCAGCGCCTCGGGGTCGTGCGCGAGTTCCCCGGGATCACCGCCGGTGGCGCGGAGTGCGTCGTCGACGAGCGCGGGCGGGTCGAACGTGACGTCCTGAGCTGATCCGGGCACCTGTCATCGATCCTTCCTCATCACCGAGACCGAGATACTGGCGGATGCGCCGACACGAAAACTTGATTCCCCGTGGAACAAACATAGATCTCGAGACCGGCGAAGTCATCGGCTCACGGACGTATTCGCTTCAACCCCGGTTGAAATGTCCGGGGAGAACTCAACCGGGGTTGAGGCCGTCTAGCGCATCGTTGAGATGCCTATCCCGGCACTCGCCGCGGGAACTTCCACAGGACGCGAAAGATTCCCGGGAGGCGGTTCGCGGAAATCGCGCCAGCGCTCCAGGAACACGGGCGCGACGAAGGTGAGCAACCCCAGGCCGATCGACTACGAGGTCCACAGTGGCCGGTGCCGCCCGATCCGGGACGCCTCGGCGTCGTCGTGCAGCCGCCCCGCCGGGGAATCAGGCCAGGTCCGGATCTTCCGTGATCAATCCCGCCCGCATGGCGAGGATGACGGCCTGGGCGCGATCGTCCAGACCCAGTTTGTCCAACAGCCGGGAGACGTGCGACTTCACCGTGGAGTCGCTGATCGACAACAGCACGGCGATCGCCGACGGCGTCTTGCCCCGCGCCAGCAGTCCGAGCACTTCCCGCTCCCTGCGAGTCAGTCCGGTGAGCTTCGCCGCCGCATCGGGGTCGACGACCGGGACCTTGCGCACCAGCTCGGTCGCCACGCACTCGATCGCAGACGGGGTGCAGAAGGACCGCCCTCCGGCCACGACGCGGACGGTCTGGACGAGCATCGGCAGTCCGTCCGCCCTGACCGCCAGACCGCGGATGCCGCGGCGCAGCGCCGCCAGCACGTCGTCGGCGGACCACCCGTCGACCAGCGCGACCACCGAGACCGACCTACCGCAGGCCGAGCTGACCGCCGCCAGGTCGAGCACCGGATCCGCGACTTCGGCTACCACGACGTCGGGCTTCAGGCGCTGGTCGAGGCGCCACAGCGATTTCTCCGGCGCGGCCAGGTGGCCGACCACGTTCAGATCAGGTTCCCCGTCAATGGCCATCCGGAGACCCGCTCTGGACAATTCGTCCATACCCCATAATGCGATTTTCCTGACCGCAGCAGCGGCTCTCGAAGAATTTCCCTGTTCGAGCAGCACAGGTTCCCTTCTCCCCAGTCGCAGCACACTCGCAAACCGGCAAGAACCGTTCCACATTGCGGACATCCGCAACAATGCCCCGATCAGAGCAACCGTTTCCTTCGCCCACCCTCCGCCACGGCCGGCGCACTCGCACTCCGAACGCTATCGAGTGGCGAATGGCGCGACTCCCCGCACCCCGCGCCCGACCGGGGGTCGATACCTGAGGATTGGATCTCCGCTGGTGACGACACCACTGATCGGCTCGGCGGCCTGACGACCAGAGGGCGTGGCGACATGCCGCAGTGGCCGGCCACCCATTCTGCGGAGACCGCCCGGCCGTCTTCTTCGCGCGGCGATCGCAGATCGACGAATACCACCCGAAAAGCCTAAGTGCATAACACAAAAAGCATCCGCGCGCCACGGCGAATCATGGTTGCCACATTTCACAATTAATCCACAGCGGACCTGAAAGGCTTCGTCGGCGAGACCAAGTGAAATCGTTACCTCGATTGTCGTGATTCACCCCATAGGCCGGTTCCGCAAACCGGACTGCTAGATTCACGAGTACGGGTCTGCGTTCAGACACGAGGTTCCCCCCTCCCGCGCGCCTGATCGCTCATGCGCCACGCCGGCTTTCCCGGTCGCGCCGAGCCCGGTGCCGCCGGGACTCCCGCCTCCCGGAAGGACCTCATGACCACGCCTTCAGCAGTTCCACCGGAAACCGCCCTGCTCGCCACCATCTCCCTGGTCCTGCTGACCGGCATCATCGTCATCACGCTCGTGACGAAGCTCGGCCAGCCGCCGGTCGTCGGCGAGATCCTCGCCGGGATCGCGCTCGGCCCCAGCGTTCTGGGAATGCTGCCCGGAAATCCGGTCGAAGTGCTGTTCCCCCCGGACATCCGCCCGTACCTGCACGCCATCTCCCAGATCGGCCTGATGCTGTTCATGTTCGTCACCGGCTGGGAGCTCGACCTCGGCGTCCTGCGCCGCCGAGCGCGCACGATCGCGTTCACCTCGATCTCCTCGATGCTGGTCCCGTTCGGGCTGGGCATCGGCGCGGCACTGCTGCTGTACCCAGCGCATTCCGATGTGGACGGACAACCGGTCGACCGGACGGCCTTCCTGCTCTACATGGGAACGGCGCTGGCCGTCACGGCGTTGCCCGTGCTGGCAAGGCTCCTGTCCGACAAGGCCATGCACACCAGCCCCCTGGGCACGCTGGCGCTGGCCTGCGCCGCGGCCGCCGACGTGCTCGCCTGGTCCCTGCTGGCCGTGGTGGTGATCATCGTCCAGTCGTCGGGCCCCGGCTCGCTGGTCGTCGCGCTCGCCGGCACGGCCCTCTTCGTGCTGGCCTGCGTTTTCATCCTCCGGCCGATGCTCGCGGCACTCGTGCGCCGCGCGGCCGGGGGAACGTCGTCGCTGCCGCTGTTCATCATCGTCAGCGCGGGCGTGCTGCTCTGCAGCTACACGACGTCGCTGCTCGGCGTCCACGCGATCTTCGGCGCGTTCGTGTTCGGCCTCGTCATGCCGCGAACCCCGGCCGACCTGCTGCGCCGCTCGGTGGAGGTCCCGGCCCGGAACACCAGCACCCTGCTGCTGCCGATCTTCTTCATCGTCACCGGACTGTCGGTGGACATCACGGCGCTCGGCGCCACCGGCCCGGCCGACGCCCTGCTCATCTTCGCCACCGCCTGCGCCGGAAAGCTGGTCGGCGCCGTGGTCCCCGCCCGGCTGACCGGCATGAGTTGGCGCGACAGCGCGGGCCTCGGTGTGCTGATGAACACCCGAGGTCTCACCGAACTCGTCATCCTGGACATCGGCCGCCAACTGCACATCATCGACGGCCCCCTGTTCACCCTCATGACGCTCATGGCGCTGAGCACAACCGCGATGACGGCCCCATTCCTCACCCTCCTGCGGCTGACACCGCAGCAGACCGAGACGTTCACGCCCGTGCACACCGCCCCGAGGGCGTGACCTTCGCCAGCGGTCACCGGGCGCCCTGCCCACACAGCCCTCACATTGCCCGAATGCACTCCCCCGTCGACGGATCAGTCGTCGCAGGACCGCACGGTGACGGCGGATACGATCGAATTCGGCGGTTCTGTAACGATTGCCGGAATTCTGTAGGCGGGGTCCTGCGACGTTCTTACTGTTCATTCGTGACGTTGCCACCTATTCAAGGGCAAGGCGGACAGCCCCAGGACGGGCCTCCCGAGCCAGAGCCATCCGGCCAGGGCGGGCAGTCGCCGCAACCGCAGACCGGCTTCCCGCACGCGCCGCACGGGAATCCGTTCGCGGCTCCACCGGTGCCCGCGCAAGAATTGACCGAGCCGCGTCGGCCGCGAACGATCGAGATGGCGTTCTGGATCGCGATGGTCGTACCGCTGCTGGTCAGCGCGCTGGACACCGTCTTCGTCCGCCTGACGAACGATGTGGTCACCGCGGGTCTCAACGCCGCCTTGGAGCAGTACGGCGTAGAACCGGTACCAGCCCAGGACACGGACTGGATCTACACCGCAGTCATGTACGCTGTTCTGGTCGCGCTGTGGATCGCATTCGGATTCCAGTTGCGGGCGGGCCGGAACTGGGCCCGGGTGACACTCATCGTGCTCGCTGCGGTCTGGCTGTGCTTCGAACTGTTGGGCAGCCTCCTGGCACCCGTCGCGTACATGGCACTCGGAATGCCGTGGGATCTCGGACTTCCCCTGGGGATGGTCGTCTTGGGCTGGCTCGTCCGCGCACTGGCTCTGACCGGCACCATCACGTTCATCGTCCTCGTCTGCCGCAAGCCCTCGAAGCAGTACTTCCAGGAGACCCGCTACTTCCAGATGGCCCAGTGGCGCGCCCAGGCGGCCCCCTCGCGGTGACGTCGATCAGCCGGCTCGGCAACCGACAACTCACGCTGGGGGTCGCTCAGGGACAGCCTCTGCGGGCGCGCGTTCCGCCCGGCCGCATCATTCCGGCACCGCGGGCCCTGGAGCGACGTTCGCCCCTTCCGGGATCGGGAAGTTCACCCCCGTCAAAGGCGTGACGTGCGAACTCTGGATCTTCCACTTCCCGTCTTCGACCAGGTATCGGTCGCGATATTCCAACGACGCCTGCTCGACGACACCGTCGGCGAGGTTGACCCTCATGAACCAGAAGGTCCAGCTGCCGACCGCGGTGTTCGCGTCGATCAGTTCGATGTCCGGGTGCATCCCGTGGTGGATGTCGTTGTAGAGCCAGCGGTCGCCGTCGCGGCGCAAGGCCAGCCCGCTGTACAGCTCGACGAGCTTCTCGCGATCGTCGAAGCCGCCGAGGCCGGGGCCGTAGTCGATGTCGGCACCCTCGCGCACGAAGCACTCCCGGAAGGCATCGGGATCCTTGCTGTCGCATGCTCGCCAGTACCGGTACTTCAGGCGTTCGATCTCCTGAATCGCCTCCAGGCGCGCGACCCTGCGAGCGAGATCGCGCACATCCACGTCGCCGTCATCGAACACTTCTGCCTCCTCGTCCGCCGGACTCGTCAACGGCCATCCCGCGTTCGGCGGTTCAGCATGTCAACAGCGGGGGTCCTGACCGAGCCCCGGATCCATCAGGCGACGAACGCCGATCGCGCTGCCCTCAATCCACAACGGAGTCGCTGAACTCGACCGGGGAACCGAGGAACTCCCGGTGCGACGCCGGGGAGGTGCCGTCGACGTCGACCACTCCCAGTTCCTCGCCGATCTCGGCGCCGACCAGCACCCGCCCGGTCCACCGCATCCGATCGGGGTGCTCGGCGAGCGCGGCGATGACCCGCCCGGTGAACTCCGGCGACTCGGCCATCGCGGTCAGCTCGCCGTAGCGCCCGGGATCCGAGTTCAACACCGCCTCGGTCCGCTCGGTGCGCAGCAGTCCCATCCAGATCGACACGGCCGCCACGTCGAACGGCTTGAGGTCCACCGCCATGTCGTGCGCCATCTTGTCCACGCCTGACTTCACCGCACCGTAGGCGGGCCCGTGCATGTAGCAGGTGGCGCCGAAGGACGAGGTGTTGACCAGCAGGCCACCACCAGTGGCGACGAGCAGCGGCGCACCGTAGTAGCTGGACACGTAACTGGAACGCAGCCCGACCTCGAACATCTCCTGCAACGCCAGCGGCTTGGACCAGAACGGCCCCTTGGTCGCGAGCTCGTCCGGCACGATGAACGCGTTGTTCACCAGGATGTCCAGCCGGCCGTGGTCGGCGCGCACCCGCTCGAACAGCGCCGCGACCTGGGCGTCATCGCGGTGATCGCAGACGACGGGAACTCCGGTGCCGCCCCTGCGGTCGATCTCCTCGGCGGTGGCGAAGACCGTGCCCGGAAGCGACGCCTCGCCCTCCCGCCGAGTCCGGCCGGTGACGTAGACCGTGGCGCCGGTGCGGCCGAGCGCGAGCGCGATTCCCTTGCCCGCGCCCCGGCTCGCGCCGGTGACCACCGCGACCCGGCCGCCGCTCACAGCTCGCCCGCCATGCCGAGTGGCCCACCGCACGAGACGACCGCGAGATCGTCGACATCCGAGCGGGGAATCGCTTCTGCCGAAGACATCGGCTTGCGGCGCCTGACCCCGGTGATCAACGCCGAGCGAAGACCGCTCGGCATCGCCCGCCCGGACGTTCGTTCATCGGCCATGTACCCGCTCCCGGTCCCTGACGCACGAGTCGACTGCGACGGCGAAAAAACCAAACGCTTGCTTGAGCGTATCGGAGGAGGTCGGCAAGTCAAGCCCCGGTAGCGGATCCCGCCGGGCACGCCGTACCCCGTCGCGGCGGCATTCGTAGGCCATCACGCGGCACTGGACGCCTCGTCGTCCGCGGCCTTGCGCCGTCTGCCGAAGTGGTGGAAGACCAGGTTCAGGACGATCGCCGTGATGGCGCCCAGCGTGGTCCCGCTGCCGCCGAAGATCTGCGCCCAATCCGGGACGGCGTTCTTCACCTCGGGCACCATCGTGACGTACATGGCCATCCCGATGCTGGCCGCGACGATCACGGAGTTTCGCTGATCGCGGAGGTCGACCTGCGACAGGATCTGGAGCCCCACCACGGCGACCATGGCGAACATGGCCAGGGAAGCGCCGCCGAGCACGGGTGCGGGGATCGCCGTGATGACGGCCGCGAACTTCGGCACCGAACCGAGCGCGATCATGAAAAGCCCGGCCGCGCTGATCACCCACCGGCTCTTCACCCCGGTGAGCCGCACCAGGCCCACGTTCTCGCTGAAGCAGGTGTACGGGAACGAGTTCAGGGTCCCGCCGATCACCCCCGAGAGCCCGTCCGCCCGCATCGCGCGGGTGATGTCGTCGCCCCGCACCCGCCTGTCGACGATCTCCGACACCCCGGTCACGGCGCCGGTGGTCTCGATCGCCGTGATCATCATGACCACCATCATCGAGACGACCCCGCCCACCGAGACCATCGGGATGCCGAACTGGAACGGGGTCGACAACCCCATCCAGGAGGCATGTCCCACGTCGTCGAAGTCGGTGTCTCCCAGCGCCCAGGCCGCGAACGTGCCGAGCACCAGCCCGAGCAGAACGCCCACTGTGGACAGGAAACCCCGCGACACCTTGTGCACCAGCACGATGACGGCGAACGTGCCGAGGGCATAGGCCATGTTCCGGCCGCTGCCGGGATGGAACGCGGCACCTTCACCTCCGGCCGCGCTCGTCGCCGCGACCGACAGCAGGCTCAACCCGATGATGGCGATGACCGACCCCGTCACGACCGGCGGGAAGTACGGCATCATGCGCCCGAAGACCGGTGCGATCACGAAGGTGATCAGCCCGGCCACGATCACGGCGCCGTAGACCATCCGCAGCCCCTCCGCGCCACCGCCGGCACCCAGCCCGATGGCGACCATCGGCGCCACCGCCACCGCCGACACCCCCTGGAGCAACGGGAGCCGCACGCCCACCTTCCAGAACCCGACCGACTGGATGATGGAGGCGATACCGCAGGTCAGCAGGCACGCGTTGATGAGGTGCACGAGCTGACCGCCGTCGAGGCCCAGGGACGACGCCAGCAGGGTCGGGATGACGATCGCCCCACCGGCGAAGAACGCCAGCACGTGCTGGAACCCGAAGATGGCCAGTTTCGCCACCGACGGCACCTCGTCCACGGGGTGGCGGCGAGGCCGCGCGTCGCCGCTCATGACGGATGTCCCGCGGCGACGCGGAAGATCCCGGGCATCAAGGGCAGTCCCGGTACCCGCTGGACCCGATCGCACCAGCGCCGCACGGCGGGATAGTCCTGGCGGGATATGCCGCCTTCCTCGCAGAGCGCGACATCTCCGAAACAAGCGATGTCGCCGAGCGAGAACGCGCCCACCAGGAAGTCTTCGCCCTGCCGTTCCACGAACCACAGGTGGCGGTCCAACACGCGCAGCAGCCGATGCGCCTCTGCCTGAACCTGCGGAAGGTCCGTCGGCTCGCCGAAGGCTTCGTGCCTCCGCGCCGCGCCCGCGGACGCGGCCAGAGCACGGCCGAACGCCAGCCAGTCCAGCACCGCTGCGTGACCAGCAGGGTCCTCACCGCGCACGAGCGCGCCATCGCTGTCGTAGACCCGCGCCAGGTACAGCACGGCCGACTCGGCATGATGCGCCACCGCCGCGGGGTCCACCTGTTCGTCGACGAGCACCAGAGCCGGCCGGCGATCGTCCGGGGCGAACTCGTACTCCTCCAAGGCCACCGACCGGAATTCCAACCCGAGGACGCCCAGCAATGCGCGGACCTGGTAGCACTCCGCGGACGTCTCGTCGTCGTAGAGGACGATCATGGCGCGAACTCCTCACAGGTCCAGGGTCAGCTGGGGGGTGAGCGACCGGGAGACGCACGTCATGATCGAGCCTCCGGCCGCCCTTTCGGCCTCGTCGAGGTAGACGTCCTGGTGGTCCGGCTCGCCGTCGATGACCGCAACCCGGCACGTACCGCAGGCTCCCTGCTCGCACGAGGACGGAACCGTCACCCCGGCCTCGCGCACGGTTTCCAAGATGCTGCGCCCGGGCTCCACCGTCAGGTTCATGACCGACCGGGCGAGGACGATCTCGAAACGGCTGCTCTCGTCGATCTCCTGGTCGTTGCGGAAGTACTCGAAGTGCACGGCCTCGCGCGGCCAGCCGGCCCGGTGAGCGACATCCCTGGCGACGTCGAGCATCGGCGGGGGCCCGCAGATGTAGACCTGGCGATCCGGATCGTCCGCGGCGCGGAGGATCCGCTCCAGCTCGGCCCTGGTCTCCACCGGATCCAGGCCGATGACGGTCCGGACGTTGCCGAGCCGCGACAGGCGGTCGCCGAAGGACACGTCGGCTTCGCGGGCGACGAAGTGGTGCAGCTCGTAGTGGAGACCTTGGTGCTCCAATGCCTGCGCCATCGCGAGCAGCGGCGTGATCCCGATTCCGCCCGCGACCAGCAGCGTGCGTTCGCGGTCTTGCCGCAGCGGAAAACCGTTGCGCGGTAGGGACACCGCGAGCACGTCACCTTTCCGCACCCGCTCGTGCACGGATATCGATCCGCCTGCGGAGTCGGCGGTCAGCTTCACGCCGATCACGTAATGCCCGGTCTCACCGGGCCCGTTCACCAGGGAGTACTGCCGGACCAGGCCACCGGGCAGGGCGACGTCGAGGTGAGCACCCGGCTGGCCGCTGGGGAGCGGACCGTCGCCCACCGGCCCCAGCTCCAGGCCGCGGACGCCTGCGCCCGCCTCCCACACCCGTACCACCCGGACCCGCGTCGGCAGCTCGTGGTGGCCGCTGCGGGCGGGCATCGACGCCAAGTGCTTCGGGACCGGCTCGTAGCGGGGCAAGAGCGGTTCAGGGGCGGGTTCCTCCGCAGCCCGGTCCTGGGCGAACTCACGAAGCCGGGTCAGGGCGAGGTCGAAGTGCCGAAGCAGCCGCAGCCGCCCGCCCACCGGCGCGGGGCTGCTCAGCACTCCCCGGATGATCGCGCGATCGGCATCGGTGGGCTGCACCGCGAAGAAACCAACCCCTTCCAGCTCGACGACGAAGTCCCCGCGTCGTCTCGTCGCCGGCGGCTCGGCGTTCGGGAGCGCGGGCGGCTGCTCCAAGAGCAGGGCCAACACGTCCTCCGGTCGTGCCCGCACCGGCATGGGGCGGAGTACGAGACCCGCACCGAGTTCCGGTGGCTCGTCAGGTGGCTCCGCCAACGCGGTCCACACCAGACCGCCGCTGGTGCGCACCGGGTAGGTGCGATTGGTGATGGTCCGCGCGGGCGCATCTGCGGGATGGGCCGGGATGTACGTGCAGGCCGCGGTCCGGTTGGCGTAGCGCCAGCCGTGGTACTGGCACTTCAGCTCGCGGCCGTCGTTCATCGCGATCGACAATCGGACACCGCGGTGCAGGCACCTGTTCTCCCAGACGTTGACGTAGTCGTCGTCGGCCCGCCACACGGCCAGTTCCTGTCCCAGCAGTTGGCCGTGGAACACGTGCCGGTAGACCAGATCGCTTTCGGACGCGACCGGGTGCCAGGTCTTCTCCGCGCGCAGCAGCAGGTCCTCACGCATCACGCGGCTCCCGGGATGACGCCATAACGAACCCCCAACTGGCCCAGCCACCTGCGGTAGGCGACCCCGGACTTGTCGGCCCGGATCGGCGTCTCCGCTCTCGGGTCGAGCGGCAGGCGGCGCGGCAGCTGGTTCTCCAGGATGGGTTTGTCCTGGCCGAAGATCGATACCTGGAACCGGCGCAGGGCCCAGTCGGGCTGGTCGTCGTCCAGCAGGCACAGCCACATGTGGGCGCGGATGTGTTCCTGGTCGAGGGCCTGCACGAACAGACCGATGACGTCGAACCGGCCCTCGGACCCCGGGCTCGACTTGTACAGCACGGAGCAGTGCGGATGCGGAACCCGGAAGACGTAGTCGACCTCCGCCCCGCCCTGGCTGGCGAGAGCCGCTTTGGGCTGGTAGAACACGCAATCCGTGGCGAGGATCTCCCCGGCGACGGAGACCTCGACGTTGTAGTCCTTGACCTCGGTGTGCGGCTCAGCGCCGAGGACGGAGGTGTGGACGAACGGGAAGTGGCCCATGTCGAGGAAGTTCTCGATGCCGCGGGGTGCGGATGTGTGGGCCGTGACCGAGATGGCGTGCAGCACGCGTCGATTTCTCTCGCCGGCCTCCGGAATCTCGAACAACGGGCGTGGCGTGCCCAGCGACGTCCACAGGTAGCCGTACCGCTCGATCACCGGCAGGGTCGAAGCGGGAGGCCCGTCAGCCGGCCATGCCGCCGACTCGGGATCGCCGTCCCGCCGTCGCCACGCGGCGATCCTGCCCTCGGACGATCTGCTCAGCGTCAGCGGAACGCCGAGCAATTGGTCTTTCCAGGTGCGGTTCCGGGGCATCGTCTCGACGGCACCCAGCGGGTGCCAGAGGTCGAGCAGGGCCTCGTCTTCGCAGGGTTGTTCCAGGAGTTCCGGAGCCATGGACGGCCTCCTCGCACAGACGGTCGGGAGGGGAGGGGTACGGCCGAAAACGCCATCCCGCTCCGGAAGTCGACGACGCGACTACGGACCCGGCGCAGATCACTCCCGAACTGGTGCCAGCCAGCAAGCTAGCACCATCCGCCCGAAAAATAAACAAACTGTTGCAAGCTGTTCGCGGCTCGGCCCCGGAGAAGGCCGGGCCCCACCGGTCGTTGCCACGGGAAGACCGGTCCCCGTTGCTACATCGGGATGACCCGTGGCCGATCTCTTCTGCGAGCCGCACCAGCTCGCGCGTTTCGGTCGTGATCGCACCACCACCCGTACGCACCGCGGACACAATGCTGCCCCGGTGTCAGCACACCGGGGCAGCAGGACGTCCGGGACGCGGGCCCGGGACTATCGGGTTCGCGACGGGGGCCTTTCGGGGCAATGGCTTCGCCCCTGCCCCCGATGCGCGCCGAGCGTCAGCTCAGCACCTCGAGGAAGATCCAGCCCTTGTCGCCGACGTAGCACCTGGCGTCCTTGTAGGTGCCGTCGGCCTTGAGCTGCGCAGCCTCCGCATTGCACTGGTCCATCGAGGAATACACCGCGGGCCCACCGCCGACGGTCTCCCAGCCGGACGCGGCAGCGGAGCCGACGGCCAGCGGAAGGGAAACCACGGCGGCGCCGAGGGTCAGACCAGCAGCGATGAGGGAACGCCGCACCTTCATACACACCTCTCCTGATGTACGAGGCCACAATGGCCTAGCCGGTTTCTTGCAGGGCCGAGATTACGTTCACCCGGTTCCGGAGCCGCAGCGGTGAACCGAACATGTAGGGATTCCTTTCAGGAGCACGGGCTCCGCAGGTCATAGGTGCCGGCTGGCCGATGAGCACAGCCCTACGCGGACATGGCGGCTCCACTGTGGACTTCTGGTGGGGTTGGTGGCGACGGCGGACAGGCCGGTGCCGCGGGCGGCGTGCCGCGCGTGATCAGGTCGCGCAGCGCGCGCCGGTCGGTAGGCTCGATATCGTGCCTGATATCCACCAGAGGCCCTCTCTGGTCACGCAGATCGTGGAGAAGCGGGGGCTGCTCGTGCACGGGGACGGCATCGCGCCGCACCGTCATGCCGAGGGGCAGTTGCTGTATCCCTCGGCGGGCGTTCTCGCCACTACGACAGAGCGGGGCACATGGGTCGCCCCGGCCAACCGGGTCTCGTGGACGCCGCCGGGTTTCGAGCACTACCACCGCGCGTACGGACAGACCGAGGTCCGGGTGCTGGAGGTTGCCGGGGCGCTGTGCACGTCGTTGCCGGATCAGCCGATGGTGTTCGCGGTGTCCCCGCTGCTGCGGGAGGCGTTGCTGGTGCTCACCAGTGGTCGTGAGCTTCGGCCGGAGGCGCGGGACCGGCTTCGCGAGGTGGTCGTGGACGAGCTGGTGGATGGCCACGAGGAGGCGCTGCATCTTCCGGAGCCGACCGATGATCGCCTTCGTGCGGTCGCGGACCTGCTGCATGCCGATCCCGCGGCATCGTTGACGTTGGCGGAGCTGGGGCGGGTGGCCGGGGCCGGCGAACGGACCTTGAGCCGCCTGTTCCAGACCGAACTGGGGATGAGCTTCCACCAGTGGCGGAGCCTGCTGCGGGTCCAGCATGCGCTCATCAGGCTGGCCGAGGGAGCCGCGGTCATCGATACGGCCGCCCGGCTGGGGTGGGCCAACCCGACCAGCTTCATCGAAGCATTCACCGCCATCGTCGGCCAGACACCTGGGCGGTATCAGATGGAGCTGCGCCGCAGGGACCGGTGACCACCACGGGCTTGGCGGGTTTCCGGAACATCGTGTCGACATGCTGGTACCAGGCAGCCCTGGCGCGGGTGACCATGGGGGCATGCCAACGAACCGAGCGACGTCCGAAGTGGACGATGACACCACCGTGGTGATCGTGGGAGCGGGAGTCGCCGGATGGCGCTCGGCAATTTCCTGCTGCGGCGCGGGATTGATTGCGTCATCGTGGAGAAGCACAGCCGTGAATACGTCGAGCAGCGACAGCGAGCCGGGGTCATCGACACCCGGGCGGCACGCATGTTCCGCGCGTGGGGGCTCGAAGACCGGGTGGTCGGCGGCGTCCCGACCGAGCCGGTGCTGAACTTCCGCGTCGACGGGGAGACACGCACCCTCACGCTCGAGCGAATGATCACGGCGTTCTACCTGCAGTGCCCGCTCGACAGCGTCACTGCACAGTGGACGGACGAACGCATCTGGGACGAACTCGAGACCCGCTTCGGTGAGCCCGTGGCCGCCAAGGGCCCGATCGTCGGCACGAAACTCGTGCCCTTGCGCAGCGTGGTGTACAGCCCGATGAGCTACGGCCGGCCGTACCTGCTCGGGGACGCCGCCCACATCGTTCCCCCGATGAGCGCGAAAGGAATGAACCTCGCCCTGCACGACGCCGAAGTGTTCGCCAACGCCGTAGTCCACTACCAGACCGAGGATCACGATTTCAGCCTGCTCGACAGTTACTCGTCGACGTGCATTCGTCACGTGTGGAACTACCAAGCCTTCGCGACGTGGTGGACCGAACTGGTGCACAACGCCGGAGACGCCTCGCACCAAGGTGAATTCCGGCATCAGATCGCCCGAGCGGACATCGCGCGCCTGTTCGAGTCCGGCTCGGCGAACCGGCTGCTCAGCGAATTCATCGCCGGGCTGAACTGACCACGCCTACGCGGGGCGGAAGCACTCGAAAACCCGTTTCATCGCCAGCGCCTCGCGTGGCATCGGTCCCGAAATCGCGGAGCAGATCCTCGCTCGCGGGGACCGCGTCCCTCCGGCGACGAACCGGTACCCGGAAAGGCCGACTCAGCCGATCTCCGCAAGGCACATTCCGCAACTGCCGGGTTTATTGCTGCTTTCCAGAAGCTGAACAATTGACGACGCCCGCAAGCGGGAATGTTAGGACGATCACCCATCCCCCCTTTCGCTTGCGCCACGACGATCTTCTCCAGGAGCCTTTTCCGGTGTGTCGGTCGATAGACCGCGACGCGCATGAGGAGGCAGCAGGTTGGACCGCGTTTCGGTGGACTCCGGACACATTGCGAGGACGGCGAGGGCTCTCCGCGATGTAGCCGAAGGCATGCGCAGTTCGGGTGATCAGTTCGCCGGCAGCTTCCAGGAAAGCGGATACGGGAACCTGCCCGAATCCGACGAGGCCGCAGCGCAGACCTGGGCGGTCGTGCAGGCCGTCCTCGACGGGGTGCGCGGGCAGGCGGACGAGTTGTTGAGGCACGCGGACGCGCTGGACCGGCAGGCCTCGGACTACCGGTCGGCCGAGAACCATGCCGAGCAGGCCGCCACCAGGCTGGGCCTCGGTCTATGAGTTCGGAAGGCGAGCAGAACGCGGTCAACGGAGAGGGTTCATGACCTACGACGCCGCCTACGACGCGGCGGCGAAGACCGGCGACCCCGCCGTGCTCGGAGCGCAGGCGCAGGCCTGGAGCACGCTCGCCGCAGCCCTGCGCAGCCACGAAGCGGACCTTCATTCCCGGCTTGCCCATTCGCAGGGCTGGACCGGCCCCGCAGCGGACGCCTTTCACAACGCGACCGACGGCCTCACCGGGCGCATCGACGCGCTGTCCACCTTCTGCGAAGAAATGGCGCAAGCGCTGGGTCACCACGCGCAGCAGCAGAAGCAGATTTCGGAGATCCTCCAAGAAATCGCAATTCAGATCGCGACACTGATCGCCTACATCGCCGCGGCGGCATTCTTTCCGGCACTGATCGCGACCGCGGAAGCGTACATCGCGACGCTGATCGCGCAGTCGAACCGCATGCTCGCCCTGCTCGCCCAGATACTCGCCACGCTCACCCGTTGGCTCGCCTCGGTGCGGGCCGCCGTTCAGCGGCTGGCGGCGGCGAGCTGGCGGGGGGAGAGCTTCAGCTTCGGCTATGGTCGCGCGCTGGTCGAGGGTTTCCGCGACTTCGCCATCGACATCGCCGCCAGCAGCACGGCAGCGGGGATCACGGGCAAAGACATCAACCCGGAGCACCTGTTCACCAACGCGGCGATCAGCTTCGGCGTCGGGGGCGTCTTCGGCGGAGTGAGCGCCAGTGGGCTGAAGAGGAAGGTCGACAGCTCGGGCGAGATCTTGCGCACGCCGGACGGGCGGCCTGCTTTCGTCCCGTTCAGCGGTCAGATCGACGCCGCTGTGCAATCGCTGCGGTGGAACTCGCCGGGTCGGCGGCAGGCCACAACGCCGCCGGAACCGAACCCGCCTGCCCCGCGCCCCCATGCACACCGAGAACAGGCGATCTGGAGGCTCGACGATGCTCGGGCCAACGCCCGCGTGCTTGGCTTGCGGGGAAACCCGCGCGAACACCGCCACCTCATCGACGAATTGGGCGCCGCGCACGAACGTGCCTCCGACGCCCGCGAGAAGCTCTCCACCGCACGATCTGCGCTGCAGGACGCGGAAATCGGCGGGGCGGAAGCCCACACGGCGTTGCAAGCAGCGCGGAGCCGCGTCGACAACGCCGAACAGCGACTGTGGCGCGCGGAAAGCCTCCTCGCCGTCTACCAGCGATCGGGAAACCAGCGCTGGCAGGACGATGCGGAGACTTCCGTCCGGGAGGCCAGAACGGAGCACCACGCCGCCACCCAACAGGTGACCGCATTGCACGAGCAGCACGACGGAGCGGTGCAGGCACTCGACAGGGCACGTGACTCGGCGGGCGTGGCGCTTCGCGAGGTGGAGCAGACCGAGGACGTGGTCAACGAGCTGCGGCGGATGCTGGCCGCGTCCAACGAAGTCAGGGCGGCGGCGATCCAGTTCAACATGCATGGCACCTTCGACGACAAGCTGCGAGAGGTGTGGCGGCACAACGACTGGCGGGACTCCTTCGGCACCGCCAAGCCCTGGCAGTCGATCGTCTTCCACGAGAGCGTGCGCGACATCGCCAAGGGCGCGTCCGGCTCTGCCGCGCAGTCGGCAGCTGGAATCGCGAACGGCAGCCGGGACCCGGGCACCACCGGGCGTGACGTTCTTTTCGGTGCGCTTGCCGGCGGGGTGCGCGGGGTTGCCGTTGGCTCCGCGGGCAACCGGGCATTTCCCGACACGGGCCTCGAAGAATGGCTGTTCCGAATCGGTTTGAAGTCCACCGAGAGTTTCACCCGCGAACAGATCAACGGGCCGCGATGAGCCCTTTCGCCGCCGCGTGGGTCAGTGCCTGCTGGGCTGGTTCTTCTGGCTCATGCTGAGTTTCTCGGCCGCATGACGGAGTTCTCCGGCGTAATGCTCGCGTTCAGCGAGACCGACAGCCTCCCGCAGCGGTCCGACCTGAAGTTCCCAGGTCGCGCGGCCGGCACTGTCGAAGACGGGAGCCACCGCGTAGCTCAAGGGCAGCGGTTCGTCGGCACCCAGGTCTGCGAATCCGTAGGGCTGCCCGCTGATCCTGGCCAGCAGGGACAGGACGCGACCCCGCAGGTGCTGCGGAACAGCGTCAGCGGCAAGCTGCTCCACCACGTCGGCGAGCACGTCGAGCACGACTGGATCGGCCGCCCCGATACCCCACAAACCGGTTCCAGTGGCCCGAATCTGATCGAGCACCTGGGCGAGCGCTGGGCGCTGTCCGGGAGCCGCGGTGGCCAACCACGCGCTCTGCCCCTGCTCATCGGCGAAGGCCACCACGGCCGCTCCGGCCGGCGCACGTAGCGGCAGACTGGTTCCGGTGGTGATTCCCGCCGGCAGCCTGCCGTTGCCTTCGGTGACGGCCAGGAACGTCAACTCGGTTCTGGTCACCAGGCTCAACGCCGCTCCACACCCCACGCGCTGGGACAACGCGCGGAGCACCTCTTCGACCCCGGCAGGCGCCGCCAGCGAGTGGCGCGCCGTGGCCGCAAGTCCGGCGAGCCTCGATCCCGGCTGGTAGCTGAGATCCGCCAGCCGGCGCACCCAGCCACGTTCGTCGAGCGCAGAAAGCACGGCCGCGACGGTGGACCGGCTCAGGCCGAGTTCGTCGGCGACCTCGGCGGCCGTCATCGGCGCTCCCCGCTCCACGACCAGTTCCACCACCGCGATCGCTCGTTCCGTCGGCGGCGAAGCCGATCGGTCCTTGCCCACCACCATGCAGCCCCCTAATCTGCTGAACACAATTATTTGCGTTGATGATACGAATATTCGGGTCGCACGCGAAAGAGGTTCCGATGACCGCCTCGCCACTCGCCGGTGGAGCAGACCTGGAAGGCTTCGACTTCGCCGTGGACGACACCACCGACCTCCACGAGATCCTCGCCGGGCTGCGCGCGGCGAAGCCGTACGCGATCGTGCCGTTCGCCGGAAAGCACGCGGTGCTCCTGCTCACTCACGAGCTGGTCGGTGCCGCGTTCCGGGATGAGGCCACCTTCCCCGCCTCGGCGATCTACCCGCTGACGACCGGGCCCGTGCTCGGCAAGACCCTGCAGTGCATGTCCGGGCGTGAGCACCGGATCAACCGCGCCATCGCGTCACCGCCGTTCCGGCGTGGCGAAGTCGCCCGGCACATCGAGCCGGTGCTCGAACCGCTCGCCCACGAACTCATCGACCGCTTCGCAGACCACGGCGAGGCGGACCTGGTCGCCGAGTTCACGACCCGGTACCCGGTGCTGGTCATCAGCCGACTGCTCGGGCTCCCGGTCGAGGACGAAGACATCGTCCGGCGCTGGGCTCACGACCTGTTCTGCTACCCGTTCGATCCCGACTCCGCCTTGGCGGCTTCGCAGGAGTTCACCGAGTACCTCACGCCGATCCTCGAACACCGCCGCCGCAACCCCGGTGACGACCTGATGTCCACGCTGGTCACCGCGACCGCCGAAGGCGAACGGCTCGATGACGACCAGGTGCTGGCATTCCTGCGACTGCTCTTCCCCGCCGGGGCCGACACCACGATGCTGGCGCTCGCCAACACCTTGGTCGCCCTCCTGACCCATCCCGGCCAGCTCGACCTGGTCCGCTCAGCCCCGGACGAGCACGTGCAGTGGGCGATCTGGGAAGGCCTGCGATGGGAACCTCCGGTCGGCCTGCTACCCCGCATCTGCCCGGAAAGCACCACGTGGCGGGGAATCGAGATCCCCGCGTCCACCCCGATGATCTTCTCCATCAACGCGGCTCTGCGCGATCCCGCCGCCTACCCGAACCCCCATCGCTACGACATCACCCGACGAGCGGCGGACATGCTGGCATTCGGCCAAGGACCGCACACCTGCGCCGGCACCTGGCTCGCCCTGGCAGAGCTGAGAACGGCCCTTTCGATCCTGCTACGCCGCCTCCCCGGCCTGCGAATTCGGGACAACGCCACCGAACGCGCTCGCATCACCAGCCAGGTCGGTACCGCGCTGCGCGGCCCAGCCGAACTCCCCGTGCAATGGGAGGTGCGGTGAACCTCGACCTGAGCTCGGTGGTGTGGACGGGAAGCACGGGCCGTGTGGTGGCGCCACCCCGACGGCAATACTTGAAAGGCGAAGCATGACGGACCTCGAACCGGGGAAATCAGGCGGCACATCGCCCTGCCAAGGAGTGCAGGAATGGGTCGAGGGTGCGGCCCAGGCGAGCGGGTTCGTCTTCCTCACCGGGGCGGCCGGTTCAGGGAAGACCCGCCTGTTGCGGTCCCTGGATTCCCGGTCCGATGAGATCCTCCTGGTCGATGCGGCAGGGCTCTCGGCCGAGCAGGTCTTCCTCCAGATCGTCGAGCTGCTGGACGTCCCGCACGACCTGCACGAGCGCAACCCCGTCCAGTACGCCAACGCGCTGCGACGTGCCAAGATCAGGCGGATCGTCGCAGTGAGCAATGTGCATCTGGCGGGCAGCGTGCGGACCTCGTCCGAACCTGGCCGCGTCATGCGGTCCGTCGTCTGGTCACTCGGCGCCGGCGCCGCCCGCACCGGCGTCCGGCTGATCGCGGAGGTGGATTCCGCTGTCGCACCGGTGCCGGAGAACGCCCCGTCCATTTCCCTCGACGGTGCCGGGGCGATGCGGGAGGAGAACCCGCCGCTCCCCGATCCGGGAACCGCGGAAAGCGCTGCCCTCCGGACCCTGGCGCAGGCGGAACTTCGCACCCTGCGTCTTGAGGAATGGTGCGCGCTGGGCGAAATCATCGGCGTTGACCTCAACGTCGAGCAAGTGCGGGGCATCGCCGCGGAACTCGGTTCGCTGTCGCTCGACGGTGATGCGGCCCGCTTCCTCCACGAGGGATGCGCGCACCGCATCCGTCGCGCCATGGCGGACGAAGGACGGGAACTGAACGACCGAATCGTGGCAGCGCTGCACCAACTGCCGCCAGGACCGCTCGCCACGTATGCGGAACGCGCGCTGCCCGCTCATTCGGCCCGAGCGGGGAATTTCGAGCAGGTGATCGCCGACCCGCGCGTCTTGGCCGCCTGTGATCGAACCGCCCTGCTGGAGCCACTTCCGCTTGCCTTTCCCGACGGAATACCCGCGGGATCGCTCGCCGCGGATATCCACTACCTCGACAAGCTGGGCGTCGCACCGGATTCGCACGAGGAGTGGATCGCGTTCCTGCACCGCAACGCCATGTGCCGCAACGACATTGAGGCGGCACAAGCCCTCGACCGAGCCGTCGACCTTCCCTGGCGAACGGAATGGGCTCACTGGCGGCGAGGAGGCCAGTTCACCCCTTCACCCGATCACGTCGGAGAGGTCGAGTCCCTGGCGGCCGCGCCTGGTGCGGTCCTGGTGGAGAGCACAGGGAGCACCGGCACCCGGCGGCTGTGGAACGCCCTGACCGGGACCCCGGCCGATTCACCTGGCGAGTCGCAGGGTGCGACGCCGGCACGCGCACCCGTCTGGGAAGCGGACACCGGCTGGAACAAGGTGGATCTACGCAGTTCCCGGGCTTCGGCCACGGACGAGCACTGACTCACGCTGCGCATCCCCGGGGTGAACGCCGCAGCCGCGGTTCGGGATGTCGTGGTGCTGGGCGGAACTCAGGGCCTCTACGCCGTGACCGTACCGGAGAGCGGCGCGCGTACGGCGCCTTCCCCGGCAACGGCCTTTGCGCTGCCGATGCTCGCCCCACACGGTTGCATCGCCACCCGCCCCTACCGTGAAGACGACTGCCGACCCACCTACGAGCGCCTGCGTGCGGTCTTCGGCGCCGACCGCACGCACAGGCTGACCGGCTCCCGCATCCCGGACAGCCTCACCCATCAGTCCTCACGAGACTTCCTGCAGGAAGTCGGCTTCCCCGAGATCGAGTTCTTCTTCGGCCTCAACACCCTGCCGCTGACGGCGACAGGACTAAAGGAAGTCGACTGGGAGCAGTCTCAAGGCGCCGAACTCCCCGGTGGTGGAGGCCCGTTCTACCTCCTGGGCGAATGGATCGAAGGCGTGCTCTGCCTGGACGGCGCCTCGGGCATGGTCCGCCGGGCGCCGAAGGCCACCGCGCTCGACGCCGGGCCCGCGGGGCTCGCGGATCTGGAGCGCTGGGCGGAGGTCACCTCGGCCGGCTACGCGCGGCGCGACGGCGTGTTCGCCTGGGTCGGCGCGGCCGAGGCGCAGGTGGAGCTGCGCAGCCTCGACGGCACCGCGGTCACCGGCCAGGCCATCCCGATCCTCGACGTGACCAGTCTGGCGTTCGCGACGGGCGCGCCGAACGTCGAATTCGCCTTCGCGGTCGGTGAATCCGCGGGTTCGCGCCGTGGCGAGGGTCCGTCCGTCGAAGTTCGGATCGATCTCGAAGGGGTGGGCCCGACGGGCGCACCGCTGAGCATCAACCGGTACGTGGTCCACCCGGGCGGCCAGCGCCCGCTGACCTCGCTCGGCCTCGCCCTGGGCGTCGAACGATTGCTCGGGCTGCGCGGCGATGCGGTGGCGCCCGGCATCCACACCCCCGAGGTGCTGCTCGATCCGGCCTACGTGGTCGAGCAACTGATCGACGTGGGGACCACCTTCGTCGACGCGTGAGGCGCGCAAACCAGCTGTAGCAGTGGGAGCAGCGAGAGCGCCTCGTCGACCACCGCACGAGCCTCGCGGCCCGCTACGGTGACGTGGTGGCTGCCGCTGGCTCCCACTGCAGGCGGTCTGCGATCAGCCTGCCGATGACGGCCATCGGTTCGGCCTGCGTGATGGTGTGGTGGGTGCAATCGATGTCGTGGGAGATCACCTCACCCGTGATCCGCGACCGCCACGCGCCACCGTCGGTGACTTGGTCGGCCCGGGTCGCGCGGAAGTACAGCAGATCCCCGTCGAAGACGGACTCGGTGTAGGTCGGCAGCAGCGTGGCGGCGTGGACGAGAACGGTGGTGAGCGCCGTCAGTTGCTCCTCCCCCAACGCGAGGTGCGCCTCGGCGTCAGGCGGCAGACCCGCCGCCTGAAGCAACAACGACAGGACGTCCTCGCGCTTGGGCGCGGCTCGCTGTTCCTGCGGGTCGACCGGCCGCGCGTCGAGCAGAGCGAGCAACGCCACGCGCTCGCCGTCGGACTGCAGGCGGGTGGCGACCGCGTGCGCCAATGCGCCGCCGAGCGACCAGCCCAGCAGGTGGTACGGCCCGGTCCGCTGCACCGAGCGGATCTGGCGCACGTAGCCGTCGATCATCTCGCGGAACGACGAGGGCAGCTCGTCAGGCCGGGTCAGTCCGCCGGACTGCAGGCCGTAGACCGGAACGTCCTCGGGCAGGTGCCGCGGCAGGCCGGCGTAGCACCAGCTCAGCCCACCCACCGGGTGCACGCAGAACAGCGGCGGTCGAGAACCGTTGGCACGCAACGGAAGCAGCGTCTCGAACGCGTTCGACGACGTTTCGCGATCCAGCAGGCGCACCAGGTCGGCCACGGTCGGAGCCTCGTACACGACGCCGAGGGCCACCTCGGTTCCCAGGTCGGCGCGGAGGCGGGTGACGAGTTCGGCGGCGAGCAGCGATTGCCCGCCCAGTTCGAAGAAATCGTCGTCGATGGTGACCTCCCCGACGCCGAGCACCTCGGCGAACAGGGCGCACAGCTGCTCCTCGCGGGGGGTGCGGGCAGGACGACCGGGGCGGATGTCGGCGGCGGGCAGGGCGGAGTGGTCGAGCTTGCCGTGCACCGTCAGGGGCAGCTCGTCGAGCAGGACGAACGATGCGGGCACCATCGCGGTGGGCAGTCGTTTCGCCGTCCACGACCGGAGTTCCGCCGCGTCGACCGGGCCTGGACCCGGTACCACGTAAGCGACCAGCTCGGGCTCGGCGGACGTCGTCGTCGTCACCACTGCCTCGGCGGCTCGTGGATGCGCGGTGAGCACCGCCTCGATCTCGCGCGGCTCGATGCGGACGCCTCGGACCTTGACCTGCTCGTCGGTGCGGCCGAGGTATTCCAGCATGCCGTCCGCCGTCCATCGGGCCACGTCGCCGGTGCGGTACATGCGCGCGCCGGGCGGCCCGAAAGGATCGGGCAGGAAGCTCTGCGCGGTCAGCTCCTCCTGGTCCAGGTATTCGCGGGCGACCTGGTCACCAGCCAGGTACAGCTCGCCGGGCACGAGTGGCGGCTGGGGGCGCATCACGCGGTCGAGGACGTAGGCCCGGACGTTGTGCCCAGGACGGCCGATGACCGGTCGGTCGCCCTCGATGCGGCAGTACACGGCATCCACTGTGGACTCCGTCGGCCCGTAGTAGTTCCAAGCCTCGACACCGGGGCAGTCGCGCAGCGTCGACCACAGCGCGGGATCGATCGCTTCGCCGCCGACCATCAGCAGCCACGGGAACTTCTCCGGTCCGGACAACAGGCCTTCGGCCAGCAGGAGGCGGAGGAAGGACGGGGTGAGGTCGGCGAAGTCGATCCGATGCTGCGAGAAGTGGCGCACGAGTGCGGCCGGGTCGAGGCGCACCGCGTCCTCGACGAGGTGGACTTCCTGGCCTGCGGCCAGGAACAGCAAACCCTCCCAAGCGGTGTCGAACGAGAACGACGCGGTCAACGCCGCACGCAGTCGTCGCCCTGCCGGGGCGATCAGTTCGCGTTGGTGGTCGTGGAAGAGGTTGGCGAGGTGGCGGTGCTCGACGACCACTCCCTTCGGCCTGCCGGTCGAGCCGGAGGTGAAGCTGACGTACGCCGCGTGATCCGGCCGGTGGGTGCCGACCGGATCGGTGCCGGGCTGCCGGCCGATCCCGACGTCGTCGAGCAGCAGCAGCGGATGCTCGGCCGGAAGGGTCGCGCTGATCGCCGCGGTGGTGAGCACGTGGAGCGGCCGGGTGTCCGAGAGCAGCGTCGCGATGCGGGCGGGTGGATGGCTCGGATCGAGCGGCACGCACGCCGCGCCGGCCTTGAGCACCGCCAGCACCGCGACCATGTAATCGGCGGTGCGCGGCAACGCCAGCGCGATGCGCGTCTCCGGACCCGCGCCACGTGCGATCAGCAGGTGCGCCAGGCGATTGGCGCGGGTGTTGAGCTCGGCGGCGGACAACATCGTCGAGCCGCAGACCAGCGCGGTGGCATCGGGCGCCGCACGGACTCGGGCCTCGAACAGTTCCGGCAACGTCGTGGCCGGCATCTCCTGCCGGGTGTCGTTCCACGTGTTCAGGACCAGTTCGCGCTCTTCCGCGGACAGCATGTCGATCGCGCCCACCTGCTGCTCCGGATCAGCGGTCGCCAGCGCGTGCAGCAGCGCGAGGAAACGGCGGTGGTGCGCGGCCGTGGTCGCGGCGTCGTACTTGGCCGGATCCGAGTTGAAGTCGATCCGCAGTGATCCATCGGCGGGCCTGTCGTAGACGTTGACACCGAGGCCCGTCACCGGACCGTTCGACAAGTTGCGCAGCACCGCGGGATGGCGGCCGAACCGGAGCTGCGCGTCGTGGGTCATGATGTTGATGCCCCAGTCGCCGAGGTATCCCCCGCGGTGCTGGCCGATCCCCAGATCGCGCACCAGGTGCGTCGAGGAGTAGCGCTGGTGGCGCAGCAGGGCCTTCGCGCTGTTCGCGGTGGTGCGCACGAGCTCCGCCACGGTGGTCGACGGCGTCATCCGGGTGCGCAGCGGCAGCACGTTGGCCACCATCGACGGAACGCCGCGCGCGACGCTGCCCGACCGGCCGTTCACGGTCAGGTCCAGCGTGACCTCGTCGTCGCCCGCCAACCGATGCACGTACAGCGCCAGCGCGGACATCGCGACCGACGGCAGGCCCGTGCGCGCCTGCCGCGCCAGCGCCCGCAGGCCCTCGGTGTCCGCCGGGGTGACATGACCGGTCTCCCGGAGGAAGGTGTGCGGCACGATCGACGACGGCCGAAGCGACCGGCGCGCCGCAGGCCAGTCGGCCAGTTGTTCCGCCCAGTACCGCTGATCGCGGGTGAAGCGCTCGGATGCCTCGTATTCGGCCTCGTCGGCCAGGATCTGCGCCAGTGAGCCGAACGGGCACGGCGGAGCGGGGTGCTTCTCCTCGGCCGCCGTGTAGAGCTCCGCGACCCGCTGGATGAACAGCGAGAAGCCGTAGCCGTCCAAGATGATGTGGTGCAGTCCGAGGTAGATGGTGAACCGCTGCTGCCCGGTCCGCAGCAAGGCGAACGAGAACAGCGGCGAGCGGCGGAGGTCCGCCGGCGTGCCGAGATCGGCCCACATCCACTCGTCGGCGGCCGCGGCCGGATCGGCGGCCCCGCGCAGATCCACCACCGGCAGCGTCCAGTCGAGCAACGGTTCGATCGCCTGCCAGACCCGCCCGCTGCCGTCGCCACCGAATCGGGCCCGCACCGCTTCCGTCTCGTCAACGGCCTGGCGCAACGCGGCCTCAAGCAGCGCGACATCCACCGGGCCGTCGATCTCCACCGCTTCCGCGGCCCGGTAAATGGGGTTGGCCGGATCGAATTCCTGGGCGAACCACACCCCCCTCTGGGCAGCCGTCAGCGGCAATGTTCCGCGGTCGATCTCCTTAGGCATGGCACGCTGCGTACCACGGGAACAGCAAGATCACACAGCGCTACGACCTGCGCGCCAGGGGTAATGACCCTCTGTAATCCTGCAGATCACGTTCCCGGGTGATGACCTCCAGCTCGCGGGGGTCGGGCACGGGGCTCTGCGTCTTTCGCTTGCAGCACAACACCTTCGGCACGCCGCAACCCGCGGTCATCACTGTCAAGTGCTGCGTGTCGACCAGGGTCACTCGCCTTCCTGCGAAGCGTGTGGGCCGACAGCGGTGGCGAACTCTCCCCGCGCCTCGGCCGGCGGAGCACCGGGGAACTCGAGCGCGGCCGCCTCGCGGTAGCCGAGGCGCGCTACGAAGCGGCCGACCGGCCCGGGGTCGTGGAAGCCCTGTTCGTCGAGCACCACGCGGCCGCCTGCCACGACGATCTGCGGCCAGCCGCGGAGCTCGTGACCCTCGAAGGGCGAGAAGTCCGTGCCCATGTGCAAAGCCGGGCCGTCGACGGCGCGGACTTCGGCTGGGTCGAAGACGACGAGATCGGCATCGTAGCCCGGTGTGATGGCGCCCTTGCCGGGAAGCGCGTTGATGCGGGCCGGCCCCGAGGAGAACAGCTCGACGAAACGCTCCAGCAGCCCGGGCAGCGGCGGGGTCGCGGCCCCGGCGTCGTCCGTTCCCGACGGCGAGCCGAACGCCCCCGTCGCCTCCGCGAGAGCCGTGAACGCGACCGGCATGCGGGTCTCGACACCGGGAAGCCCATGCGGCATCTGCCGGATGTCGTCAGACCGCTCGCGCTTCTGCGAGAGGTCGTAGCACGAGTGGTCGCTCGCGACCGCGTGGATCGAGCCGTCCGCGAAGCGCTCGCGCAGCGCCGCCACCGTTTCGGGCGCCCGCATCGGCGGGCAGCACGCGAACCACTCGGGGAAGCGCGAGGAGTACACCCCGTCGTCGAGCACGAGGTAGTGCGGGCAGGTCTCGGAGTGGATGTCGAGCCCGCGCGCCCGGGCTTCCGCGACCAGGTCGACGGCGCCGGGCGTGGACTGGTGGACGAAGTACACCGGGGCGCCCGTGTGCTCGGCCATCGCGAGGACCTCGTGCACCGAGGCCTCCTCGGCGAGCTCGGGGCGGGTCTCGTGGAGGTGCGCGATCCCGGTCCGTCCGGCCTCGGCGTGCCGCTGGGTGCAGTCGACGATCACGGCGTCGTGCTCGGCGTGGATGTAGGTCAGGCCGTCGAGGCGCACCATCTCCCGCATGACCTTGAGGACGGTGTCGTTGTCCGCCATGGTCGAGCCGCGGTTCGTCATGTACATCTTGACCGAGCGGATGCCGAGCTCCGCAAGCTCCTCGAGCTGGGCCGGAACGGTCTCGTCCCATTCGATGACCGAGCCGTGGAGCGCGACGTCGCAGCGGGCCTCGCGGGCGAGGGCGAGCTTGTGCTTCGCGGCCTCTAGCGGGGATTCGCCGGCGTCACGTGGGATGCCGAAGTCGAGGATCGTCGTCGTGCCGCCCCACAGGGCAGCCGTCGACGTGATCGCGAAGTCGTCGAGCGTGCGGTAGCGACCGGTCACCTGGGCCACGTGGCAGTGTCCGTCGACGCCGCCCGGGATGACGGCGCGACCCGCCGCGTCGATGACGCGCTCGGCGGCGGGCACGGGCTCCAACGCGTCGAGGACGGCGGTCACGCGCCCGCTGTCGACGACGACGTGCGCGGCTCGCGTGCCGAACGAGTTGACGACAAGACCGTGCGCAATCACGAGATCGGCCTTCAACGGGCCCTCCCTTCGGTCGAAGCGGCCGCGGTAACGGCCTGAGAGCCAGCGGACGCGGGCGCCGCTGGGTGTGCCGCGAGCTGGGCGGCCTCGAGTGCGGCGTCGAGGGCCGGACTCAGGCCGGAGCGCGGCTTGGGCGGCGGGGCCGCGAACGAACCGGCCCGGTGCGGCCCGGGGTTGAGCTCGACGATGGCCTCGGCGAGCCGGATCCCCGCCCCGATGCCGTCCACGACGGGAACGGGGATATCGGCGGCGACATCGCGGGCGAGCCCTGCGAGCGGCGCGCCCGCGAGGATCACGACGTCGGCGCCGTCCTCTACGACCGCGAGCCGCGCGAGCTCGACGAGGGTGGGACGGAAATCGGCCTGGACGGTGCCAATCCCGCGCAGCGCCTCCTTGATCGAACGGATCGACGCGAGGCGACTCCCGAAGCCGAAGCGCTCGACGCAATCCCGGTACCACGCCGTGATGCGGTCCGAGATCGCGATGATCGAGAAGCGGTGGCCCTGGAGGGCCGCCGCGCACAGCGCCGCCTCGGTGATGCCGATGACGGGCACGTCCACGAGCTCCTTGAGCGCGGGCATGCCCGGATCTCCGAACGCGGCGACGACAACGCCGTCCACGTCGCGGTGCTCGGCGATGAGCTCCGCGACGGCGCCCGCCGCGATCAGCGACTCGAAACGGGTCTCGATGTACTCGACGCCGCTGGCGGCGGTGCGCACGAGAAGCTCGGTCGTGGGGGCCGCCGAACGTTCCGCCTCGGCGCGGATCAGCTCGGTGACGTCGTCGCTGATGTTCGGATTGACGACCAGAAGTCTCATAGTGGTTCCTCGGTTCGGGCCGGCTCGCGCGGGCTCAAGCCGCTTTCCGGGTACTGCTCCCTGTACTTGCCGATGTGGTGCGCCGACTGGGCCGCCGCCCGCTCCAGGTCGCCGCTCGCGATCGCCGCGAGGAGATCGCGGTGCTCTTGCACGAGCTCGGGCAAGTCCGTGACATGACGGAAGAGCCAGTGCATCCGGCCCTGGAGGGGCTCCAGCGCCGCGCGGAGGAAGCCGTTGTCGGCGATCCGCGTGACCTCGTCGTGGAACTCGCTGTTGGCCCGATGCGCCTCGTTGATGCTGCCGCGAGCCAAGGCGTCCGCAGCCCGGTCGAGGAGCGCATCGAGCCTCGCGATGTCCTCCGGCGTGGCCCGCTGGGCAGCGAGCCGGCAGGCCAGCACCTCGAGCGAAAGCCGGACGTCGAACAGGTCCTCGACATCCTTGTCGCTCAGCCGGGCGACCACAGAGCCGCGCGAGGCCCGCTCGGCGACCAGGCCCTCCTGGATCAGCATCCGCAGCGCTTCGCGCACCGGGAGCCGGGAGACGTTGAACTCGGCGGCGAGGTCGCGCTCGATGAGCCGCGTGCCCGGCGCGTAGTGGCCTTCGAAGATGCGGATCCGCAGCGTATCGCGGATCACTTCGCGCAGCGGTCGGTCACGCTGCGGCTCCTCGGCCGGCCGTGCCATGGCTTCTCCCCTCGGGTCGGTTTGCGCATGATGAGCAGCGCATGCGGTTCTGGCCCCATTCGACCACGCTCCTCGGCCGTGTCCCCACGTTCGGCCTCGTGTCCATGTCGTAGCCGGTGAGCCGGGATCAGTCCGCGGAAGGCTCCCCGGCGAGTTCTTCTCGTTCGCTCATTCCGGACGGCGCGCCGACCGCCGTCGTGCGTGCGACGAAGTAGTACGCCACCGCCGAGGTGACCACGCCGATCGGCCATGAGAACGAGGCGACCGCCGTGAACGCGGGCACGAGGGCGAGGATGGCGGACGCGGCCGCGGTGGGGATGAACACCGCGAGTGCGCGGGGGTTGACGCCGCGACGGTAGTAGAACTCCCCGGACTCGTTCGCGCGGTAGAGCTCGCGGATGTTCACGACGCCCTTGCGGACGAGGAAGTAGTCGGCCGCCATGATGCCGAACAGCGGGCCGAGGAACGCGCCGAGCCCGCCGAGGAAGTAGTTCACCACGACCGGGTTCGAGTAGAGGTTCCACGGCATGACGAGCAGGGCGAGGACGGCGCTGATCACGCCGCCGCGCTTGAACGTGATGCGCTTGGGCCACACGTTCGCGAGGTCGAACGCCGGGGAGACGAAGTTCAGCACGACGTTCACGCCGATGGTCGCGACGATGAACATGAGCGCCCCGACGATGAGGACGGCGGTGTGCGGCACCTCGGCGATGATGAGCGCTGGGTCCGTGATGGCGTCCCCGAACACGACGACGGTGCTGATCGTCATCGTGATGCTGATGGCTGCGAACGCCGCGAAGTTCACGGGGATGCCCCAGAAGTTGCCGCGCACGACATCGCGGCCGGACCTCGCGAAGCGCGTGAAGTCGCAGTAGTTGAGGAGCATCGTCGCGTAGGTCGCGACGAGGAGGAACGCGCCGGTGAGGACGCCGCGCAATGCCTCGCCGCCATCGAGCGGGTGCACCGAGAGGTCCATGGGGATGTGCCACCCGGCCGCGGCGAACAGCCAGACGGCCATCACGAGCATGACGACCCAGATGATCGGGCCGGCCCAGTCCTGGAATCGCCTGACGGCCTCCATGCCCCGTGTGATGACGATGAGCTGGAGTGCCCACAGGAGGAGGAAGCACGCCCACCCGAGGTAGGAGAGGCCGAGGAAGGACTGGTGCTGGAAGCGCTCCAGATCGGGGGCGATGCGGAGGAGGAGCACGACGACCGCCATGCTCGCTAGGTACGTCTGGATGCCGTACCAGCAGATCGCGATGACGGCCCGGACGAGCGCGGGGAGGTTCGCTCCCCAGACGCCGAAGCTGATGCGGGCCATGACCGGGAACGGGACGCCGGTCTCCTGGCCCATCTTCCCGGCCCAGTTCATGCCGACGAACAGGATCCCGGTGCCGATGAGGATCGAGGCGAGGACTTCCCACCCGTTGAGCCCGAGCGTGAACATCCCGGCCACGAACGTGTAAGTGCCGATGTTGTGGACCGAAGACATCCACACGGCGAAGAAGTTGTACGTCTTCCACTTCCGCTCGGCCGCGGGCGCGAGGTCCTCGTTGTAGAGCCGGCCAGAGGGATCGAGTTCTCGCAGGGATGCCGAGTCACAGCGCACAGCGACTCCTTACGTCCGACTCCGGGGCAATGTTGGGATACCGTACTGGGATCCCAGATGCCGCACAATGACGGATGCGCATTTCGTCCGGATTCCGGCGAAACGTGCTCGCAGTCAGGCGCTCGGCTCGTCGGGCGCTGGGCGGCCCGCCGCGGGTGCACCACTGGTCCGCATCGACCGGTAACCGGGGTGGACGCCCGGGGTGAGTCCTTGCTGCTGAGCCAACCGCCGGAGCAACGCGGTCAGTTGCTGATGTTCGGACGGAGCGAGCGCCGTGCAGAACTGCTTCTCGTGGGCAGTGGCTTCCGCACGGAGCCTGGACAGCAGCTCCACGCCCTCGTCGGTGAGGAATAGCGCGTAAAGACGCCGGTCGCCGGGGTTCTTGCGGCGTTCGAGGAGTCCGCGCGCCTCAAGACCGTCCGCGAACGGCACGAAACGACTCGGCGGCATTCCCAGGATCTCGGCGAGCTGGCGCTGACTTCGGCCGGGCGCCCTGTCCAGCAGGCGCAGAAGACCGGCCTGCGCGGGCGTCAGGTCGAGCCGTTCGATCCGCTGCGCGAACAGCTCCGCCGCGTGCGCCCCCAGCTGCGCCAGCAAGAAAGCAGCTCCCCCTTCTTGGGGCTGCGGACTCCCATCGACACCATTCGTAGCCATGCACGAATGATACCACCTTGACAATCGTTCAGAGTTGTAATCATTATTGTTCGTAGATGAACTCACCGGAGGAGACGTCATGACAACCACACCCGCCTCGCCGCGCCTCGACCGCTCTGCGCGCCGCCCCCAGGCCGGCCCGCCGCTGCTGGCCCCGGTACTGGCCTTCGCCGTGCTGACCATCGGCTACGTCGTCGTCAACCGGTCCACCCCGCATCCCGACGCGCCGGGCTTGGAAGTCCTCGCCTACGTCCAGGACCACGGCGCCAGCATCGAGCTGGGCGCCTTTCTGCTCTTCGCTTCCGGGGTGCCGCTGGCGCTGACCGCCGCAGTGCTCTACCGGCGGCTGCGGGCGCTGGGCATCACCGCGCCCGGCTCGGCGATCACCCTCGTCGGTGGCGTGCTGGCGGCCAACGCCCTGGTGCTGAGCGCGATGTTCGGATGGAGCAGCGGCCGCCTGTCCGCAGACGCCGGCCCCGCACTGGCCCGCGCCTTGGCCGACCTGTCGTTCCTCGCCGGCGGACCCGCCTACTCGGTGATGTTCGCCTTGCTCATCGCCGGCGTGTCGGTGCCAGGACTGCTCACCGGGCTGCTGCCGCGCGCGGTGAGCTGGGCAGGACTGGTGCTCGCCGTCGCCGGCATGCTCTCCACCCTCGCCCTGCTGCTCGACGGTTTCGCGTACCTGCTGCCGGTCGTCCGCTTCGGCGGCCTCATCTGGTTGGTGCTCGCCGCCGTTCTGCTGCCGCGCACCCGCCGATCCCACCACCAATGACCCACCGCTACCAGCCCACCTACCCCAAACCCCAGGAGCCTCCGACATGGCCACCTACCCGGAACTGAAAGGCAAAACCGTCCTGATCACCGGCGGGTCACGAGGTATCGGAGCGCAGACCGCCCATGCTTTCGCCGCCCAGGGAGCCCAGGTCTGCGTCGTGGGCCGCGACGAGGACGCGTTGGCCGACGTCGCCGCCCGCATCACCGAAAGCGGCGGCATCGCCATCAGCGAAACCGCCGATGTCACCGACGCGGCCGCGCTGGAGCACCTGCGTCGGCAGACCGAAACCCGGCTCGGCCCGGTCGACGTACTCGCCGCCTTCGCCGGCGGACAGGGTTTTCCCGTGCCGACAACCGAACTCAGCGAGCAGCGCTGGCGCCAGGTCATCGACGCCGACCTCACCTCGACGTTCCTGACCGTTCAGGCGTTCCTGCCGGGAATGCTGGAGCGCGAGCAGGGCTGCATCATCACCATGTCCTCGGCCGCCGGGCGCCGGCCCAGCCAGGCCAACCTCGCCTACGGCGTCGCGAACGCCGGCCTGGTAATGCTCACCCGCCATGTGGCCACCGAGATCGGACCGCGCGGAGTCCGCATCAACTGCCTGGCCCCCTCCGCGATCCGCACCGATAGGACAGCGGCCCACATGCCCGCCGAGGTGCAGGACGAGGTCGCGGCCACGCATCCGCTGCGCCGGATGGGAACCACCGACGACGTCGCAGGCAGCGCCCTGTTCCTCGCCTCCGACTCCGCCTCGTGGCTGACCGGCATCACCATCGACATCGCCGGCGGCCGAGTCACCGGGTGATGCCGGCCAGCCCTTCCCGCCCCACGGCGACATGACGGCCAGCTGCCAGCATGCAGGACCCGGGTACCCGCGCTATTCGCTCGTCCGGTTCGAGAGCGTGTACGCCAACTGCTGGACGACCTCGGTCGCCATCACCGCTTGGCCCGATGTCGAGAAGTGGATCCCATCCTCGCTGAGAAGGTCGTCCCTGTCGTTGACCGGGTGGTTCCACATGTCGACGACGACGGCCTCGTATTCGGCAGCGAGGCGGCGCGTGATGTCGTTCATGGCCCGGATTCGTTCGTGCCAGTCCGGAAATGCCGGCACGACATACGCCCTCCCCAGCGTGAATGTCGTCAGCAGGGCGCGGGTGCGGGCCGCGATGTCGTACATGCGCCGCATCGTCCTTTCGATCTCGTCGAAATCGGGATTGCGCCGCAGAACATCGTTCGGGCCGCACGGCAGGTGCAGGAGGTCCGGGCCGAACTCGACCACGCGGTCGAGTTGGTGGGCCACGGTCCGGGCCGTGGTCGCCCCGACCTCCGAGGTGTTGAGGTACTGCACATCCGGGCACACCCGCTGCAACACGTCCGCGACCCGATCGGCCCAGCCCTTGTTCGCGTACCCGGGCGTGGGGTCGCCGATGCCGGCCGACAAGCTGTCGCCGACCACGCCGAATCGTCTCCACGGAGCATCGAACAGCAATGCCGCGGCGGTTACCTCGGACAAGCAGAGCGGATCGGAGCGTTCGGTCATCGCCGGCATCAGCATGTTCACCTGCTTCGGTTGCGATTACGACTGACGAGAGCGGGGCGTGATGCCGAATGCCGTTGCCGCGCTGCCGGCGGCAACGATGGCGATGAACAACCAGCCGTGCTGGAACGCGGTCAGCATCCGGTCGGCGGCGGCATCGAGCGATCCGAGGATGGCGATCAGAACGGCGACGCCCAGCACATAGCCGAGCTGGCGGGCGGTGTTCACCACGGCACTGCCGGTGGCGGACTGGTCCGGCGGCAGATCGACGACGGCGGAGGCGATCATGCTGGGCAGGGCGAGGCCGATGCCGACGCCGGAGATCACCCAGCCCGGCAGCACCTCGGCGGCGTACTGCACGGGCGTGGAAGCGGTGGTCAGCACGAGCACCACGCCGCCGGCGAACAGCAGATTCCCCAGGGCCACAACGACACCCACCGGCATCCGCTTGATCAGTCGCTGGCTGATGGCGGCGAAGATCGGCACCATGATCGGTCCCGGGACGATGGCGAGCCCGGTTTCGATGGTGCTGAAGCGGGCCACGTTCTCCAGCCACATGGCGATGCTGAGGAACCACGCCCCGAACGCGGCGCAGAACGCCAACACGGTGGCGTTGGCCCACACGAACGTCGGCACCCGGAACAGGGCGGGCGACACCACCGGATCCGGATTCCGCATCATCCGCGCCACGAACAGGACCACGCCGACCACCGCGACGGCCATTACGCCGAATGTCGCGGCGCTCGCCCACGACCATTCGCTGCTCTGCACCAGGCCCAGCGACAGCGCCCCGATCGCCACGATCAGCAGCGCCACCCCGAGCAGGTCGGGCACCCGGGCCGCTATCCGCTGACGCAGATTCGGCACCAGGCGCATGGCCGCGACCCCGGTCACCACGCCCACCGGCAGATTGATCAAGAACACCCAGCGCCAGGAAGCCTCGACCAGTGCCCCGCCGACCACCGGACCGAAGGCCGCCGCGAAGGAACTCGTTGTCGCCCAGATCTTCACCGCGCCAGGAACCCGCGCCGGCGGCAGCACGGTGACGAGCAACCCCAGGCTGGCCGGGGTCAGGGCAGCGGCGCCGATGGCCTGCAGGACCCGGAACGCCACCAGCGCCCACAGCGACGGAGCCACCGCGCAGGCCAGGCTCGCCAGCGTGAAAATGCCGAGGCCGACCAGGAATCCGGCCTTGCGCCCGTACCGGTCCGAGAAGCGCCCCGCCGGAATCAGCAGTGCCGCATAGACGATCGCATATCCATTGAGGACCCAACTCACATCCGCCAGCGAGGAACCAGGATAGGACTCACCGATCTTCGTGAACGCGACGTTCACGACGAACACGTCGAGCATCGCCATGAACGCGGCCGAGCACAGGATCCACACGATCGCCGTCGAATGATCCCGGCCCGACCGCAGCGTCGTCGTCTTGTCCGCGGTCACGGTCCGCTTGGCTGCTACGCCATCCATCAGGCATCCCCTTCTCGTCGGCACCGGGCTCGGCAACGCGCGCCGATCTCCACCAATGCGGTGCCGACCGATCAAAGAATACGGTCGACCGTATTTAGATTGCAACCCTTTCGCGCACCGGACCAGCGGCATACGATCGACTGTATGGTCACCTCTGGGCACAAGTCGGCCGACGAAAGCACCGATCAGCGGTTGCTGCGCGGCGCGCGGTCGCGGCGTGCCGTGACCCGCCGCGCGGTCGACATCGCCTCGCTGGACGGACTCGAGGGACTCAGCTTCGGACGTCTGGCCGAGGATCTCGGCATCAGCAAGGCCGGCATCCAGACCCTGTTCCGAACCAAGGAGAGACTGCAGCTCGCGACCGTGGAGGCGGCGCAGGAGGCATTCGTCGACGCGGTCGTCCGGCCCGCCCAGGCCTCCCCTGCGGGCGTCGCGCGCATCCACGCCCTCGTCGACGGATGGATCGACTACGCCGCGCAGCCGCTGTTTCCCGGCGGTTGCTTCTGGGGCGCGAACCTGCCGATATTCGACAGCCGGCCCGGGCAGGTCCGGGATGCGCTGCTGCGGCAACAGCGTGCCTGGGTCACGATTCTCGCGACGCAGTTCCGGCGAGCCTTGGCCGCCGGCGAGATCGCCGATGTCGATCCCGAGACGGCCGCCTTCCAGGTCAGTGCCGTGCTGAATGCCGTCAACCTGGCCCTGCGCCTCGGCGACGAAGACAGCGTGACCATGGCGCGGCAGGTGGTCGACCGCCTGCTGGATGCCGCCGCCTGATCTGCGGTCCCCACCGGTTCGAGCCCGCACCCGCCGACGCCCGCGTTTCAGAATCGCCGTCAGCGACCGGCCTGGATGCGCCTGCCGGCTTTGCGGATCAAGCCTTCACACCTCGCGGCTCGACCGTGGCCCGTCGATCCCCCAGGAGATGATCTTGGCGGGAGTGATCCTGATG
Organism: Saccharopolyspora sp. NPDC003752; assembly: GCF_053605825.1. NCBI lineage: Bacteria > Bacillati > Actinomycetota > Actinomycetes > Pseudonocardiales > Pseudonocardiaceae > Saccharopolyspora > Saccharopolyspora sp. NPDC003752. The sequence goes on along the minus strand of NZ_JBSGJZ010000014.1, from coordinate 155,841 downwards.
ATCTCCCGCGAGAAGTACGGCACCGGCGGCTCGTGGTCGGTCAGGGCCACGGCCGAGCCTCGGATCTCGATGCCGCGCACCACCCATGGGTCCACCGAGGCCAGGTCGTCGACGACGAACGACACGGTGCTGCCCTGCTGGACGTTCCTGAACTTCTTGGACGCTCCCAGTGCGTGCCCGCCGATGGTGATCGTGCCCGAGGTGGCATCCACGAAGAAACCCACTGGGTTGTTCTGGACTTGGCCGGACGGAGAGGCCGTGGCCAGGCGACCGAGGTGCTGTCCGGTCAGGTATTCGAGTTCTGCCTGCGTGAAGACCGCGCGGCGAGCATGCGAGCTTGACATTGACGTCGATCAATCCTTTGGCGGTGGGTGCGTCCGACGGTTCAGCCGTTCGCTTGCGGACGGGCGTCTTCGCGGCCCGCGGTCGTCAAGGCCACCTCAAGTCCGGTCAACCGCAGGCGGGTGGCGCCGCGCAGGTGGGGGAAGTCGTGGTCCGGCTCCGCGGAAGGGGTCAGGAAGGCTGCCTGCTCGGTCCACCGCAGGCGGGTGCCGTTGGCTTCCGGGTGCAGTTCGACGGTCACCAGCGAGGTCCATCGCGGGACGTCGTCCACGCGAGACGTGTACGCGTAGACGATCCGCGAGTCCGGCGTGATGTCGAGGTACCGGGATTCGTACGCGAGCCGTTCCGGGTGTGCGCCTGGGACGGTGAAGACGCTGGACGCCGTTTCTCCGCCGTTCACCGCGAAGTCGTGGTGGTACGACACGTGACGGCCCGGCAGCTTGAACCAGCGGTGCCGGACCGGAGTGTCGGCGAACGCCTCGAATACCGCGCTCGGGGGCGCGGCCAGGTGGAATCCGACCGTGAAGGTCTCGTGCCGCACCCCCGGGACCGAGCTGCCGACGTGCTCATCGGCGGCCGATTCCGGCGCAGTGGCTCCCATGGTGGCCATGTTTTCCCTCACGTGGTTTTGCAGCGGTTCGGGGCGCAGCGCCCGTTGGTTACGATCTGTATGTAACGGGGCGCGGCCGCTGCGATCAAGGTCTCGCGCTTACGCACTTTCAAGTCAGCTACGCACTCGGGGGGAACAGGCTCTTGGATTCCGCACTGCGTTCCCAGCTGGCGGCCGCCGGGGTCAGCCCGGAGTGCACGGCGACGATCGAGCTCGTGCGCGACGTGCTCGCCCGCGTCGGGGACAAGTGGACCGTCCTGGTCGTCACGACGCTCGCGGACGGACCGCTGCGCTTCACCGCCTTGCACGAGCGGATCGCCGGGGTGTCGCAGCGGATGCTGAGCCAGACGCTCCGTGCGCTGACCCGCGACGGTCTGATCACGCGAACGGCCTACGCCGAGGTACCGCCTCGCGTCGAGTACGCGCTGACCCCGCTGGGGCGATCGCTCAGCGACACGGTCGCGCACGTGGTGCGCTGGGTTCAGGAACACCAGGTCGAGATCGCCCGCAACCGCGAGGTGTTCGGGGGGACCGAACCCGCGGCATCGTAGGGCGACCCAGCTCCGTCCACAAGAGACATCCACCATTGCGATTCGGCGCAGTGTGATCGAGGCGGAGGCCACGCGGAATCTCGGTCACCGCGCCGGTGCCGGCGGGGTGAGTTCGGCGTTGCGGGCCAGCGCGGCCGCCTCGCCCCGCGAGCCGACGTCGAGTTTGCGGAGCACACCGGTGACGTGGAATTTGACGGTGCTTTCCGCGACGCCGAGCTCGTCGGCGATGGCTTTGTTGCGCTTGCCCTCGGCGAGCAGGCGCAGGACTTCGTGCTCCCTGGCGTTGAGGCTGGCCAGTCGCGGCTCACCGGAGCGCGTGGCGGGCGAGTCGAGCGGGACAGCGATGCTGACCCGGCTGCCCCAGCCCGGGACGGCGTCCAAGTCGACAGCGGCGCCCAGCGTCCGCGCCCGGCCTTCCAGCTCTCGCGACAACGTGCTCACGCCCAGCTCTCCGGCTTCCTGATCACGCACGTCGATCAGCAGCGAGCCACCGTCGCAACTCCACGCGATGCGCAGCCGGGCCAACCTGGGCTGCGCGGCGAAGGCCAACACGATCGTCCTCGTCATCGCGCGCGCCGCATAGGCGACTTCCCCCGGCAACGATCGCGCAGTCTTGCCGGGCGCGATGAACTCCAGGCACACCTCGTGGTGCTTCAGCAGCTGCCGGATGTTCTTGCGCAGCTTGCTGAACGCGGCCGATGCGGGTTCTTCCGACAACGACAGATCCGATTCCTGCGCGGACCGCAAGACGACCAGCGCCGCCGAGGCCGTCTCGGTCGCGGTGAGCCGGGCACGCCGGTCATCGAGCCCGGAGGAGCGCAGGGTGTTCAGAATGGACAGCAACGCGCTTTCGTGCGCGGCGACCATCTCCGTGATCGTGCGCGCCCGCTCGCTCGAGGCGGCCCGTGATTCGGCGAGGTAGTCCGGGCTGGCCTGAGCTACCTGCTGCCTGATCGAGGTCGCGACGATGCCGAAGAACCCCACCAGCTCCTCGGCTTCCGGCAATCGCTTCCGTGGCGTGCGGGGCACCAGCACGAGCAGCGTGCCGACCGGATCCAGCACCACCCACACCGCGCGTGTCACGCCGCCGATCATGGCGTTCGCGGCGACAGGGGCGCCGGGGTCGACCCGGGCTTTGAGCTGGTCGAGTTCGTCGATGGTGACGCGGTTGATCATCTCGGCGTCCCCCGCGACCTTGCGTGGACGGCCCGTGCATTCCCGGGTGAAGATGACGAGGGCGCTGTGCGGCCACCGGGCGGACAGGAAACGGGAGAACCGGCCGGCGATCCCGTGCAGCGGGCCGTCGACGACCTCTCGCAAACCGCGCAGCCGGTCCGGGCGCGGGGACTTCGGATCGACCATTCCAGCGAGTCTAGGCTGCGGGTCGGCTAGCCGGAAGTCGAGGTTTTGCCCGCCTTTCGACCAGGTCGTCCAGCGGCGCGGCGCGGTTAGGGTCGCGAACGGTATGCGCCGAAGCGCATGCTTTTCCGCCGACAGACAAGGAAGCAAGCCCACATGCCACAGCAGGTGCGCGGGGTGATCGCCCGTTCGAAGCAGGCCCCGGTCGAGCTGACCGACATCGTGATCCCCGATCCCGGTCCCGGCGAGGTCGTGGTCGACATCGCGGCGTGCGGCGTGTGCCACACGGACCTGACCTACCGCGAGGGCGGGATCAACGACGAGTTCCCCTTCCTGCTCGGGCACGAGGCCGCGGGCACCGTCGAGATGGTCGGTGAAGGTGTCGAATCCGTGCAGCCGGGTGACTTCGTGATCCTGAACTGGCGGGCGGTCTGCGGCCAGTGCCGCGCCTGCAAACGCGGGCGACCGCAGTACTGCTTCGACACCTGCAACGCCGAACAGCCGATGACGCTGACCGACGGCACCGAGCTCACCCCGGCGCTCGGGATCGGCGCGTTCGCCGACAAGACGCTCGTGCACGCCGGGCAATGCACCAAGGTCGATCCCGCCGCCGATCCGGCCGTCGCAGGGCTGCTCGGCTGCGGGGTCATGGCCGGACTGGGCGCGGCGGTCAACACCGGCATGGTCGGCCGTGGCGATTCGGTCGCGGTCATCGGCTGCGGCGGTGTCGGCGACGCCGCCATCGCCGGCGCCCGCTTGGCCGGCGCGGGCACGATCATCGCGGTCGACCGGGACGAGAGGAAGCTCGACTGGGCCCGCGAACTGGGCGCCACGCACGTGATCAACGCCTCCGGCATCGACCCGGTCGAAGCGATCGCGGAACTGACCGGCGGGTTCGGCGCCGACGTCGTGATCGACGCGGTGGGCCGTCCCGAGACCTGGAAGCAGGCCTTCTACGCACTTGACTGCTCCCCTCCCTGAAGGAAAGGGGATTCTTGGTCCCGTTCCCTTCAGGGCATGCAGGGGATTCCTGGCTCAAGCTGCCTGACCAGGCTTCGCCTGGTCAGGTCTTCTGCTCTCAGCGCCAGCCGGGTACAGCCCAGCCCGGACCAGCATCACGTGCGCGGAGTTCTTGTCTCTCGGGGAGACCGTTCCGCACGCAGTACAGGCATAGGTACGTTCTGACAACGGGAGTGCGTGCTTGGCTCTCGCCCCGCACACCGCGCAGTCCTTCGTCGTGTTCTTCGGGTCCACCAGCACAACCGTTCGGCCGTGCTTGCGCCCCATCATCACAAGTTCGTTCTTCGTCACCGAGATCGCGGCATCGGCGGCCTTGCGAGCCATCGTGGTCCTGGCCAGGAACTTCGGCCGGAAGTCCTCGACCGCGATCGCATCGTGATCGGTCACGACCCGCTTGGCCCAGACGCGGGCCGTGTCCTGGCGTTGCCGGGCTATCTTGGCGTGGGCCTTCGCGGCCTGCTTGCGAGCCTGGCGGTAGCCCTTGGACGACCGTTTTCCCTTGGGTGGCCTGCGTCGGGCCATCATCCGCTGATAACGCGCCAGCTTCGCAGCTGCTTTCTTGCCGTGCTCGGCGTGGGGTAGGTCATGGTCATCGCTGGTGGTGGTAGCGGACTCTGCCACACCCCAATCAATCCCGATCACCTTGCCCGTTCCGGGCAGCGGCTGCACCTCGGTAGCGACCACGAACGACACATACCAGTGCCCCAGAGCGTCTTGGTACACCCGCGCCGACGACGGGTCAGCGGGAAGTTCACGAGACCACACCACGGTGGCCACGATCCCGCCCGCGAGGCGCAAACGACCGTCCTTGAACCGGAATCCGCGCAGCGTGTAGTTCAAGCTCGGCCGCGCCACGCTCTTCTTCTTGAAGTGGGGCATCCCGGCGCGTCGCCGCACCGGCAACCGTGCCTCGATGTCCTTGAGCGCTTTGGCCCGGGATTTCGCGAAGTCCCGGATGATCTGCTGCTGCGGCACCGACGCACCCGCACGAAGCCACTCGTGTTCGCCACGCCACCCCGTCAGGAGCTTGTCCAGGTGCGCGGGCCCGCACTTCTCGCCGTCACGGTGCGCCTGCCGGGAGGTGGCCACGCACTGGTTCCACACCCACCGGCACCGATCCCACTCACCAAGCAGAGATCGCAACGCAGTGCGGGAAAGACGGAGACGATAGGTGTACCTTGCGTGCCCTGAACCCGCCACCTCGCCACCCGCTCCCACGAAGATCACCATAGAGTGTTGGTCTGGTCAACAGCCTCAAGGGGCGTCTCGTCTCGGCTGCTGCACAAGGAGTTCGAAGACCCCACGGTTCGCATACCGGCAAGGTGCTCGCCTCTGGTCGGGGGCGTACTTTGCGGGATCGGTTGGAGGTGCGCCGATCTCCGTGGTGCGCCAGTACATCGAACGGCAATCCGAACCATCGTCTAATGGGTCACCCCGAGCAGGAGTTGACGCGCTTCCTCCCCGCCCTAAAGGACGGGGCATCCGCGCTACGTTCTTCCTGTGAACCTGCGGATCCGATCAGGGCCGAACTCGACGAGTTGCTCGACTCGGTCCAGGTGGCCACGGCCCAGGCGACCGAAGCCTTCTTCGCCAGCTACGACGAGGACCCGGACCCGGCCCGGCTGGCCTCGTGGCTGATCCCCCGCTGCTGGCGCGAGATCGACTACGTCCATCTCCTCAACGAGGAGATCCGGCGTTACGGGATGCAGTTCGAGCGGCGGCACATCACGTTGCTGGCCAAGCAGTCCTTCCAGGAGGCCGAGCACTACGACATGGTCGGCAAGGCGATCGAGTCCCTCGGCGGCGAGGTGCCCACGACCGTTCCCGCCGAAGCCGAGCCGTGGAGCCGGTTCCTCTGGGAATGCCTCGACCGCCACCCGCTGTCCGCGGTCGCGGCGTGGAACCTGTCGGAGACGTCGGCGTCGGGAAGCTTCGAACCGACCTTCCGCGGCGCGGAACGGCACGGCCTCGACGAGGTCACCCGGATCTACAAGCAGATCGAGAAGGACGAGAAGTTCCACGTCGGCCTGGGCCTGCAGATGATGGCGACCTACGTGCACACCGACGAGGACCGCGATGAGATCCTGCGGGCCATGCGCGGCATGCGCGACATCGCCTGGCGCACGTTCAGCCCCGAGTCCGTCGCGGCCGGCCGCGACACCTGATCGGCCGCCGGAGATGATCGCTCAGGAAATCGACGTCTGGCGCACCGTCGTGGTCGAGGCCACGGACAGCCGCGCCGATGACGTGGTCGCGCTGACCCTGCGCGACCCCGACGGGCAGCACCTTCCGGCCTGGGAGCCGGGAGCGCACATCGAGGTGGATCTCGGCCCGGGGCTGATCCGGCAGTATTCGCTGTGCGGCGATCCGCGGACCGCCGACCGGTGGCGGATCGCCGTCCTCCGGGAACCACGCGGGCGCGGTGGATCCGCCCGGGTCCACGGCCACGTCCGCGAGGGCGACCGGCTCCGGGTCCGCGGGCCGCGCAACCGGTTCCCGCTCGCCGACGCCGAGAGGTACTTCTTCGTCGCCGGCGGAATCGGGATCACCCCGATCCTCGCCATGGCGACGGAGGTGGCCGCGCTCGGCCGGCCGTGGACCTTGCTCTACGGCGGGCGGACGCGATCCTCGATGGCGTTCCTCGACGAGCTGACCGCCCTTCCGGGAGGCCAGCTGATCATCGTGCCGCAGGACGAGTTCGGCCTTCCCGATCTCGACCGCCACCTGGCGGTGCCTGCGGACGGAACGGTGGTCTACTGCTGCGGCCCCGGGCCCATGCTGTCAGCTGTGGAACGGGCCTGCGGGGCGTGGCCCGCGGGGTCGCTGCACCGGGAGCGCTTCTCGGCGGAGGTTCCTCCGCTCGACGCGGATTCCGGGTCGTTCGAGGTGGTGCTCAAGCGCAGTGGCCTACGGCTGGCGGTCCCCGAGCACGAGCCGTTGCTCGACGTTCTCGAGGCCTCGGGCGTCGAACTCGACAACTCGTGCCGGGCGGGGATCTGCGGCACCTGCGCCGTCGGGGTGGTCTCGGGCGAGCCGGACCATCGCGACGACGTGCTGACCGACGAGGAGCGGGAAAGCGGCGAGATCATGCTGCCGTGCGTGTCCCGGTCACGGGGCCGCGTGCTGGTGCTCGACCTCTGACCTCTCCCGTGCGGCGTTCAGCGCCACAGCAGGTACGGCGCTGAACGCCGCCTTCATCCGGTCACTTCTCCTTCCACGCGCACCGGCTTCGAACTCTTGCCCCCGGCCCCGGGTCGTCCCGCGCTCCAGTCCGGTCAGGCGGTTCGTGCCTCGCGTCGTGAGCGGATCGCCAGGCGTCGCACGTGCCATGCCGAGTAGATTCCTGCGCATGCCATGAGCCACGGGACGGCGATCACCGAGCCCGACCGGACCGTTGCGATCGCGACCAGCACGAGGCCCAGCGCCGAATCCGCAAGCCGGACGAGGAAGACGTGGCGCGACATTTGCCGGGCGACCAGCTCGGTGACATGGGGCAGTCCCGCTGCCCAGATCATCAAGTACGCGACCCACCCGAGCACCAGCAGGGGGTCCACGGCCTGACCGGTCAGCAAGATGCCCAGGGGGTTGGCGAGCAACGTCAGCGCGACGCCGCCGACTCCGGTGCCGGTGATCAGCAGCCACGTCGCGCGGTGGACGAGCCGCTGTGCGGCGACGGCGTCCCGCCTCATCTTGGCGACGAAGTTCGACAGCAGGAAACTGCCCGCACCGTTGATCACGACCTGCAGCGGTGCGACGACGAGGCGACCGGCTTCGAGCATTCCCACCGCGGCCGTGGACACCAGCAGCGCGACCAGGGCGCGTGAACCGAGGAGCGCGGCCGGACGCAACGCGGCCTGCAAGGATCTCCAGGCCGCGAACGACATCACCGCGGGCAGACCGGCGGTTCCGGCCCGCAGCTGCCGCAATTCCGCTGCGGGCAGCTGCACAACGCCCACGAACACCGCTGCCGCCGCACCGACGGCCATCGACAGGAACAGCGCCGGCAGCGAGACTCCGGCCATCGCGGCTGGTGCGAGCGCGAGCAGCGTCCCGGTGACGTGCACGATGTCGTTCCCCACGAGGTGCCAGAACTGCAATCTGGCCATGAGCAACCGCCGCACCGCTTCCGCGGCCAGTCGCAGCACTACCATCGTCCCGAAGGCCAGTGCGGTAGCCGGCTCGCCGTCGCGCAGCAGCAGGGCCGTGCCGACTGCGGCGGCGAAGCACAGCACCCAGCCCGCGAGCGCGCTGGTGACGATGCCGGCCCGGGTGCGGGGTTCGTGGCGGTCGAGGACCGCTAGCGAGTCACCCACCCAGCCCGTGTACAGCGCGATCGCCGTCACCAGCAACGCCAGCAGCAGCACGAAGGATCCGAACTCGGCGAGCCCCAGCGTGCGGGCGGCCAGCACTTGGAGCACCAGGCTCGTGCCCGCGGTGATTCCCTGCGACAACACCGGGGCGGCGACCTTCGCGACGAGGCGCCGTTTCGGCGCTCGCGCGCCGGTCGTGGTCATCGGGATGGTTGCGGGGCGGGAGATTCGCCGGCGCGCCAGGCCGGGGCCGCCCCGGCGAACGTCAGCACGTACCCGGTGATCGTCCCGCCGAACAGCTGCAGCTGCTCGCGCAACCTGCGCAGCGAACCGAGATCACCGTCTCGCCGCACCGTCACCACGACCCCGTCGGACGCGCTGATCAGCGACGTCGTCTCCGGCTGGGAGATCAGCGGGGGCAGGTCCACCAGCACCAGGTCGTAGCGCGACCGCATCTCCGCGATCACCTGCTGCAGCAGTCCGGAACGCAGCTGCTCCCTGGAGTAGGGCTGTCCGTGCCCCGCGGGCACCACGCTGAACCCGACCCCGTTGCCCAGGTGCACCGGGTGCGCCGACTGGGCCAGCGACGCGGTGCCGGTGGCGATCGACGTCAGCCCGGGCCAGTCGGCCAGCCCCAGCATCTGCGACAGGTCGCGGGAGCGGAACGCGGCGTCGACCACCAGCACCTGCAGGCCGTCCCGGGCGGCGGCGCCGGCGATCTGCAGCGTGGTCGTCGTCGCTCCCTCGCCTCCGGACGGGCCAGTGACGAGTACGACTCCCCTGCCCACCGTCGACCGCAGACCTGAGGCCACCAGCTGGTAGGAGCGCAGCGGCGGGACGCCCGGTCTGCGCAGCGCCAGGATGGCCTGGGCGGGCAGCGTCTCGATCTCGCCGAGCACCGGTTCGTCGACGACGCGGGTGAGCTCGTCGGCATCTCGCACCCGGTGATCGCGATCGGCGCGGAACCAGGCCAGCGCGGCCGCGAGCATCAGGCCGACAGCCGTGCCGATGGCGAAATCGCGCAGGACCCCGCGCCAAGGGCTCGTGCCGTCCGGCGACGCGACATCCACGAACGACACCCCGTCGGCGAACTGGGCCGCCACCACCCGGATCCGGGTGATCTGCTTGTCCAGATCGCTGAGCGTCGGGCCGGCGGCCGAGCCGACGGGGCTGCCCGGCGGGACCGTGCCGGCATCGGCCACGATCGCCGCGCGTTGCGCGTTCAGCGTCTCCAACGCCTTGTCCGTGGTGGCGACCACCTCTGCCCTGGACCGGTCCTGGTAGGCGGCGATGACGGCGTTGGCGATCAGCACGGAACGCTCGAATCCCGGCCCGTCGACGTTGATCTCGATGGACTCACCGCTCGACGAGGCGTCCGCGGTGATGGCGGCGCGCAGCTGCAGCACGGTCTCGTCGCCGCCGAGCCGGGCACGCGCGTCGTCGAGCACTTCGTCGGAGGTGACGAACAAGGCCCGCTGCTTCACGTATCGGAGGAAGCTCGACTCGCTGGCCATCTCGATCCCGAGCACGCCGGTCTGGTCGGGTGCCTTGAGCACGATGCGCGCGTGGGCGCTGCGGCCGTCGCCCGCCACCAGCGGGACCAACAGGCTCATCAGCACCGCTGCTGCCACGATCCCCAACGAGATCCAGCGATACCGCCACAACGAACCGAAGATCGTCGGTGCCGGGTGGGCGTCGTCCATCGACCGTCATTCCGCTCTCTGTGCCAAAAGGGGGATTCCTCCGGGCAGTCCGGCGCTCATCGGTAACGCACCGGGCCCCTGCGGCGAATACCGCGTGAGCGCAGTGATCGGAAACCGCTAGGAAGATCGCGGTTGATGAGGCAAATCAACCGGTCTGGCCACCCGGGAGGAGAACTACCGATATTTTTCAGTATTCAGACGATGGTGATCGCCTGTCAAGTTCCCCCTCCCGGCGGCGCCGCCCGTTGGCCCACCCAGTGATTTCCGCGCGTGTTGCGCAGGAACGAAAGGCTTCGATGACCACCACCGACATGCCGAAATCCGGCTTCGCGGCGGCGTTGCGCCGGTTGCCGTCCGCGCAGAAGTCGGCCAAGGGGGCGCCGGCCTACTCGCGGTTCGTCAACCGCAGAGCGGGTGGCTACCTCGCGGCGGCCGCCTACCTGCTCAAGGCAACTCCGAACCAGGTCACCGCCGTCAGCGCGCTGTTCACCTTCGCCGGCATCACCGCCGTCGCCACCGCCGCGCCGTCGTGGCCGCTGGGCATCGCGGTGGGCCTGGCGCTGGTCGTCGGGTACGCGCTGGACTCGGCCGATGGGCAACTCGCCCGGTTGCGGGGCACCAGCAGCATCGCGGGCGAGTGGCTGGACCACGTGATCGACAGCGCGAAGATCGCCACCCTGCACCTGGCCGTGCTCGTCTGCGCGTTCCGGTTCTTCGGCCTCCCCAGCGGTTTCCTGCTGGTTCCGCTCGGCTACGCCGCCGTCGAGACCGTCATGTTCTTCGCGATGATCCTCAACGACCAGTTGCGCCGCGGCCGTCATTCCGGCGCACCGGCGCCCGCCGGTACGCCGCCTTCGGTCCTGCGGTCGTTGCTGGTCCTGCCGACCGACTACGGGGTGTTGTGCCTGGCTTTCCTGCTGCTGGGATCCCCGGTGGCCTTCGCCGCGGTCTACGGCGCGCTCTTCCTGCTCAACACCGTCTTCCTCGCCGCGGCGCTGCCGAAGTGGTTCGGCGACATGGCGCGCCTCGACGGCGCTGCCGCGGAACGGGTGCGGTGACGATGCCCACCATCGGGTACGCGCCCGGCGCCTTCGACATGTTCCACATAGGACACCTCAACATCCTGCGGCGGGCCAGCGGGGAATGCGACCACCTGGTGGCGGGTGTGGTGACCGACGACGTCCTGCTGAAGGTGAAGGGCCGCAAGCCGGTCATCCCCTTCGAGGAGCGGTTGGAGATCGTGCGCAACATCCGGTGCGTCGCCGAGGCCATCGCCGACCAGCACGAGGACAAGTTCCGCATGTGGGAACACCTCCGGTTCGACGTGCTGTTCAAGGGCAGCGACTGGCGCGGCACGGCACGCGCCGACGCGTTGGAGCGCAAGCTGTCCGCCGTCGGGGCGCGGATCCGCTACTTCAGCTACACCACCCACACGTCCAGCACCCTGCTGCGGCAACGGATCTCGCTCCCCTCGCCCAGCATGCTCGGCGAGCTGGAGCCCGGGCCGACATGAGCCGACCGCGTCGGAGCAACCGGCTCGTGCCCGCGATCGCCATCGTGACCGCGCTGCTGGCGGCCTGCACCGCGAACACCGACGACAGAACCGCAGCGCATCACGTCGAAGCGACGATCACCACGACGGATTACCCGGTGCCCGCTGGCGCGCTCTTCGTCGCCACCAACGGGAAAGACTCCGCGCAGGGCGACGAAGCGCGACCGCTGCGCAGTCTCGGCGAGGCGGTGCGCCGAGCGCAGCCCGGCGCCACGATCGTCCTGCGAGAAGGGACGTACCGGGAGACGGTCGGCATCATCGGCAAGAAGTTGTCCATCCAGCCGTATCCGCGTGAGCGCGCCTGGCTCAAGGGCAGCCGGGTGGTCGCGCAGTGGTCCCGCGACGGCGATGTGTGGCGGCACGCGGGCTGGAACGCACCGCTGTGCCGGACCTGCTTCCTGCCTGAGATCATCGACCCGGCGCATCCGCTGGCCGGGCTTCCGGACATGGTTTTCGTCGACGGCAGGCCACTTCGGCAGGTGGGCGAGCGGAGCTCGGTCACCGACGGCACGTTCTACGTCGACGTCGCGCGCGAGGAATTGGTGATCGGCGAGGACCCGGCCGGGCGGTTCGTCGAGGCGACCGAGTCCGACTGGCTGCTGCAGTTCGACGGCGCGGGAGCCGCGGGCAGTTCACTGCGCGGGATCGGGATCGCGCACTACGGCTCGAACCAGAAGTACGGTCGGCGCGGCGCGATGGTCGTGGTGAACGCGCCATCGGTGGTGCTGGAGAACAACACCTTCGCCGCCTCCGCCTCCAGCGGCGCAGCGGTCTTCCAACCCGATGCGAACGTGACCGGCAACCAGTTCCTCGACAACGGTCTGGTCGGCTTGATGGCCAACCGGGCCGACGGGCTCCGGTTGACCGCCAACACCTTCGCGCGCAACAACAACGAGCACTTCGCCTTGACCGGCGAGGCCATCGGTGCGGCGGGCGCGAAGGTGACGCGCACGAAGCGGGCGTGGGTGTCCGACAACACGTTCGCGGACAACATCGGCACCGGCTGGTGGTGCGACCTGGGGTGCACCGACGCCGTGGTGGTCCGCAACATCGCGCGGGGCAACGCCGTCAACGGCCTGTACTACGAGGTTTCGGCGAGGGCGCTGATCGCGTCGAACGTCGTGGTTTCCAACGGCGGGCGCGGCATCAAGGTCTCCAGTTCCGACCACGTCCGGCTCGTGCACAACACCTTCGCCGACAACGCGATCGAGCTCGGGCTGTACAACGACAAGCGGTCTGCGAGTTCGGACCCCTACAGCGCGGAACTGGGCCTGTCCTGGATCACGTCCGGCACCGAGCTGGTGAACAACCTCCTGATCAGGCAGCACGACACCGAGCCGTTCATCGAGTCCGCCGACTACAAACCGCACCCCAAACCGGCGTCGCCGTTCCTCTCCGCCAGCGATGGCAACGCCTTCCTGCGGGCGGCGGGCTCGGCACCGCTGGGCACGTGGTCGCTCGGCTCGGGTGGGGTCGTCTCGATCCACACGCTGGCTCAGCTGCGGGAACGGACGGGACTCGACCTGCACAGCCTGGCGGTGGCACCGCCGCCCGCCCCGTTCCGCGATCCGGACCGGGGCGATTACTCGCTCCGCCCGTCCGCGCCGGGTGTCCGCGCCGGTCAGGCCCTGCCGCGCGATGTCGCCCGGATCGTCGGTGTTCCACCGCGCGACCACCCCGACATCGGCGTGCTCACCGGCCCACGCGGGTGAGCGCGGGGACGCCTGCACCGACGTCCCCGCGTCCCCTGGATGCTTGATTCCTAATTGGGCCGCAGCCGCGGTACTCCACGCGACGACGAGGTGAGCTGCCGCAAGCGCGCAGCGCTTAACCCACCCTCGCAGCGTGCACCGCCGCGGGTTCTGAGCGGTCTTCTCGCGAGGACAGCCCCTCCGCCGCGTATTGGACATACATAAGGAGGGGCTCCCACAGCCGAGAAGGCCGCTCAGGTTCCGCTACCCGCACCGCCACCCAAAACGAGTTCGGAATCAATCCCCGCTGGATCAGCCGATGCTGCTGCGCGGGGTGCTGAGCACCGCGCCGTCGGCGTCGACCGCCCTGATCCAGTACTCGACCCTGCCCTGGGGCGCTTGGTCGTCGGTGAAGTTCATCGTCGTCACCGACCACGGCCAGGCGCTGCTGGTGGTGGTGTAGATCGGGTTCGCGGTTCCGGCGCGCATCACCTCGTAGCGGATCTCCCGGTTCTGCGCGTCCCAAGTTCCCGTCCAGCTGATGGAGATTCCGCCGAACAGGCGCCGGTTGAGCCCCGGGGCGGGGAAGGGCACCTGCGGCCCGTTGTTGACGGCGCCGGGCACGCCCCGGGCGGCGAACCGGGTCAGCGACTGCTGGGCGCTGCCGTTGACCATCGTGAACTCGCCGCCGACCACCACGTAACGGCCGTCGGCGTCCACCGCCCACGGGCCGTTCAACCACGGGCTGCCGGCGGGGCCGCCGTTGGTGTTGGGCAGCCACGGCAGCAATTCCGGAACCGGGTCGCCGAAGCGCACGTGGTTGACGTTGCGCTGGGCCGTCCGGGTGGCGGTCGTCGTTTCGGCGAGCAGCCGGTGGTAGTCGATCGGTCCGTTCTCGGGGACGGCGTTGATGGCCGCGCAGTTGTGGGTGTGCGAGGCGCTGTAGAGCACACCCCCTGCCACCGCGACGCTTTGGGTGTCGCCGTAGCAGCCGTCCAACCAGCGCGGCTTGCCGGTGGCGATGTCGATGGCGCCTCTGCCCTCCAGCCGGGGATCGCCACCGCGCCAGTTGTAGGAGCCGAGGTAGACCGTTCCCGTGCCATCGGTGGCCAGGTCCGTGATCGTGTCATCGGGCGAGGGCGTGACCCATTCCCACGGCACGAGGGCACCGCTGGCCGCGTCGACCGCGGTGAGTCCGTGCCGGTAGGTGCCGTTGATGTTGTCGAAGGCTCCCCCGATCACCGTGCGCCCCTGGGCCGGGGCGGCCAGGACCGCGAAGACCTCCCGGTCCGCGGTCGGCGCCCAGGGCAGCAGCGCACCATTGCCGGTGGACACCGCGGCGAGCCGGGTGCGCGGCACGCCGTCGACGGCGTTGAAGCCGCCGCCGAGGTAGACGGTGTCGGCGGTGATCGACAGGCCACGGACCCGGCCGGCCACGCGGGGCTTGAAATCCGGATCCAGCACGCCGGTCGCGGCGTCGAAGGCGGCCACGCGCGAGCGCCACTGACCGTCGATCTTGTCGAAGTCGCCGCCGACGTAGACCTTCTTGCCGTCCGGCGAAACCTCGATCCGGAACACGGTGTCGCAGATCCAACGCCCGGCGTCGGCGGGCTTGCAGAACGGTCCCGGGTCCGCGCCGGAGAAGACGCTGCCGCTGACCACCGGTGCCCACGGCAGGAGTTCGCCGGTGGTCACGTCGAAGGCCAGCAGGTTGTTGCGGGTGACCTCACCCGGTCCCCCCGGCGCCACGCCGGCCGGGCGCGCCTTGCTGAACCTCCCGCCGGCGACGGCGGTGTTGCCCGCGATGGCTACCGCGAAGACGACACCGTCGGTCTGCGGCGTCGGCAGCGCCCCGGCGGTGACCGGCTGCGGCAACTCCGCGGCGACCGCCGCCGGCCCCGGCACCACCGATGCCGACAACGCGGCGACGGCCACTGCGGCGACGCACGACAGCTTCCGCGCGCGATTCATCGGACCTCCTTGGTTTCCGGCATGGACACGGCCGCTGTGACGGCAGCCCGCGCGCCGGGCAGCCCGCGCGGCGCGGGTCTGCGCCTGCCCACGAGCAGGACCCGGGCGGCCAGTTCTTCGTACTTCTGCGCTACCCCGTCCCACGTGTAGCGGTCGAGCGAGGCCACCTGCTCTCGCCCGCGCAGCAAGGTGCCCGATGGGTCGGCTTCCGCCGCGTCGCACAACGCCGCGAGATCGCCGGGATCGCGGAAGTAGCGGCCGAACGAGCCGAGGACTTCGCGGTTGAACCGCACGTCGAACGCGGAAGTCGGGGCGGCGGCGCCCATCGCGCGCAGCAGCGAGGGGTTGGTGCCGCCGACGGAATGACCGTGGATGTAGGTCAAGGCGTTGCCGTAGAGCTGGTCCAGCAGCCGCTGGTCCCACACCGCGCCGAGCAGCCGCACGCGGGGATCGCCCTTCGCCGCGCGCGCGATGGTCGCGGTGTATTCGTCGGCGTAGGGCGCCGATCCCACCACGACCAGCGGGTGGCGGGCGTTGCTGCGGAGGTAGCCCTCGACTGCCACGTGCACGTGGTTCTCCGGTTCGAACCTGGCCACGACCAGGTGGTAGCGGCGGGGGCCGAGCCCGAGTCCGGTGATGCCGTCGGTCCCGACCTCGCTGAGAACCGGTGCCCCGTAAGGGATGTAGTCGGTCTCGGTGTTGAAGCGATCGCGGTAGTAGTCCTGGATTCCCCGGGCGTCGGCGATCAGCGCGTCGGACCAGCGGACGGCGAGCGCTTCGGCCCGGCGGTAGTAGGCCGATCCCGCAGGTCCCCACTTGGACCGCTTCCACTCCAGGCCGTCGACGTGGGTGATCGTGGGAATTCCGCGGATCCCCAGCAGGGGCAGCAGCGGCGCATTGGCGGCGTTGAACACCACCGCAACCTCCGATGGCCGCACCGCCGCGTGCAACGCCGAAAGGGCCGTGTGGCTCAGCGTTTCCAGTGTCTTGCGGCGCAGTGCGGGAAGATGCACCAGGCGCATCCCGAGGTGGCGCTCGGGGCGGGGGCCGTGCGCGTCGAGGTTGCGGCAGTACACCGTGATTTCGTGCCCGCGCTGGACGAGTCGGCTCCCCACCTCCTCGACGCACGTCTCGAAGCCGCCGTAGCGCGCGGGCACGCCGCGGGTTCCGATCATCGAAATCCGCATGTTTCGTTCTACCGTTTCGTCGAGGGGCGGCATCGGATCACGACGGGCGGCCCTGGAGCCGCACAGCTGTTTTCGTGCGGCTCACTCGATTCGGCGCCCAGCTTGTAATATGTCGACGGCGGGCAGTCGTTACACCGATTCCGCAACCCGTCTTCGGCGCATTCGCGCCCGAACCCACCTGATCCGAGGACCGGCCGTGAGCTGGAATGCCCTTCGACGCCGCTACGGCGTCGCGCGTCGCCGGGCCTTCGACGCCGAGCGCTGGCCCGTCGTGTGCGTGCTCGCACTGATCGTGGCCAGCGAATACAAGTTCCGCGTTCGCTCCGACGACCAGTCGGTGTCCGGCTCGCCGGACCTGTTCGTGCTGGCCGAAATCGCCGTCTACGCGGCCGTGGCGTGCTTCCTGTTCCTGCGCTTCCGCCCCACGTCCCAGGTGCGGCGTGCCGACTGGATCACCTGTTCGGCCTATGCCTACGCGGCGGTCCTGGTGCTTTCGGCGCTGTACTCGCCGTACCGCGAACTCGCCCTCGTGCGGGCCTGCCAGGTCGTGGTCGTGCTGGCGCTGAGCCGTTCGATCGCCCGCCATTGCGCCCGGGATGCGTTGCACCGCATCGCCCACGCTTTCGCGGTCCTGGTCAGCGTCTCGGTCGTCTTCGGCGTGGTCGTGCCGTTCCCCCGGCTTCCGTCACAGCCCGACAGGTTCACCTGGCTGCACCTGCATCCGGTGGACGCGGGCCAGTTCCTCGCGCTCGCGGTGGTGATCCTGGTGGCGTACGCCTTCGGCCACCGGTTGGCCCGGCCCGGCCCGCACTGGCCGTTGCCCGTCTACCTCGTGCTGCTGGCGATCTGCGCCGCCGGGTTGATCGGGAGCAACACCCGGGGGGCCGCGTTCGGGGCGATCGTGGGTTGCCTGGTGATCGCGGGTTTGCGATGGCGCGGCCGCCGGCGGCTGGAGATCGCGGTGGCGTTGGCGCTCTTCCTGATCACCGCGTGGCTCGCCGCGGGGCCGCTGGTCGAGGCCTTCTTCGTCCGCGGTGAGTCCGCCGAGCGGCTCGCGTCCTTGAACTCGCGAACGGACCTGTGGGCTTACGCGTTCGACGCGTTCCTCGAACGCCCGCTGTACGGCCACGGTCTCACCGCCTCGCAGGGTTTGTTCCTCGACGAGATCGGGTTGGGCGGCGGGCACAACGGGCTGGTGAACCTGCTCGTCGACGCCGGACTGCTCGGCGCGGTGGTGTGGCTCGTGCTGCTCGGCTGCACCTTCGCCGCCGCGGTCGCGCTGCGGAACCTCCGGCCCGAGCCGCGACTGGATCGCATTTTGATCCTCGCGACGTTGGCGGGCTTGCTCGCCAACTCGATGTTCACCGAAGGGCTCGGCGCTCCGGCCAACGTCGCCTGCGTCTGGCTCTTCCTGCTGGCCGCGTGGACGAGCATGGCGAGCACGCGGAACTCGGCATCGATGCCGCCGTCCCACATCCCCGTCGAAGAGCTGGAGTGACCTTGGCCCGACGAACCGCGCTGATGGTCCATCCCGGTGCCGAGCTGTACGGATCCGACCGCATATTCCTGGAATCGGTCATCGCGTTGACCGAGGCGGGCTGGCGGGTGGTGGTCGCGCTGCCGGAGCGCGGGCCGCTCGCCGACCGCCTGCGCGACCGGGGCGCGGACGTGGTCCGGTGCCCGACCCCGGTGCTGCGGAAGGCGGCGTTGCGCCCGGCCGGGTTCCTGCGGCTACTGCTGGAAGGCCTGCGAGCGGTGGCACCGACTTTGCGCATGCTGCGGCGGACCCGCCCCGACGTCGTGTACGTCAACACCGTGACCGTGCCGTTGTGGCTCCTGCTCGCCCGCTCGACCCGGCGATCGGTGATCGCCCACGTCCACGAGGCTGAAGAAAGCGCACCACGCCTGGTCAGGACCGCACTCGCCGCTCCCCTGCTGTGCGCTGCCTCGGTCGTGGTGAACAGCGAGGCCACGGCTCGCGCGATCACGCGACCGCTGCCCTGGCTGCGTCGCCGGATCCGCTTGGTCTACAACGGTGTTGCCGGGCCGGCGCATGCCGCGGCCCGTGGCGGCGAGCGACCCGATCCGGTCCGGATCGTGCTGGTCGGTCGACTGTCACCGCGCAAGGGCACCGACGTCGCGGTGCGCTCGATCGCCCGCTTGCGCGCCGATGGGCACGACGTCGTCCTCGAATTGCTGGGGTCCGCGTTCACCGGCTACGAGTGGTACGAGCGGCAACTGGAGGACCTCGTGCGGCGTCACGGCCTGGCCGGGGTGGTCGCCATCCGCGGTTTCCGCGCGGACGTGTGGGATGCCTACCGGGACGCCGACATCGCGCTGGTCCCGTCGCGGTTCGAGCCTTTCGGCAACACCGCTGTGGAGGCGCAGCTGGCCGGAACCCCGGTGATCGTGACCGATGTGCAGGGCTTGCCCGAGACCGTCGCGCAGGGGCGCTACGGCCGCGTCGTGCCTGCCGACGACCCCGACGCGCTCGCCGAAGCGATCAGCGATGCACTTGCCGAATGGCAAGGAACTCTCGACACCGCGGCGCAGGCTCGCGAGCACGCCCAGGCGGTGTTCTCACCGCAGCGCTACCGCGACGACATCGCCGCGATCGCAACCGACATCGCCCGCTGCCGCTGACGGAGCCAACGGCCGTCAGTACGCGCCCTGCTTGGTCAGCACCGCGCGCACGGTCTTCCAGAGGATCACGGCGTCCATCGCCAGCGACCAGTTCTCCACGTACCGCAGGTCGAGCCGGACGCTTTCGGCCCACGACAGGTCGCTGCGGCCACTGACCTGCCAGAGCCCGGTGAGCCCCGGCTTGACCAGCAAGCGGCGCCCCACCTCGTAGTCGTAGGTCTCGGTCTCCTCCGGCAGCGGCGGCCTCGGACCGACCAGCGACATGTGCCCGGCGAGGACGTTGAACAGCTGCGGCAGCTCGTCGAGCGAGTACCGGCGCAGCAGTCCACCGACCTTGGTCACCCGCGGATCGCGGCGCAGTTTGAACAACGGCCCTTCGGCATCGTTGGCCGGGCGCAACGCGGTTCGCATCGCGTCCGCACCCACCACCATCGTGCGGAACTTCAGCATCGTGAACGTGGTGCCGCCTCGCCCGGTCCGGCGCTGCCGGTAGATCACCGGTCCACCGTCGGACAACTTGACGGCGAGGGCGATCACCAGCATCGCCGGCCCGATCAGGCCCAGCAGGAGCAGCGCGCTCACCCGGTCGGCGAGAGCCTTCACGACCCGGCGACCACCGGTGAAGGAGGGTTCGCTCACCTTCAGCATCGGCATCCCCAGCACCGACGACACGTGCAGCCGGGGCCCGGCGATCTCCATCAGCACCGGGGCGACGACCATCTCGGCGGAGGTGTCCTCGATCTTCCACGCCAGTTCCTGCAGGCGACGTGGCGTCCAGTAGGAATCGGCGGTGATGGCGACCACCCGGTACCCGCCGCGCCGGACGTGCTCCGCGAGCTCGTCGACATCACCGATCACCGGAACGCCGTCCACCTCGCAGATCAGTCCCTCACCGGCCTCGGGACGAAGGCACAGCGCTTGGATCTGCCATCCGACATGCGGCTGCTGACGGGTGCGGGCGATGAGGTCGCGCAGCGTGCGCGTACTGCCCGCCGCGATCACCGGTAGCAGGCACCTGCCGTCGCTGCGGGCGCTGTGCAAGTAGCGGCGCAGCACGTACCGCTGCGCGAGCACCAGAAGCGCAAGCGCGGGTAGGACACCGAGAACCCACGGCCGCACGTCCAACGGCGGTACCACAAGCCCCGCGACCGCCAGGACGACGCCGGCGGAGAAGATCCCTCGCCCCAGGCGCCGGTACTCCTCGTGCCCTTGCCCCAGGACCCTGACGTTCCAGGAACCGCCCAGGGCCCACAACACGGCCACCGCGGTGAGCAACGCCAGCACCGGCGGAGGCAGCACCGCGATGTCCAGCACTGCCACCCAGACCGCCCCGGCTGCCGAAGTCATCGCAGTTGCGATGGCGTCGCTGGCGATCACGGCGAGCCGGTATCGCCGTTCCCACACCATCGCGGGAAGTTCGGGGATCGGGTGGACTGGGGGCGCCGTCGCGTTCAACCGCGGAGCCCGGACGAATCCGGCCGACCCCACCCCGTCCGGCAATGACATCGGTGCGCGCATCGGCTCCTGCATCGGACCCCTCTCCAGTTGGCAGAAACGTCCGCGCGGCGGAGGCGATCGGACGTCAGAGCTATCGGGGCCATCACGAATCCGTTACACGTTCCCCGACGAGAGGTGAACGGCCGTGCGGACTGGAAGAGCGTCGTGCTGCGGCTTCGTCGGACTCATCGACGGCCCGCTCCGTAGCCGCGATGCCGGCCAGTTCGCACGCGGCGCTGTTGGCGGGGCGGCATCGGCGTGGTGCTCCTCGCGCGGGTGGCCACCTACCAGGACCCGGCCTCGCCAGCCATCACCGTGACAGTCGATGTGGTGCTCTGCCGAGACAACTCCAATGTCCTAAAAGGACCATACGGGTTCCGGACACGAACCTCGGCCCGCGGTTCATCCGCGGTAGCGGGCTGTGGTGACGACCGACCGCGCCGTTAGGCCGGTCGGGTGTATCGCGGGCGTATCGAAAATCGCATACACCGCCGCAACAGTCGTGCGTCTTCAGTGAGGGCATGGACCACAGCGCATCCGTACCTGGGTGGCGCATGGGTCGGTTCGTCGATCGGGAAAGGACCATGATCGTGGACCCGGATTCCGCACGTGGCATCGACCGGCGGCGGCTCGGATGGGGCGGGTTGGCGGCCGCCGGCGTGGCGGCCGGCGCGCCGCTGGTGGGCGCCGGGTTCGGCCCCGCTGGCACCGCCTCCCACCGCGCCGGACCTGATTCGGTTCGCGAACGCGCTGCGCGACGGCACGGTGCTGCTGTTCCACGCCACCGCGACGGTCACCGGTCGTCGGGCGGCGAGGCCCGCCGGTTTCGCGACGGGCCTCCATCTCCGCTGACGGCGGCCGCGGTCAGCGAGCCTGCTTCACCGCTTTGGCGTAGCGGTTGATCGGCGGGAGCCAGCAGAACACGAGCGCCAGCAGGCAGCAGGGCCAAGCGGCCATGAGCGTCCCGCCGACCGCGTCCGATCCCATGGCCGAGGTGCCGATGGCGGCGAAGTGGACGATGAAGGCGAGCACCGAGAACACGGTGAGCAGCACCCGGGCCCAGATCGTGCGGGCGAAGATCGTCCACACCAGCACCAGGACACCGAAGCCGATCTCGATGCCCGCCCAGGTGGCCATGGCGCCCTGGAACTCGGCGACGAAGCCGTCCCACTGGCCGGTGCTGCGCATCAGCTCGACGAACGCGTCCTCGCTGAGGCCCGCGTCGTCCAACAGGCCGGGCTCGAGGCGGTCGATGTTGTTGACCAGCTCGTCCTCCGCCAGCTGGCGGCCGCCGGCGAAGTTCAGGATCCCGGCGGCGATCGGCAGCAGTCCGGACAGTCCGGCGAAGATCTGCAGGATGAGCAGCGTCACCGGTCGCTTCGGCGCGTGCGCAGGCGCGGTGGTGGGGGCGTAGGTCATGATCGGTGTTTCTCCTCTTGGGGTGCGGTGCCGCGTGCCGCCGGCGCGCCGGAGGAGTCGGTTCCAGCTGCCGGTGCGGCTGTTGTTCAGATGCGGCCCACCCGGTGGCGGTTCAGAGTTCCAGCCAACCGTTATCCCCTCGATACCAACGGCGGTCCCGGAACCCAGTTCCCGCAAGAAGAAATCCGCAGATCAGTTGCGCTGTCATCGAGATCAGCGCAGACCGTCCACAGTGGCGTCTGGTCGGCCCGGCACAGGAAGCCCAGCCGGTGGCGTTGCAAGAATGCGCTGCCCCAACGGAATTCGGCGAGTCCCTCGGTTCGTCGCCGAAGAGGGCCTCGCCGAATCGCACGACTACTGCCGGGTCGTCACAGGCTGTACGTCCACAACTCGTACACGCCGTTGTTGTGCCGGCACTCGTGCGGCAGATTCGGGCCCCCTCCGGTCATGTCTTCCCAGGCCTGCTCGCACTGGCCCTCGGTGTAGTACCAATGCCCCGTGTAGGTCCAACCTTCCGCTGCCGCGGGCGTTGCGGTGGCCGCCAGCACACTGAGCCCGAGAACGGCGCCGATTGCGAACTTCTTCACCAGAATCCTCCCGTTGACCATCATGCAGTTGCGCTCCAGCCGAATCGAGACGCACGACGCGTCCTCATCGGCCGTCATCTCTCTTTCGCGGGCAAAGCGGGAGTGCCGCACCAACCGTCGTGCCGACTGGGATTGATCGGTGCCGATGTCGATGACGCAGCAGCACCGGCCCCGACTCCCCCATGGCTTGACGGATGCGCAGTCCCGCACCGCCCAGCGACCGCAACTGACGGTGAAGATTTCACGTGCGCCAGGGCGAAAGCCATTCGCAGCGCGGAACGCTGCCCGAACATCCATCCTTCTCGACCCGTCCGTACGGCCAACCACCGTCGCACCTGCCCGGACCGGCCGACGCCGGTCCCCAAGAGACCCGCGAGTCCTACCAGGATGGCGTCACCTGCCCTGGATCGGACCGTTCGAAGACAGCGCCCAGGACTTGGCCACCTGCGTGCCTGGCAGGCAGTCGACAGCATGCTCAGGGCAGTGCGATGGGGAAAGCGCGCGCGGGTTCCTCCAAAAGTCCGAGCAGCGTGGTCAACGCTTCGACGTCGCCCTCGATGGTCACCTCGCCGGCCGCGATCGCGTCCGGGAAGGCCGTCCGGCCGGACATGATCCGGTCGAACACCGCGCGCTCGAGCCGCAGCACCGCGTTCGGCCGATCATCACCAGCGGCCTCTCCGCGCATCGGCGTGAGCACACCGTTGGCCAGCTGCAGCGTCCACACTTCCGCCGGTTCCGCGAACTCCCAACGCAGCTGCATGCGGTGCGCCGCCGCGGTAGGTCCGTCCAGACGGACCGCCCAGGACTGGAAGAGCTGCTCGGTGGACAACGCCGGAACCATCGCCCGGTTGACCCCGCCCGTGGTGGTGCGCCGCTCCGCAGCGGGCTGGCGCAGCTCCCGCGCGCCGGAGAGGTAGAAGTTGCGCCACGTGCCGTTCTCCGCCCCGTACCCGAGCCGCTCGAATGTCGCGGCCTGCAACTCCCTGGCCTCGGCGTGGTCGGGTTCGGCGAACAGCACGTGATTCACCACCTCCGCGACCCACCTCAAGTCACCGGATTCGAAGGCTTCCCGGGCCTTCTCGACCACGCGGTCCGCGCCACCCATGAAATCCACGTACCGCTTCGCGGCTTCGACCGGCGGCAGCTGCCACAGATGGGCCGGATTGCCGTCGAACCATCCCATGTACCGCTGGTAGACGGCCTTGCTGTTGTGGCTGAGCGAACCGTAGTAGCCGCGCGCGTGCCAGGCACCGGCCAGCGACGGCGGGAACTCCTGCAGCTCTTCGGCGATTTCGGCACCGGTCAGCCCGCGGTTCATCAACCGCACGGTCTGGTCGTGCAGGTAGGCGTAGGCGTCGCGTTGTTCGGACAGAAACCTGGTCAGCTCCGCACGCCCCCAGGTCGGCCAGTGGTGCGAGCCCACCAGCACCTCCGCCCGGTCGGCGAAGAGCTGGATTGTCTCGGTCAGGTATCCCGCCCACGCACGTGCATCCCGAACTTCGGCGCCGCGCAGCGTCAACACGTTGTGCAACGTGTGGCTGGCGTTCTCGGCCACCAGCAGCACCCGCTGCTCGGGCAGCAGGAAGTTCATCTCGCTCGGCGCCTCGGTTCCCGGGGTGAGCTGGAAGACCATCCGAACCTCGTCGACCACCAGCTCCGCACCAGTCCGGTCGACCACCTCGGTCGGCGCGATCAGACCGACTCGACCAGTCGAAGTCCCCTGACCGAGACCGAAACCGATCGCCCCGCCCGGTCCCGCCACCAAGTGGCTGCCGTACATGTAGCGCGCCCGAGCCAGCATCGCCGGCCCGGCGAAGATGTTCTCGCTGACCGCGTGCTCCATGAAGCCCGCGGGCGCGATCACCGGAACCCTGCCTGCGGAGACATCAGCTTCGTCCACCACCCCACCCACACCACCGAAGTGGTCGGTGTGGCTGTGCGTGTAGACCACACCGGTCACCGCCCGATGGCCGCGATGCCCGCGGTAGAGCGCCAGACCAGCAGCCGCGCACTCCTCGCTGATCAGCGGATCGATGACCACGACCCCCTGCTCCCCCTCCACCAAGGTCATGTTGGATACGTCGAAACCGCGGACCTGGTACACGCCCGGCACCACTTCGAAGAGCCCATCCACCGCGTTGAGCCGGCCCTGCCGCCACAGACTCGGATTCGCTGTCTCCGGGCAATCCGCCCCCAGGAACGACCACCGATCGTTGTCCCACACCACGCGACCCGCTGCGTCGCGGATGATCCCGGGCTCAAGACGCCCGACCAGGCCCCGAACAGCATCGTGCATGTCGGCGGTGTCATCGCGGTCCAGCTCAGACTTCGAAGCCATGGCAGCTTTCCTCCAGCAGACGATGAGGATGTGGGCGTTAAAGCAGGGGGCGGGTGGGTGTCCTACCTCGGGCAACGCGACGAGGCGGGAACGTTCAGGAGTCCGAGATCTGGTCCATCGCTCGTTGCCCCCTCCGGCGACGACACCAGGCCGACGGGCAGGTTCACCAGGACTCATACGTCAGCGACCAGATCGGGGACGAATCGAATCCTGATCTGCTGTAATTTTTACGATCCAAACAGTAAGTTAGCTGCTTTAATTACACAAGACCCTGCGACAACGGGACCACGACCGGAGAGCCGGGGAGGACGGCATGGACAGCTCGATCACGCCGGAGCGAGGCACGCGCGAGCGGCTGATCATCGCTGCCGAGCGGCTCTTCGCACAGCGGGGCATCGGCGAGGTGTCACTGCGCGAAGTCGGCGCCGCCGCCGGCCAGCGCAACACCTCCGCCGCCCAGTACCACTTCGGCGACAAGGCCGCACTGATCGAAGCGATCTTCGACTACCGCATGAACAAGATCAACGAGCGACGCATGCACCACCTCGCCACACTGCACGTCGATGGGCGCAACAGCGAATTGCGCTCACTGCTGGAAGCCTTCGTGTTCCCGCTCGCCGCCAGCGTCGCCGAGCCCGAGAGCTACTACGCACGCTTCCTGGCGCAGTTCGCCGCCGACCCCCGTTGCCAGCCGTCATGGAATTGGGAGACCGCGACAAGCCTGCGACTGGTGTGGAGCGGATTGCGCCGCTGCCTGTCGCACCTGCCGGAGTCGACCGTGCAGGCCCGCCTGCGCATGCTCCAACACCTCGTGCTGCACACCGTCGCCGACCACGAACGCGCCGGAGAACCCAGTGGCGACGATCACCACGAGCAGTGGGCGACCGGACTGGTCGACGCCGCCGAGGGCCTGCTCACCGCCAGGACCACCACGTAGCGGATCGCCTTCGACACCGACGTTTCCTTCCTCCTCGGCGCTCGAACGCGACCCCATTTTCGCACCCGCGAAACCCATCCTCCCGGGATTGCCGAAAGTCGAGACGGCGCCCGTCGGGACGATCACCCGAGATCCACATCGTGAACGCCCCTTCGTCACGCCGACCGCGACGTTTCGCTCATGGCCGTGCCAAATCCTGGCCGGCCAGTGCGAAACGAGGAGTTGACACGTCCATTGTGGTCGGGCACGACGCCGGGAGCGCGGACCGCGTGAGAGCTCCGCGCGCGGAGCCGGCGTTTTGTGATATTTGATACGGTTTCCGGGGATACCTTTCACGCTGCGGTGAAAGGATTGTCGAGCCCTGTTCCGGTGGTGGAGGCTTCCTGCCGCTGACCCGACCGACGGCCGGAAAGGGGACTTCGCCAAACATGTTGCCTTCCGAAGACTTGCTCGAAAGCACTGCCCTCGACGCCACCGCCGCGGCACCCGGGTCGCTCGATTCGTTCCCGGTCCTCGGCATCGACCACCTCCGATTCGTCGTGGGGAACGCCAAGCAGGCCGCCCACTTCTACGCGACGGCCTTCGGCATGCGCTGCGCCGCGTACCGGGGACCGGAAACCGGGTATCGCGATCGGGCCGAGTACCTCATGGTCGCCGGGCGAACCCGGTTCCTGCTCACCGGCGCGGCGCGTGCGGGCACCGAGATCGACCGCCACCTAGCGGTCCACGGCGACGGCGTCGTCGACATCGCGCTGCGGGTCGCCGATGTGGACCGCGCGTACGAGAACGCAGTGCTGCGCGGCGCGACCGGGCTGGAGGCGCCGCACGACGCTGAAGGCGCCGACGGTGTGCGGCTCGCGGCGATCGGGACCTTCGGCGACGTCCGGCACACGCTCGTCGAGCGGATCGACGACGCGGTGTTCCTGCCGGGCTTCGAGGCGCGGGAATCGACCGGTGCCGCCGAGGGCGCCTTCCGCGAGATCGACCACGTGGTCGGGAACGTCGAGCTCGGCCGGATGAACGAGTGGGTGGAGTTCTACCGGCGGGTGATGGGCTTCACGAACATGAAGGAGTTCGTCGGCGACGACATCGCCACCGAGTACTCGGC
The DNA here is from genome assembly GCF_053605825.1 of Saccharopolyspora sp. NPDC003752. Taxonomy (NCBI): domain Bacteria; kingdom Bacillati; phylum Actinomycetota; class Actinomycetes; order Pseudonocardiales; family Pseudonocardiaceae; genus Saccharopolyspora; species Saccharopolyspora sp. NPDC003752. Next base: position 129,016 of record NZ_JBSGJZ010000014.1, on the reverse strand, counting down.
GCTGATGTCGAAAGTGGTCGCCGACGGGGAGCGCAAGGTCAAGTTCCCCATCAACGAGCCGGCCGCCGGCGAGAAGAAGTCGCAGATCGAGGAGTTCCTGGAGTTCAACGGCGGCCCCGGGGTGCAGCACATCGCGCTGGCCACCGACGACATCACCGCGGCGGTGCGCCGGATGCGCGCGGCCGGGGTGCAGTTCCTGGACACGCCGGATGCCTACTACGACACGTTGGACGAGTGGGTCGGGGAAACCCGGGTGCGGCTGGACGAACTGCGGGAGCTCAAGATCCTCGCGGACCGCGACGAGGACGGCTACCTGCTGCAGATCTTCACCGCGCCGGTGCAGGACCGGCCGACGCTGTTCTTCGAACTGATCGAACGCCACGGCTCGCAGGGATTCGGCAAGGGCAACTTCAAGGCCCTGTTCGAGGCGGTCGAGCGCGAGCAGGCCCGGCGCGGAAACCTCTGATCGGCCTCGGCGGGAGGGCCCGTACCCGATGACATCGAACCCACTTGAGACCGCGCCGCGACCGCTGCTGGCGTTCGTGCGCCTGGGGCGCCCGAAGTTCCTCTTCCAGAGCATGCTGGTGGTCGCCGCCGGCGTCACGATCGCCGTTCACAGCGGCCACCAGGCGAGCCTCGGCTGGTACCTGGTGACCCTGCTGTTCGCGTGGTGCACGCACCTGATGACGCACTACTGCAACGAGTACTTCGACCTGGAGGCCGACCGCGCCAACGCAGCACCCACGTCCTGGACCGGCGGCAGCCGGATCCTGGTCGGCGGACACCTGCGGCCCGAGGTGAGCCTCGGCGCAGCGTTCGTGCTGCTGTTCGTCGGGGTGGTGCTGCTCGCGCTGCTGCCGAGCCTGGAGACCCGGCTGGTGGCGACGGCGATCATCGCGCTGGCCTGGCTCTACACCGCTCCCCCGCTGCGGCTGAACTACCACGGCCTGGGCGAGGTCAGCTGCGCGCTGGTGCTGTACGGGCTGGGACCGCTGCTGGCGTGCGTCGTGCAGGCCGGGACGATCGACACCGCCGGGCTGGGCTACGTCGGCGTGCTTTTCGTGTTCCAGTTCCTGCGGATGGCCATCATGAACCTCTCCGACATCGAAGGGGACCGGGCCACCGGCAAGCGCACCCTCGCGGTGCTGCTCGGCGCGGCCGGGCTGGTCCGGCTGTTCGCCGTCGGCCAGCTCGTCGGGTACGCGACGATCGCGCTGCTGCTGGTCACCGGCGTGATCCCGATGTCGGCGGGGCTGTTGATGCTGGCCACCGCTCCGGTGCCGATCTGGGTGACCCGGCAGCTGACCACGGGTGCGCTCGCCGAGCCGCGGCGGGCCAACGCGGTGACGTTCTGGGCGTCGATGCACATGCCGCTGACCTCCTCGTCGATCATCGTCGGCCTCCTCGTGGACCTGGGTGTCCACGGTGGACGGCTGTGGCAACCGTGGCTGGCGGTGGTCGGCGCGACCTTCCTGATCTTCGGCACCTGGTTGGTCCGCGCCGCGCAGACCAACCGCGCCAGCGCGCCGAGTCCAGCTGGGTGAGACCCCACCCGAACCCGCCCAACCACGAGGAGCGAGGTCGACCATGACGACGTCTCCGGTCACCGCCGATCACGACCTGATCGCGAGCGCGACCAACCGGGCACGCGGACTCACCGAACCGCTGCTGCGCAACATCGTCGAAGCGCTGGACCCGTCGCTGGCCGCGATCGGGTCCTACCACTTCGGCTGGCAGGCTGACGAGCCCTACGCCGCGGGCAAGGCGATCCGGCCGACCATGGCGATCCTCGCCGCGGAGGCCGTCGGCGCCCCGCCTTCGGCCGCGCTGCCGGCCGCAGCCGCCGCCGAGCTGGTGCACAACTTCAGCCTGATCCACGACGACATCATCGACAGCGACGAGCAACGGCGTGGGCGGCCTTCGGTGTGGAAGGCCCACGGCGTGCCGGCGGCGATCCTGATCGGCGACGCGCTGCACGCCGCCGCGTTCGAGCTGCTGCTCGGCACCGGCCGGCCGAACGCGGCGGCGGTCGCGGAGCGGCTCGCGGTGGCGATGCGCGAGATCGTGATCGGGCAGGTGCAGGACATCGAGTTCGCCGGGCGCCCCTGGTCGGGCCCGCAGGCGGTGCTGCTCGACGAGTACCAGGGGATGGCCGAGGCGAAGACCGGCGCGTTGCTGGCCTTCGCCGCCGCGGGCGGCGCGCAACTCGCCGAGGCTCCGCCCAGCGCCGTGCGGACCTTCGACGTCCTCGGCCGCCACCTCGGCTTGGCCTTCCAATGCACCGACGACGTGCTGGGCATCTGGGGTGATCCGGCGGTCACCGGGAAGCCGGTCTTCGGCGACCTGCGCGAGGGCAAGAAGACCTTGCCGGTCATCGCCGCGCTGACCACCGACACGCCCGCCGGAGCGCGGCTGGCGCCGCTGCTCACCGAGGGCCTGCGCGACGACGCCGGGCTCCGGCTGGCCGCCGAGCTCGTCGAAGAGGCCGGCGGCCGGAAGTTCGCCGAGCAGGAGGCGGCGAGGCACCTCACCGGGGTTGGCGAGTGCCTGGACTCGCTGGACATGCCCGACACCGTCCGAAAGTCCTTCGAGGCACTGGCGAACACGCTGATCGGAAGGACGCGGTGACCCGGGAACTGTCCACAACGGACCGGGTGGAGCAGGCGATCCACGCCGCCGAACGGGTTGTGCTCGGCGCTGCGGGCATCGGCTCCTGGCCGAATCCGCGCCGAGCTGCGGTCTCCGGTGCCGCCGGCGCGGTCCTGGCCCTGCACTTCGCCGACGCCGACCGGTCGGCGGACCTGATCTCCGGCGGCGTCGCGTGGCTGCTGCGGGTGCAGAACCCCGACGGCGGCTGGGGCACCCTCGAAGGCTTCCCCAGCGACTTCGTCGCGACCGCGATGGCCACGGCGGCGTTGCACCTGGCGGCGGGTCCGGACGGCGCGGACAGCGTCTCCCGCGCACGCGGCTGGATCGACCGCCGGGGCGGCGTGGCGGGACTCGACGACCCGATGATGGGACAGCTGTGCGGCCTGGTGCTGTCCATCGCCGGCCTGCAGGACGCGAACCGGTTGCGACGGGTTCCGGTCGAGCTGGTCCTGCTGCCCGCCGCGCTGCGCAGGCGGCTGCTGTCCTACCTGACCCCGCCGTTCCTGGCCCTGTCGTTCATGCAATCCCGGCAGCGCAAGCACAATCCGCTGACCCGGGCCGTCGACCGGCTCGCCCGACCGGTCGCGGCACGACTGCTGGAGGCGTTCGACCAGCAGGAGGGCCGCGTCGGCTCCTATGGCGGCGATCCATGGCTCACCGGCCTGGTGTGCACGGCGCTGACCCGGGCCGGCGCCGCCCCGGGGCCGGCCCGGCGTTCGGTGGAGTACCTGCGGATGACGGCGCAGCCCGGCGGTTCCTGGCACCTGATCCACGGCGTCGAGGCCGAACGGGTGGAAGTCACCGGCATGGCCTTCAGCGTCCACGGGCTGGCGCTGGCGGGCCACGCCGCCGATCCGCGGCTGCTCCGGGCCCGCAGTTGGCTGGCCGGGTGCCAGCAGCTCGAACCGTCCGAGGTGTACGCGAGCCCGGCGGGCGCGTGGGCCTGGACCGGCCGCAAGGGCTGGCCGAACGCACTGGAAACCGTTCTGGTGCTGCGGATCCTGGTGGCCGGCGCGGAACTCGATCCGGACACCGAGCGGATCATGCGGCGCGGCATCGCGTGGCTGATCGCGCAGCAGGACAAGCGCGGCTCGTGGAGCACTTTCGTGCGAAACACCCTGGTGCCGCTGGACGGTCCGTGCCCGTTCATCACCGCGCTGGCGATCGAGATCCTGCACGGCGTCGGCGTCGCCACTTCGGACCCGCCGATCCGCCGCGCCCTGCGCTGGCTCGAGCGGCACCAGGCGCCTGACGGGTCGTTCGAGGCCAGGTGGCATCGCGGCGGCGTGCCCGCCACCGCCGCCGTGGTGCACGCGCTGACCGAGCTCGGCATGCGCGGGCATCCGGTCGCGACCAAGGCCCGGGACTGGCTGCTGGCCGCGCAGCTCGACGACGGTTCGTGGAGCACCGGGCGCGGTGATCAGGACGGCACCCCGGACGAGACCGGGCACGCGACCCGCGCGCTGGTGGCCTGCGGCGAGCACGAAGCGGCGCGGCGCGGCGCCGAGTGGCTGGTCGCCGCCCAGCAGCCGGACGGCCGGTGGGAGCCGGGCCAGACCTGCATCTACATCCGGGACTACGTGCACTACTCGGATCCGCTGATCGCGCAGGGGTTGGCGATCGGTGCGCTCGCGGCGTATCGGGAGGTGGGCAATGGCTGAGACCTACGACGTCGTGGTCGCCGGGGCCGGTGTCGGCGGCTTGGCGGCCGCGCACGCGCTCGGCGCGCGGGGCTTGCGGGTGCTGTTGTTGGAGAAGCAGCGGCATCCGGTGGCGATCCCCAAAGGCGAAGTGCTGCAACCGAGTTCGATCCGCATCCTGCGGGAATGGGGCGTGCTGCCCGAGTTGCGGGACCGCGGCGCGGTGCAGTTGGACCGGCTGGTGATCCGCGAAGCCGACGGCCGCGAGGTGATGGTCTTCGACTACGCCGCGCTCGCCGGTCAAGGCCACCACCTGCTCAGCCACGACTACCCGGAAATTCTCGGCGTGCTCGCGGACGGCCTCGCCGACGAGGTCGAGTGGCGGCGCGGTGCGCTGGTCAAGGACCTGAGCCGGGATGCGAGCGGGCGGGTGGACGGGGTCGTGGTCGCCGAAGGCGACCGGGCCTACGAGGTGCGCGCACCGCTGGTCGTCGCCGCCGATGGCCTGTCCTCCCGGCTGCGCAAGCTGGCCGGGATCACCACCGACCCCGTCGAATACGCCCACCGGTTGGCGTCCTTCGAGCTCTCCGGCGGACCGGAGCTGCCCAGCGAGGTGTCCGCCTACCTCACCGACCGCGGCCTGCGGCTGCTCTACCCGTTGCCCGGCAACCGGATTCGGCTCTACGTGCAGGTGGGGGCGGACGAACTGCGCGGCATCAAGAAGGACGAGCTGACCGCGTGGTGCGACGGGCTGGCGGCCGATGCGCCGTCGCTCCGGCCGCTGCTCGAAACGTTGCGGGCGAGTCTCGACACCCGGCAGTTGCTGAAGCTGTGGCGGTTCACGGCATCCAGGATGTCGGTGCCCGGACTGGCCATGGTCGGCGAGTCGGCGCACGCCGTGCACCCGATGGCCGCGCAGGGCATGAACACCGCCATAGCCGACGCGCACGCCCTGGCCGGGCTGGTCGGCGACGGCCCGCTGCAGAAGTCCGCGGTGGACACGGCGTTGGCGGGCTACCAGAAGGCGCGCGCCGGTTGGGTCCGCCACATCGACCGGATGAGCCACGATGCGACCCGGATGATCACCGACACGTCGTGGGCGGGCAAGGTGATCGGCCGCCGGATGCTGCGCCACACCAGCCGGAACAGCCGCTTGCGCTACGTGGCGACCTACAACATGGCCGGGCTGGGCATCCGCCCGTTCACCGTGCTGGACCGCATGCACCAGCTCGGGCTGCCAGATCCGCGATCGGGAAGGACGCCGGCTTGGGCGTGAACGGACGAGCATTGGTGCTGGGCGGTGGCCTGGCGGGTGTGCTGGCGGCGTCCGTGCTCGCCCGGCACCTGGATTCGGTCGTCGTGGTCGAGCGCGACCGGTACCCCGACGGTCCGGTCGTCCGCAAGGGCGTTCCGCAGGCGCAGCACGGGCATCTGCTGCTGACCGGCGGGGCCCGGCGGCTGGACGCGCTGCTGCCCGGCGTCGTCGACGAGCTGCTCGGGCACGGCGCGCGCCGGCTCGGGCTGCCCCGCGACGTGGTGTCGCTGACCGCGCAGGGCTGGATGCCGCGGTTCCGCGAGATGCGCTTCGCGCTGTCCTGCAGCAGGGCCCTGCTGGACTGGGTCGTCCGCAAGCGGGTGCTCGGCGACGGCCGGATCCGGGTGGCGGAGGACACCACCGCGTTGCGGCTGTGCGGCGACGGTGCGCGGGTGACCGGGGTGCTGGTACGGGACCGGGCGTCCGGGCAGCCGCGGCTGCTCGAAGCGGACCTCGTCGTCGACGCGACCGGGCGCGGTTCGAAGGCCCCGGAGTGGCTGCGGCTGCTGGGACTACCGGAGGTGCGCGAGGAGCTGGTCGATCCCGGGCTCGCCTACGCCACCCGCCTCTACCGCGTGCCGCCCGGTGCACCCGCGGACTTCCCCAACGTCTCGATCCAGGCCGAACCCGGCAACGGTCGTCCCGGCCGGGCCGGGGTGATCTTCCCCATCGAGGGCGACCAGTGGTTGGTGACCCTTTCCGGCACCAGGGGCGCGGAACCTCCGGTGGACGACGCGGGTTTCGAGCAGTTCGCCCGGGGGTTGCCGCACCGGGTCATCAGCGAGCTCATCGCCGCCGCCGAGCCGCTTGGCCGCGCCCGCGGTTACCGCAACAACGCCAACCGCCGTCGCCGCTTCGACCGGCTCCGCCGGTGGCCGGACGGCTTCCTGGTGATCGGCGACGCGGTGGCGACGACGAACCCGACCTACGGGCACGGCATGTCGGTGGCGGCCGGCGCAGCCGTTGCCCTGCACCGGGGGCTGCACCGGCATCAGCTGCGCCCGGGGAGCTGCCGCCGCATCCAGCGCGGGATCACCGCCGCCGCGCAGGCGTCCTGGATGATGGCGACCAGCCAGGACCGGCTCTACCCGGACGTGGTCGGCGGCGGGCCCAGCCGCACCTTGCTCGTGCAGAAACGGCTGACCGACCGCCTGCAGCGGGTCGCCGCCGAGGACCCGACCGTCTTCGACGCGCTGTTGCAGGGCCACACGCTCTCCGGAGTGCCGTCTCCGCTGGTCATCCCCCGGATCGTCCGGGGCTTGCTCCGCGGCGGCGCCCGCCCGGACCACGGCGACCCGCCGTTCACCCCCGCCGAACGAGCCGTGTTGGCACCGCAGGACCCGCCCGAAGGAGGCAAGGCTTGACCTATCAGATGGCGTTCACCGAGGACGAAGTCGCGCAGTTCTACGACGGCCTGGAGAAGTTCCTCTCCTCCTGGCTCGGCGAGAGCATCCACTACGGCTACTGGCCCGGCGGTGCCGGTGGCTCGTTCACCGAGGCCCAGGACCGGCTGACCCACCTCCTCGGCGACCGCCTCGCGCTGCGCCCCGAGCAACGGCTGCTCGACGTCGGCTGCGGAACCGGCCGCCCCGCCACGCTGCTCGCCCAGTCCTCGGGTTGCGCGGTCACCGGGATCACCATCAGCCAACGGCAGGTCGAGACCGCTCGGGAGCGCACAGCCGGGTTGGCGGACAAGGTCGGCTTCGAGCTCGTCAACGCGATGGAAATGCCTTATGCCGACGGCGAATTCGACGCCGCGATGGCGCTGGAATCGCTGCTGCACATGCCCGACCTGGAGCGGGCCCTGGCCGAAGTGCGGCGCGTGCTGCGACCGGGTGGCCGCTTCGTCGTCGCCGACTTCTTCGAGGTGTCGAAGGCGTCGGCGCCACCGGGTGGCATCCCGTTCAACCCGCCGCCGCCGCTGGACGAGCTGACCGACCGGATCCGGACTGCGGGATTCGAGGTGATCGACGTCCTCGACATCACCGAAGCCACCCGGCCGACCTACGCGGAGCTGCTCGCCGCGGTGCGCGCACAGCGATCCACATTGGACTCCATCCGGGACGCCCGGATCGCGGAGCAGGTCCAGCGGGCCATCCCGCTGATCGTCGAACACGCCCAAGAGCACACCGGATACGCGATTCTCACCCTCCGCAGGAGCTGAAAGCCTCAGTCGTGAGCGGCGATGGCTGTTCCAGCGACCACCACCGCTCACGAGGCCACGCCACCTCAGTCGTGAGTGGCGATGGTCGTTATCACGGCCACCACCACTCACGACCCCGGTGCCGCACACGCATGCCGCCACCAGCACCGCCACGCAGAACGAGCATGGAAAAACCGGAATGGAAGGAAGAAGCGACTTGACCGACCAGAGCACGTTCACCGCGGACGAGGTCGCGATGTTCTACGACCAGCTGGAGGAGTTCTTCTCCGCCGTGCTCGGTGAGAGCATCCACTACGGGTACTGGCCCGATGGCATCGATTCGCCATCGCTGACCGACGCCCAGGACCGGTTGACCGCGCTGCTCGGGGAGAAGCTGGCGCTCGGCCCCGAGCACCGGCTGCTCGACGTCGGCTGCGGGACCGGCCGCCCCGCCACGCTGCTCGCGGAAGCCCTCGGCTGCGGCATCACCGGCATCACCATCGCCGAGCGCCAGATCGAGGCGGCCGACCAGCGCGCCGCTGCCGCCGGGGTCGCCGACCGGGTGCGCTTCCAGTTCGCCGACGCGATGGGAATGCCGTTCGCCGACGACGAGTTCGACGCCGTCCTGGCCCTGGAATCCCTGCTGCACATGCCGGACAAGAAGCGCGCCTTGGCCGAGGAGCACCGGGTGTTGCGGCCCGGCGGGATCCTGGTCATCGCCGACTTCTTCGAGACAAAGCCGCTGCCGCCGGGCACGGTGCCGGACGCGGCGGTCGACGTGCTGCCCAACCACGTGCCACCGCCCCTGGACGAGATGACCGGCCTGGTGCGCGAGGCCGGGTTCGAGGTGACCGAGGTCCTCGACATCACCGAGCAGACCCGGCGCTCCGGCGAGGCGATCCTGGCCGCGATCGGCTCCTACCGGCCCGCGGTGGATTCGGTGCAGGGCAAGCGGATCGCCGAGCAGGTCCAGCAGGCGATACCGCTGATCGTCGAACACGCCCAGGAGCACACCGGCTACGTCGTGCTCACCGCGCGCAAGGCGGTGCCGGCATGACCGCGGCCGAGCAGCGGTTCTGCCCGTTCGACGTGGGCGAGGAGTTCCGGCGGCTCCGGGAGGACGATCCGGTCTCCCGCATCGAGCTGCCCAGCGGAACACCGGCGTGGTTCGTCGCCCGGCACGCCGATGCCCGCCACGTCCTCACCGACGAGCGGCTCAGCAGCGTCGACGCGTCCCGGCTGATGCGGCCGGGCGCGGGCGACGACCAGGTCGCGCCGCCCGGCCCCGGGGTGCTGCTGTTCCACGACCCGCCGGAGCACACCCGGCTCCGGCGCATGCTGGCGGGGAACTTCACCGGTCGGCGGATGAACCAGCTGCGGCCGATGGTGGAGTCGATCGTCGCCGCCCAGCTCGACGAGATGGCGCGAGCCGGTTCGCCGGCCGACTTCGTGCGCTCGTTCGCGCTACCGGTGCCTTCCCTGGTGGTCTGCGAACTCCTCGGCGTGCCGTACGCGGACCGCGCCGAGTTCCAGCGGCGCACCGCCGCGCAGGTGGACCTGGCGATGGGCGAGGAACACGCCGCCGCGTTGTGGGCCGAGTCGACCGAGTACATGGCGCGGCTCGTCGTCGACAAGCGCGCCCATCCCACCGACGACCTGCTCGGGCGGCTCGTCGCCGAGCACGGCGAGGAGCTCTCCGATACCGAGCTCGCCGGTATCGGCGTCTTCCTGCTCGGCGCGGGCTACGAAACCACGGCCAACATGCTCGGGCTGGGCACGTTGCTGCTCCTGCGCCATCCGGAACAGCTCGCCCGGCTGCGCGACGCCACGGGCGACGGGCCCGCGGTCGACCGCGCGGTGGAAGAACTGCTGCGGATCCTGACGGTCGTCAACAACGCGGCGATGCGGCAGGCGAAGGAAGACATCACCGTTGGTGGGCAGCTCATCCGCGCTGGGGAGTTCGTGCTCGTCTCGCTGGGCTCGGCCAACCGGGACGACGCGGTTCACGAGCGCTCCGACGAGTTCGACATCGGGCGCGCTCCCGGCGCGCACCTGGCTTTCGGCCACGGCATCCACCACTGCCTCGGCGCGCCGCTGGCGAGGCTGGAGATGCAGATCGCCTTCCCGGCGCTGCTGAAGCGGTTCCCCGCGCTGCGGTTGGACGTGCCGTTCGACGAGATCGAGTACCTGCCGCGGTCCCTGGTGCACGGCGTGCGCGCCCTGCCGGTGGCGTGGTGAAACGGGAGGCGCGATGACCGACGTCCAGCACGAGGCCCCGGCGTTCCCGATGGCCCGGCCACCGGGCTGCCCGCTGGACCCACCCGCGGAGTACGGACGGATGCGGGCCGAGGCCCCGGTGGCCCCGGCGGTCCTGCCCGACGGCAGCCGGACCTGGTTGATCAGCCGGTACGCCGACGTGCGCGCGGTGCTGCGCGACCCGCGGGTCAGCGCCGACCTGCGGAGACCCGGCTTCCCGATCATCTCCGCGGCCGAGCGCACCCTGGTCGACGTCGGCTTCCACCCCGGGTTCATCCGGACCGACCCGCCCGAGCACGGGCGGCTCCGCCGGATGGTTTCGGCGGACTTCACCATCAGGCGCGTGAAGGCGTTGCGACCGGCCATCCAACGGCTGGTCGACGAGCGCGTGGACCGCATCATCGACGGCCCGAAGCCGGTGGACCTGGTCGCGGAGCTGGCGCTGCCGGTGCCGAGCACGGTGATCTGCTGGCTGCTCGGGGTGCCCGTCGCCGACATCGGCAAGTTCAACGAGTGGACCCGAGCCGTGGTCGACGCCGACACGACCCCCGAGCAGACCCAGGAAGCCAACGCGGCGATCCTGGGCTACTTCGACGAGCTGATCGCGATCAAGCAGCGCGAACCGGCCGACGACATCGTCTCCCGGCTCGTCCGGCAGCACGAGGCCGGCAAGCTCACCCGGCCCGACGTGCTCACCACCTCGATGCTGCTGCTGGTGGCGGGGCACGAGACCACCGCCAACATGATCTCGCTCGGTGTCCTCACCCTCCTGCAGCACCCGGAGCAGGCCGCCGCGCTGCGCGAGAACGCAGGTCTCGCCTCCCGCGCGGTCGAGGAACTGCTGCGCTACCTGTCGATCTCGGAGTTCGCCACCACCCGGGTCGCCACCGAAGACCTGGAAGTGGGCGGCCGGCTCATCCGCGCCGGTGACGGGATCGTGGCCCTGACGCCGTCGGCCAACCGGGACGCGACGGCCTTCCCCGATCCGGACACAGTGGACATCCACCGGAAGTCCAGGCAGCACGTCGCCTTCGGCTTCGGACCGCACCAGTGCGTGGGCCAGTCGCTGGCCCGGGCCGAACTGCAGATCGTCTTCCCCACGCTGCTGCGGCGAATTCCGGGCCTGCGGCTGGCCGTTCCCGCCGAAGAACTCCGCTACAAGCTCAACGAAGGCATCTTCGGCGTGCTGTCGCTCCCGGTGGCCTGGGACTGAGCCCGCCGCATGAAGGTCCAGGCCGGATAACCGGGTTCTCGACCAGTACAGGGATATCCCCGCCTGGCCCAGGCCGGACGCGAACGGGGCAGTGCGGACACCGCGCGCACGATGTCCGCACTGCCCCGCCTAGCCGTCAGGACCAGAAGAAGCCGGGCCCTTCGACGGTGGTGACGGTCACCCCTTCGCGCGGGTCGTACGTGCCGCCTCCCATGGTCTCATCGCTGCTCGCGATGCGGATCTCGTACCGCTCCGTGCCGCTGATGCCGAGCGTGATGCACTGCCCGTCGGGGACGATCACAGTGGACGAGTGCGAATCCGGGAAGGCGGCGTAGGAGTCGTAGCCTCCCTTTGAGCACAAGGTGAACTGGCCCGGGGTGGCGGCTGCGGCGGTGCCGGCCGTCGCCGTGACCAGCGCCGCACCCAGGGTTGCGACCAGCACGAGACCGCGGCCGGCCCGACGCTTGGTTGACTGCTTCATTGGCGAATCCCTTCATCGGATGTCGATCGCACCACCGATTCAACCGAGAACTTCCACCGAAAAAGAGAAACGCCACCATGCGACGACGTTCGGGAACGTACGGCTGCCCGATCGTCCCCCTTCGCCTACGACTTCAGCCACTGCGCCCACGCCGCCGCTGACGCTCCCCGGAATTCCGATGAAACGTCGCCGCCGCGCCCCCGGGCCAGCTTCACGGAAACCTCACCAGCTCCGGCATTCCGGGTTCGAACACCCCGAGGCCCTGATCTCCCTCGCCCTGCGGCGGCTACCGCCTCGAACTGACCACCGGTCTGCCGCTGCATGATCAACCATTCGTCGGAGTCGAGAGACACGGATCGTGAAATAGCTCTGGGCCGAACGCGGGTTCTCGACCGCCGGGGAGTGAAGGTGTCCCATTCCGGTCGCCAGTGGTTCCGCGGCTGTGGGATACAGGAGTTGTCCCCTTCGCCAACGTTCGAGAGGTCAGGGTGCGCGAGTTGCCCACATCCTCCCCATGGCAAGCCGGTCTTCCAACGTCGCCGCGCACGGCAAGGACTAATCCTTTGTGGATGATCGCATTGATGACCGTGCGGCGCACCTGACCCGATTACCACCCCGGCCGGGGATCTTCCCAGAACAGACGGGTTCGCCGTCGTTCGCGCCGTGCGCGGACGGCGTGGTCCCGCGCGTGTGACACGAGGAGTCCGATGCTCACTGATACCGCCACGACGTCCGGCGACGCCGCGCTGAAGCAGAAGGTGTCGTCGCTCATGAGCACCCTGAAGTCCGACCTGTGCGACCTGGTCAGGATCAGGTCCACGGCGGACGGCGCCACCACGGAAGCGGCCAACAAGGTCGTGTCGCTGCTGAAGGGGGCCGGGGTCAGCAACGCCACGACCGTTGACCTCGGGTCCGGCAAGGCACCACTGGTGCACGGCAGCGTCACCGGCCGGACGGGCAAGCCGACGGTCCTGCTCTACGCGCACTACGACGTGCAACCGGCCGGGTCGTGGAACGAGACGGAAGCCTTCACGCCCACGGAGGTGAACGACCGCTTGCAGGGGCGTGGCGCGGCCGACGACAAGTCCGGGATCATGATGCACGTCGGCGCGCTGCGGGCATTCGACAACAACCCGCCGGTGAACCTGGAGATCCTCATCGAGGGCGAGGAAGAGCGCGGCACCGGCTCGCTGGAGGAGTACCTCGCGAAGCCGGAGAACAAGGGCAGGTTCAAGGCCGACGCCTACGTCGTCGCCGACACCGGTGGTATCGCGGTCGGGCGGCCGGCGCTGACCGCCACGCTGCGCGGGATCGCCCAGGCCGACGTCGCGGTGCGGACGCTCAACGCGCCCGTGCACTCGGGGATGTACGGCGGTCCGGCCCCGGACGCGTTCATGGCGTTGACCCGCATCCTGGCGACGCTGCACGACGACAAGGGAGACGTGGCGGTCGAAGGACTGCTCAGCAAGCCGTGGACCGGTGCCGGCTATCCCGACGAGACGACCTACCGGCAGAACGCGGGTGTGCGCAGCGGCGTGCCGCTGATCGGCACCGGGTCCGTGGCGCAACGGCTCTACTTCAAACCGTCGATCAACGTGACCGGGCTCGACGGGGCTCCGCCACCCGTGCACCGGTCTCTCAACGCGCTGCAGCCGGCGGCCACCGCCCGCGTGAGCATCCGGCTGGCGCCGGGGCAAAAGCCCACCGACGCGGTCGCGGCGCTGCGCAGGCACATCGACCGGCACCGCCCGTGGTCCCTGCCGGTCGAGGTGACCTACGCCGGCGGTGGCGAGGGCTTCGAGGCCCAGACCGGCTCGGCCACCTTCGCCAAGGCCCAGGCGGCGTTGCAGGAGGCGTACGGGCAGGCCCCCACCACGCTCGGCCAAGGCGGCTCGATCCCGCTCGTCAACCTGCTCCAGGCCCGCAAACCTGACGCGCCGGTGCTCCTGTGGGGCTGCGAGGAGCCCGCTGCCCGCATCCACGCGCCCGGCGAGAGCGTCCACCTCGGCGAACTGCAGCGGATGACGCTCGCCCAGGCCCTGTTCCTCAAAGCCCTGTCCCAGTAGTGATCACGAGGAGGATGAGATGACCGAGCAGAAACCACCCGAACTGGACGATAAGTCGTTCGAGCTGACCAGCAAGGGGCTCAGCGACGAAGCGCGCAAGGCCCGGCTCGGGGAGCTGAAGAACTATCTGGACTACTACCAGGAGCGCTTCCTCGGCTACCAGGTGAACCAGGACCTGCACTCGGTCCGGGAGGACCTGTCGCACTTCCTCGGCGTGCACACCAACAACATCGGCGACCCCTACGTCGACTCCAACCTCGCCACGCACACCAAGCCGCTGGAGAAGGCGGTGCTCAAGCGGTACGCGGAGCTGTGGGGCATCAGCCCGTACGACCGGTCCAGCAGCGAAAAGGCGTGGAAGAGCGCGTGGGGCTACGTGCTGTCCATGGGCAGTTCCGAGGGCAACGTCTACGGGCTGCTCAACGCCCGGGACTACCTGTCCGGCAAGATCCTGCTCGCCAACCCCGGCGACGACCCGGGTCTGCTCATGTCGCAGGCCACGGCCAGCGCACCCTACCTGGACACGCCGGCCAAGCGGGCCAACGCACTGCAGCCGGTGGCGTTCTTCTCGCAGGACAGCCACTACTCGGTCGCCAAGGCCGCGCACACGCTCGCCATCCCCACCTTCGGTGAGGTCGGAAACAAGTACTACAGCAAGTCCCACGAGTACCAGACCTGCGGCTACCACGACGGCTGGCCCGCCGAGATCCCGTCCAACGCGGACGGCAGCGTCAACATCGACCGGCTCGTGACCACTGTGGACTTCTTCGCCCGGAGGGGGCACCCGGTACTGGTGGTCTGCAACCTGGGCACCACGTTCAAGGGCGCCTACGACAACGTGGGGAAGATCGCCCGGCGGCTCCAGAAGGAGGTGTTCGACCGCTACTCGATGGGCGAGCGGGAGTTCGCCGTCAACACCAAGAAAGGCACGCCGGTCAAGGACAAACGGCGGGCGTTCTGGATACACGTGGACGGCGCGCTGGGTGCCTCCTACCTGCCGTACCTGAAGAAGGCGCACGACGCCGGGATGCTGGGCGACGAGAAGGTCGACATCCCGGACTTCGACTTCCGCATCCCGCAGGTCAGCTCCATCGTCACCAGCGGCCACAAGTATCCCGGATCGCCGTGGCCGTGCGGGGTCTACATGACGCGCCGCGAGTTCGAGATCCAGCCACCGCCGATGGCCGCCTACGTGGCCTCGCCGGACACCACGTTCGGCGGATCGCGCAACGGTTTCTCACCCATCGTGCTGTGGCACCAGCTCGCCAGGTACTCCGAGGAGGAGCAGGTCCGCCGCATCGCCGCGAGTGTCAAACTCGCCCGGCAGACCTACCAGAAGCTCAAGGAACTCGGGAAGCGGCTCGGCAAGGACCTGCGCCCCGGCTACACGCCGGAAACGCTCAGCCTGCAGTTCCTGCAACCGAACAAGCACATCGTCCGCAAGTACTCGCTGGCGAGCGTCCCGATCGACAAGACGACCACGCTGTGCCACCTGTTCGTCATGCCGCACGTCACCGAGCAGGGCGCGCTGAAGAGCCTCCTGGAGGACCTGGAGACCGACCGCACGGCGTTCGAGCACGACGGCGCCGGGGGCCAGGCCGCACCGCCCGAGGAGTACCAGGCGTCGGACACCGCCGACTGGCAGGCCCTGCTGGGCACCAACCGCGGGTTCATGTGACCCGCTGACCCCGGCCGGGGCGGACCGCGCTGCGACCGCCCCGGCCGCAAACCCGCGGCCGACAGCCGACGGAATTCGAGGACGAACGCACGCCACGTCACAAACCACCGGATCGTCCGGGTTCACCGCCGGCAGCGGAGGTCCGATGGCGGCTCCGAGCTGGTCACCTCGCGCCATTCGGCGCCCTGCAGGTCCCGGCCCGCGAACTCGCAGGCCAGCCCGAGCCAGGACTTCTCGTTGATCGCCCAGCTGGCCAGCTCGCCGTTGGGCGTCGCGGTCAGCAGCTCGCCGGTCGCGCCCGCCCCGGCGATGGCGGTCGCTTCCCACGGTGACCGGGCCATGGAGCCGTTGGAGTCCGGCAGGAGCAGCTCGCCGAGCATGGTGCCGGCGTCGATGTCGATCACCACGAGTGCGCCGTCGTTGCGGAGGCGACCGATGAACGGCGTGCCGGGCACCCAGGCGAGCGGGCGGGCGAACGCGGTGCCGCCCGGGATGGTCCGGATCAGGTTGGCGCCAGAGGCATCCCGCACGTCCAGCGATCCATCGGCGCGGCCCACCAGCAGCCGGTCGCCGGCGTAGTTCACCGTCAGCGCATCGCCAGGCACGGTCACCTGCTCGACTTCCTCGGTGTCGTTCACGGTCACGCTCGGCCCGTTGAGCCACGCCGTGAACCGGCCGTCCGCGCTGATCGTGGTGGCACCGACGCTGTCGCCGAGGTTCGCGTCCACCGGTTGTTCCTGACCGACGCTGCCGACGGTCTCCCCGTCGCCGATGCGCCGCATCGACGTCCCGCCGTATTGGTCCATGCAGACGACGTGCAGGCCGTCGGCGGTGATCCGGGCGTCGACCGCGTACGGCCCGCCGGCATCCAACACCATGTTCGTGTCGTCGCCCCGCATTTCGTACATGCTGCAGCCCGCTCGTCCGATCACCGCCGGCGTGCCGTCGGGAAGCCAGGCCGGGACCAGTTCGTCTGCCGGGCTCGACATCTCCGTGCTCGTGCCGTTTCGCAGGTCGTGCAGCACCACTTCGCCGTCTGCACCGACCAGCAGCGCCCGACGTCCGTCGGGCGAGACCGCCAGCCGGACGGGGGCGCTTGAGCGCGAGGTGTCTGGGACGGTGAGCTGGCCCGTGTCGGTCCGCAATCGAGGGCGTTGGTCCGGATCCCAGGCGGAAACCGTGGCGCCTTTCGCGGTGATCAGCCGGTCCGAGTCGCCCACGAAGGCCACGTGCTGGGCGCCTCCCGCGCCGAGCAGTTCCCGGTTCTCCCGGTTCTCGTGCAGGGCGCCGACATCGGACAGCCAGAGCTCGCCGCCACCCGACGCGGCGATCTTCCTGCCGTCCCGGCGGATCTCGAACGACTCCGGGGTGAAGGGGCTGTTGGCCGCCGAGTAGCCGGCCTCGGTCGAGTTGGTGCCGGTGTCGAAGACCCTTCCCCACCCGTCGGCCAGGAAACCGGTGAAGGCACCGTCATCGGAGGCCGCCGAGACACCCGAGCCGGGCGGGGACGCCTGCTCGTACTGGCTGACGCCGACGGACAGGTCCGCGAGCCGCAGGCGCTGCCAGACTCCCCCGTTGCCGCCGGCCAGTGCGATCGTCGCCTCGTCCGGCATGCCGACCTCGTCCCAGTACCGGTCGACCAACGGGGTGTGCCCGCGCGAAATGCCGGTCGTGGCATCGAAGACCGCGACGTGCTGCGGCTCGATCTCAGCGGCCGTCAGCACCACGACTGTCGTGCCCTGCGGCGACACCGCCACCTTTCCCGGTTGCTGCGCGTCGAGGTTGACCGGCTCCGAACCGACGCGCCAGAGCGCCATCCGCTGCCCGTCGGTCGCGGCGGCGACCGCGCCGTCGTCGCTGGCGGCCACGTCGGTGACGGGCAGGTCACCCAGCCGTGCTTCGGTCGTGGTGCCGGTGTTCTGGTCCCAGCGGATGAGCCGCCCGTCGGTAGTTCCCGCGAACGCGAGTCCGCTGGCGGTGGCAGCGAGCGCGGTGACCGGGGCGGGAAGTACGCGCTGCCGCACGAGATCGGGGTTGTCGTTGACGGTCTGGAACAACGCGGCCGAGGTGCGCTGGTCGCGGTGCAGGCGGTAGCCCTCGGCGGCCAGCAGCTGCGCCGCGGCCGAGTTCGTCGAGGACTCGTCGACCGCGGTCGCCGCGAGCAACCGGGCGGTGGCGACCCTGTTCTCCTCGTTCGCCCGCCGACGCTGCGATTCCGCGAGCACGCCGGCCACCACGGCCAGCAGGAGCAGTACCAAGACCACCGCGAGCGCGGTCCGGGTCCGCTTCCGGTCCCGCTTCAGCCAGGTGATGTGCTCCCCGATGAGTTCGTCCTTCTCGACACCGCGCAGCGGGGCTGCGAACTCCGCGACCGCTTCCTGCAGGCCGGGATCGCTGTCGTCAAGCTTCGGCGTCGCCCGCAGCCTGCGCAGATCGATCCACCTCGGCTCGCCGGGCAACGCACCGCGCAGCGCTGGATGCACGGCGGTGCTGTCGCGGCTGAAATCGCCGCCGGCAGTGTCCCAAGCCAGCTCACCGGCGGTGAGGCCGATGAGAATCCGCTCAGGTGAGCGGTGCTCCAGCCACCACTCGATTTCCTTGCCCACCCAAGGGGAGTGCGCGGCGTCCGGGGATGCCAGCACCACCAGCCATTCGGAAGTGGCCAGTGCCCGCTCGATGCCCCGCCACAGATCGGGGTCGGCGGCGAGGTTCGCGTCGTCGCGGAAGACCCGCAGCTCCCGCGCCTTGCGTCCGGTCCGGGCGAATGCTTCCAGCTGTCGTTGGAAAGCGGGCGCGAAGACATCGTCACTGTCGTGGCTGTAGGAGATGAATGCGTTGTAGTGCGCTGGTCGGACCGGCTCTGGTTGGCTCATCACTCCCCCTCGATGCCGACCATGCGGATGCTATCCAGATCGATCAACTCAGTGCTGCCCACTGCGGCAAGCTGAGGGCCCTCAGCCTGGTGGCGTCTCCGCCGGCTCGGATGCTTGCGGAACCCCGGTGGCCATTTCCACCGGGTCTCGCCGTGGTTATGCGGGTAGTCCTCAGCAGACGGGGCGCACGTCCCGTGGTGGTCTTCGGCGGAGACGCGGGGACGGCACGGGCCAACAGGCGAGCGCGGGAGTCAGTCATGGAAGCGCGGATGAGCACCTACCGGGGCCCGGCGAAGCGGTTCGACGAGCTTCTCGACGGCCTTCACCGGATTGCGGCCGAGGTACAGCAGCTGAAGGGCTTTCAGGGTGCTTATGTCCTAGTGGCCCGCGGTTCCGGCAAGCTGGTGACGCTCACTTTCTGGGATACCCCGGAGAACGCGCAGACCAGCGGCGAAGACGGCGACAAGATCCGCACGCAGATCGCTGTGGAGAGCGGCCAGAGCATCGAGGACGTGGAAAGCTACGAGGTCTGGCTGCACCTCGGCGCGGTCTTCTGAGCGAGGGGAAGCGGCAGAGGGCGGTCGGATATGGCGATCAGGCACGACCCGACCGCATAGCCGGGTAGCCGGGATGTCGATGTGCTCGCTGCCGGCTCAGCCGGATGCCGGCTCCGCAGCCCAGCGGCGGCCGTGGATGGAGAGGTCGCTGAGCATTCCGGCCACCTGGTCAGCGGTGTATCCCGTGTCGCCCTGGAGCCACCACACGAGTGTCCCGATCAGCTCGCCCGCCCACGCGCGCGCGACGAGTTCCACGGGGATGCGCGGGGTGTGGCCGGATTCTTCAGCACGCGCCTGGAACAGGGCCTGGGCTTC
Organism: Saccharopolyspora sp. NPDC003752; assembly: GCF_053605825.1. Classification (NCBI taxonomy): domain Bacteria; kingdom Bacillati; phylum Actinomycetota; class Actinomycetes; order Pseudonocardiales; family Pseudonocardiaceae; genus Saccharopolyspora; species Saccharopolyspora sp. NPDC003752. The sequence continues at coordinate 109,830 of NZ_JBSGJZ010000014.1, read as the reverse complement.
TTCACTGGTCCGTTCGTAGAACTCGCGCAACGGCCGGCCGTCACCGGCGCCCTGGAGGATCACCCGGTAGACCGCGGCGTTCTTCTCGGCGTGCGTGAAGATGCTGCGCAGGGGGTAGCCGGTGAAGCCATCGGGGCGCTGGGCCTCGTACTCCGCCATCCACGCCGCTCGATCCTCGGTGAGCGAGCGGACGATGTCGACGAGGACGTCCTCCTTGGCCTTGTAGTGGGCGTAGAAGGTCGCCCTTGCCACGTCCGCGCGATCGAGGATGTCCTCGACCGTGAGCGAGCCGAAGCCCTGTTCGGCGCACAGCTCCACGAGCGCCTCGCGGATCGCCCTGCGGGTGCGGCGCACCCGTCGGTCGCCGCCTCCGGACTGCGGTGACATGGCCCGGCTCCTCTCCGTCAGGTCCTCGGTTCGGCGGGTCTCGAACTCATGATTCCCCACCCTGCGGGCGCCGATGCAGAGGGCCACGCCCGAATCTGCATGGCCTGCACGTCGCCGGGCTGGCGCCCGCACCGACCTTTCGAGACCACGATCGCCGTCGCCGCAGCGGCGATTCGCAGCGGCAGAAGCGCATTGACGGCCGATGCGACCCACCGTACGATCGCGAACACATTGTTCAAGAATATACATATTGTTCAATTCATGTCCACTCATGGAGCTGCCCCGTGAAGATCACTGCGGACGGTCCTCGATCCCCGGCCACGCCGGCCGAACGCTTCATCGCCCGGGGAAAGGCACTGCTGCCCGAGCTGGTGGCGCTGCGACGGGCGATCCACGCGGAACCCGAACTGGGCCTGCACCTGCCGGAGACCCAGCGGAAGGTGATCGCGGCGCTCGCCCCCCTCGATCTGGAGGTGCGCACCGGAACGGCACTGACCTCGGTGGTCGCGGTCCTCCGCGGCACCCACCCGGGCCCGACCGTGCTGCTGCGCGCCGACATGGACGCCCTGCCGCTGCAGGAGGCGACCGACCTGCCCTTCCGGTCGACCAACGGAGCCATGCACGCCTGCGGCCACGACCTCCACGTCGCCGGACTCGTGGGCGCTGCCCACCTCCTGCACGCGCACCGCGACGAGCTCGCCGGCGACGTCGTATTCATGTTCCAGCCCGGCGAAGAAGGGTTCGGCGGAGCCCGGCTCATGCTGGACGAGGGTCTGCTCGACGTGACCGGTGAACGCCCGGTCGCGGCGTACGCCGCGCACGTCGGCCCCGGTCCCCGCGGCACCTTCCTGACCAGGGCCGGCACGGTGACCGCGAGTTCGAGCACGTTCTCCGCAGAGGTGTCCGGACGCGGGGGCCACGGCTCCCGGCCGCACGAGGCGGTCGACCCGGTTCCGGTGCTGGCCGAAATCGTGTTGGGACTCCAGTCCTACGTCACCCGCCGGTTCGACGTCTTCGACCCGGTGGTGCTGTCGGTGACCAACCTCGCCGCGGGGACGGGCGCCAGCAACATCATCCCCGGCTCCGCCCGGCTCAGCGGGACCGTGCGGACCACGTCCCCCGAGGCGCTTGCCAGGGTCGAGGCCGAGCTTCCCCGCGTCGTCGCCGGGATCGCCGAGGCGCACTCCGCCACGGCGACCGCGGAGATCACCACCGGCTATCCAAGCGTCGTCAACGATCAGGCGACCACTGAGCGCGCTCTTGAAGTCCTGCGTGCGGCGTTCGGCGGCCGGGTCCTCGCGGCGCCGCATCCCACCATGGGCGCCGAGGACTTCTCCTACGTCGCCCAGCACGTGCCGGCCACGATGCTGATGCTGCTGGCGAGTCCGCCCGATCTCGACGGGGATCCCGCGCCGAACCACTCCCCGCACGCGATGTTCGACGACGCCGTCCTCGGCGACCAGGCTGCCGCGCTCGCGCTTCTCGCCGCGCAGACCCTCGCCGCACACGCACCGGCAGCCCGCTGACTTTCCCGATTCACCGGAAGAGAGCCCCCCATGAACCTTGCCCAGTTCCTGCGCCGCAATGCGGTGCACCAGCCGGGAGCCGAGGCCGTCGTCTGCGAGCAGACCCGGATGACCTACGCCCAGCTGGACCACGACTCCGACCGGCTCGCCGCCGCTCTCCAAGACCTCGGCTTGGCCGCAGGTGACCGGGTCGCCACGTTGTCGTGGAACTGCGCCGAACTCGTGGTGACCGAATTCGGGCTCTACAAGGGCGGTTTCGTACGGGTGCCGATCAACGCCCGGCTGAGCGAGGGCGAGGTCGCGCACCTGTTGCGCGAATCCGGCGCCCGCGTCCTGCTCGCCGGTCCCGAGCACGTCGCGGTGGCGGTTGCCGCGGCGGCCGACAGCCCGGTCGAGCACGTGATCGGGCTACCCGGCGCCGTGGGCGCGCAGCACGGGTACGCCGACTTCCTGGCCCGGACCGACGCGCCGCCCGTCTGGGCCGACGTACGCCCGGAGGACCCTGCGGTGCTGCACTTCACCTCCGGCTCCACCGGAGCCCTCAAGGCGGCGGTGCAGACGCAGGGCAACCGGCTGGCCCTCATGCGCAAGTTGGTCTCCAGCCCCGAAGTCCGCGTCGGCCCCGGCGGGCGGCAACTGCTGGTCGGCCCGATCACGCACGCGTCGGGAATGCCGATCGTCGGCATCGTGTTCGCCGGTGGCTGCCTCGTGGTGCTGCGCGGTTTCGAGCCCGAGCAGGTGCTGGAAACCATCGAGCGGGAGCGGGTGACGCACGCGCTGCTCATCCCGACGATGATCAATTTCATCCTGCAGACCTGTTCGCGCGACGACTTCGACCTGAGCAGCCTGGAGCGCGTGGTGTACGGCGCCGCACCGATGACGCCGACCCGGATTCGTGCGGCCTGGGACTTCTTCGGCCCCGTCCTGGCGCAGGCGTACGGGGCGGGCGAAACCACCTCGGCGGTCATGTTCCTCACCACCGAGGACCACCGGCGGGCCATCGAGGACGGCGAGCAGGAGCTGCTGTCCTCGTGCGGAAGACCGGCCACCGAAGCCGAGGTCCTCGTCGTGGACGACGACTTCCGGGAGGTGCCGCCCGGCGAGGTGGGCGAGATCGTGGTCCGCGGCCCGGACGTGGTGCCCGGCTACCACGAGGCCCCGGAGCTGACCGCGCGCAGCTTCCAGGACGGCTGGTTCCGCACCGGCGACCTGGCCACCCGCCGCGAGGACGGCTACGTGTTCATCGTCGACCGGAAGAAGGACATGATCATTTCTGGCGGCTTCAACATCTACTGCGTCGAGGTGGAGGCGGTGCTGCACCGCCACCCCGACGTCTACGACGCCGTCGTCGTCGGCGTACCCGACGACCAGTGGGGCGAGGCGGTCAAAGCCGTCGCGGTGCGGCGTCCGGGTTCCACTGTGGACGCCGAGGCGCTGATCGAGTTCTGCGGCGAACACCTGGCACGCATGAAGCGCCCGCGATCGGTCGACTTCGTCGATGCGCTGCCGATCAACCAGAACGGGAAGATCGACCGGAAGGCGATCCGCGAGACCTACTGGGCCGGCGCCGACCGCCGGGTCAACTGAGAGCCTGTCGGCGAATGCCGTCCGCGTTTGTGAAGCGGCGGCAGCCGCTTGCATCCACCTGTGCAGCGCAACCACCGGCGGGTTCTCAGGGGTTTCCTGGCGAGGGCGGCCCCTCCGCCGTGTATTGGACATACATCAGGAGGGGCAGCCGCAGTCCAGGAAGCGCCTGAGGTTCCGCTAAGAGAGTGCGCGAGCAACGAATCCGCCAACAAACTCCGAGGAGTGCCCGATGAACTTCACGCTGGAACCCGATTACCGCCACCTGCCCGAGCTGCAGGGCTGGGTCGCCGAGCTGCGGGCCTACCTCGACGAGGAACTGATCCCGTTCGAGCGCGAGCGCGGCATCACCGCCGAAACCCGGATCGACCGGGCGACCCTGCAGCAGGTGTGGCGCCGCAGCCGCGAGCTGGGCTTCTACGGCATCAACCTGCCTCCGGAGCTGGGCGGCCACGGACTGTCGAACCACGACCTGTGCGTGCTCAAGGAGGAAGCCGCGGCCCGCGGGTCGTCGCTGTTCCCGAACGTCCTCGGCGACATGGGCGGGCCGCTGCGGGTGGGCGTGGCGCTCAACGTCGCCACCCAGGAGCAGCTGGAGCGGTACTTCCTACCGGTCGTCCGCGGCGAGCGGGCCTGCTGCTTCTCGCTCACCGAACCCCAGGCCGGCTCCGACATCCGCCGGATGACGACGACCGCCCGGCGCGACGAAGACGGGTATCGGCTGACCGGCCGCAAGGTGTTCAGCTCCGCAGCTCCCTTCGCCGACTTCGCGATCGTGGTCGCCCGCCATCACGACGAGGGCGAGACGTACAGCGCGTTCATCGTCGACTTCGATGCTGCGGGCTGCACCGTGCTCGACGGCGACACCCCCATGTCCGGCCAGCACATCGAGGGCGACATCCTCCTCGAAGACTGCTTCGTGCCCGCGGCGAACGTGCTCGGTCCCCTCGGCAAGGGGCTGCAGGTCGGTGTCGGCCGGATCAACATGAACCGCCTGCTGCACTGCCCCACCATGATCGGCCTCGCCCGGCGCGCCCTGCAGCTGTCGCTGGACTACGCCCGCAACCGCACCGTCTTCGGCGGCCCCATGGTCGAGTTGCAGGCGATCCAGCACCACCTCGCGCAGATGTCCACCGACCTGCATGCCGCCCGCGCGATGGTGCTGGCCACCGCGGCCCAGGCCGACCGCGGTGAGCCGATCGTCGTCGAGGCCAACATGTGCAAGCTGTTCACCGCCGAAGCGGCCTTCCGGGTGGCCGACCTCGCCGTGCAGATCCACGGCAAGACCGGCGTCACGCAGGGGCACGAGGTGGAGCAGATCTTCCGCACCCTGCGCATGTTCCGGATCGTCACCGGCACCACCGAGATCCACAAGAACGCCATCGCCAAGGGCCTCGCGGGAAGGGCCGCAACGGCAGCCGGAGCCTCGCGGTGAGCGCCGCCACCCGGACCGAGGGGGCCGCCGTGGCACCCGGGCACGGAACCCGGTGGTCACGTGGCAAGAACCTCGCCCTGCTCACCGCATCGACCTCCATGGACAACGCCGAGAACAGCATCACCACGGTGATGTTCCCGCTCATGCGCGACGCCTTCGGGCTGTCGGCGGCAGCACTGGGCACGATCGTCGCGGTCGCCAAGGTCGCAGGCGCCGCCACGAGCGTCCCGTGGGCGATGCTCGGCCGCCGGTACTCGCGACGGACGGTCCTGGCGATCTGCTCCGGGTTCTGGGGAGTCTGGATCATCGCCGCCGGCATGTCCGCGAACTTCACCCTGTTCCTCGTGTTCTACGGCATCGGCGCCGCCGGCTTCGCCGGTTCCGGCGCCATTGCCCTGGAGATCCTCGGCGACGTCTACGACGACCACCACCGCGGCCGCGCCACCGGGATCCTCTACGCCGGGGTCGCGATCATCACCGGCGCCAGCGCCCCGGTGTTCGGATTGCTGGCGCACCTCGACAACGGCTGGCGCTACGGCTACCTCAGCTCGGGCGCGGTCTGCCTGGTGATCGGTGTCCTGATCCTGGCTTTCCTCGACGATCCCAGGCCAACCGCCGACAGCAGCGCACCGCATCGCGACGAACTCGGGACCAAGGCGCGAAAGGCGCGCGACGGCCTGCGCGAACTGCTTCGCATCCGCAGCTTCCGCTACCTGCTGGCGCAGCGGCTGTTCTCGGGCCAGAACGTGATGATGAGCTTCGGGATCGTGTTCCTGGTCGAGGAACGCGGGTTCTCGACCTCGACGGCATCGCTGGCCGCGCTGCCGTTCTCGCTGGGGTACGTCGCCGGCACCCTCCTCGGGGGGCGACTCCTGGACCGCCTCCACCTGGCCCTCCCCCGAAGCGGCCGCGTGATCATGCTCCAGGCCAGCCAGCTCGCCTTCGCCGCCATCGCCTTCGTCACGCTGCAGGTCACGGCGGAGGGCATCACGCCGTACGTGGTGCTGTTCGCGATGCTCGGACTGCTCCAAGGGCAGGTCCCGGTGGTGAACCGCCCGCTCGTGATGGCGGTCGTCCCACCGCACCTGCGTTCCCTGGCCTTCGCCGTGTCCGTCTACCTGGTCGAATCCGTCGCATATGGCGGCTACGCGCTGCTCGCGGGCTACCTCGGTGACCAGATCGGGCTGCAACCCGCGCTGCTGCTCATCACGGTCGCGCTCACCGCGGCGAACGGCCTCGCCTCGGCCGCCCTGTACCGCCCTTATGCCCGCGACACCACCGAGCAGGCACGCTGGGAAGTCACCACCAGCAAAGGATGACGCATTCCCGCAGGCGGCAAACCCCTGCACCACAGGCAGTCCGCCGTTCCAAAGGACTGATCGGGACCGTCCGTCGCCCCGGGTTCTCGCCTGGATGTGGAAGCCCAGGAAGAGGAAGCCGTCGTTGATGTGGGTCTTCTCGACCGCGGCTGACGTCTGCGGTAATCCGCTCAGTGCCGGCGTCCGACCGGGCGAAGATCCGCCGCGACGCGGAAGCCGAGGTTCCCGCTCGCGCTGTCGGGCGTGTTCGAGGTGCGCGCGGCCACCCGGTAGCGGTTGCAGTAGGAGTCGTGGCAGAGGTAGGAACCGCCGCGCATCGACCGGCCAGGCAATGCCGGGTCGAACAGGTCGGCGCACCACTCCCACACGTTGCCAGAAGTGTTGTGGAGACCGAAACCGTTGGGTGGGAAGGCATCCACCGGGGCCGTGCCGACGTAGCCGTCCTCCCCGGTATTCCGGACGGGAAAGCGCCCCTGCCAGATGTTGCAGCGGTGCTCGCCTCCTGGGACGAGCTCGTCGCCCCACGGGTACCGAGCCTGCCGCAAGCCTCCCCGGGCGGCGTACTCCCACTCGACCTCGGTGGGCAACCGACGACCCGCCCACGAGCAGTAAGCGACCGCATCGTTCCAGGAGACGTGGACGACCGGATGGTCCCATCGGCCGTCAAGACCGCTACCCGGGCCCTCCGGCTCGCGCCAGCAAGCACCCGGCACCGCGCACCACCAGGGTGCCTGCGGCGGTCGCAGCGAACGCTTCCGCGCATCTCCGGTCAGGAACTTGGCGAACACGTAGGTCCAGCCGAAGGCCTCCGCCTCGGTGCGATATCCGGTCTCCTCGACGAACCGGGCAAAGCGCGCGTTGGAGACGCAATGCGGATCGATCGCGAACGGCGCGACGGTCACCTCGCGCACCGGCCCTTCCCGGTCCGCGGTGAACCCCTCTTCATCGTCGGTGCCCATCAGGAAGACGCCGCCGGGCAACGCGATCAATCCGTCCACATCGGAACCTGACCGGAGGTGCACGACCGGTTCCGGTTCGTCCCCGACGGCGGAGCGAGATGGCGGACAGCAATGGGGCACGACCCCACCCTCCTACGTTTCGATCAGGACCAACTGCACGACGACGAGCGTGTTCTGCACGTACCGATGAGCGCAAGCGGCCAGCAAATGTCCACGCTCAAACCCCCGCGGGTCTGGGCTGGCTGGGGTGGGGCTCGTCACCGAGCCTGGCCTGTTCGCGCCACATGGCGGCTTTCAGCTCTTCACGGACTTGACGGTACGCGGGGTCGTCGTAGACGTTGCGCAGCTCGTCCGGATCCGCCTGCATGTCGTACAGTTCCCATTCCGGCGGGTAGGTGAACGGGCCGGTTCCGGGGAGCCCGAGTCCGTCGTTGTAGAAGTAGATCAGCTTGTAGCGCTCGGAGCGGTACCCGTAGTGCGCTGGTGCCCGGTGGAACTGGTCGTCGTGTTCCCAGTAGCGGTAGTAGATGCCCTCCACCGGTGCGGCAGGAGCACCGAGCAGATCGGGCCAGAAGCTCCGTCCCTGCATGCGCGGGTGGTGGGCCACGCCGGCGGCATCGAGGATTGTCTGCGCGAAGTCGACGTTGGTGACCATGCCGGTGGAGACCTCACCCCCGGGCAACCGGCGCGGGTAGCTGAGCAGGAACGGCATGCGCAGCGATTCCTCGTACATGAACCGCTTGTCGAACCATCCGTGGTCGCCGAGGAAGAAGCCTTGGTCGGAGGCGTACATCAGGAGGGTGTCGTCGAACTCCCCTCGCTCCCGCAACCAGTCGATGACCCGGCCCACGTTGTCGTCGACGCTCGCGACGCAGGCCAGGTAGTCCTCCATGAACCGCTGGTACTTCCACACGGCCAGCTCGTCGTAGGTCAACCCTTCCGGCGGCTGGACCTTGAGGTCCTCCTCGTTCAGGTTTTCCGCCATCCGCACCGCGGCCCGACGAGCGGAGGCCGAGCGGGTGGCGTAGTCGTCGTGGAACGTTTCCGGCACCGGAACCGGATCCGAGTACATGCCCTTGTGCTCGTGGTTCGGCTCCCACGGACGGTGCGGTGCCTTGTGGTAGATCAGCACGCACCAGGGCTCGTCGCCGTCGAGCCCCTCCACCCAGTCCAAGGCGAGGTCGGTGACGATGTCCGTGGCGTAGCCCTCGACGGTGCGCAAGCCGTCTTCGGACAGGAACCGCGGGTTCCAGTACTCGCCCTGTTCGATCACCACATCCCAGTAGTCGAACCCTTGCGGGTCGTGGCCATCGCCGTGGCCCATGTGCCACTTCCCGATCATGGCCGTGCGGTAACCGGCCTGCCGCAGCTGGCTGATGAACGTCGGCTGACTCGCATCGATGGGGGTGTCCAAAGTGGTCACCCCGTTGACGTGGCTGTAGGTGCCGGTCAGGATCGACGCTCGGCTCGGCGAGCACAGCGCGTTGGTGGCATAGCAGTTGTCGAACCGCCAGCCGTGCTGGCCGATCTCGTCGATCCGCGGTGTCTTGTTGACAACCGAGCCGTACGCCCCGATCGAGTGCGCGGCGTGGTCATCGGTCAAGATCATCACGATGTTCGGGCGGCGCTCCGAACTGGTGGGCATGCTGATCAATTCCCTTCCGTCGTTCGTCAGCGGCCTGCGGCGCGGATGGTGTCCCACGGGACGACGCCGACGGAGTCGGCCCATTCCTGCCAGCGCGCAGCGAGTTCTTCGACCAAACCGGGTTCTTGCGCGGCGAGGTCGTGCCGCTCGGTGCGGTCGTTCGCCATGTCGTAGAGCTCCCAGGCGCGGTCGGCTTCCCGAACGATCTTCCAGCGACCGCGGCGGGCTGCGGCGTTGCCGATGTGTTCCCAGAACAACATGCGCCCTTCTTCGCAGGACTCCCCCCGGAGTTCAGCGAGCATCGAGCCGCCCGGGCCGGCCGCGAACGGGATGCCGGCGGCCTCGAGCAGGGTCGGTAGCACGTCGGTGAGCTGGTGCGGAGCGTGCACGATTCTTCCGGTGTCGAGCCCTCCGCCTGGCCAGTGGGCGATTAGCGGAGTGGCGATTCCTCCCTCGTGGACCCATCTCTTGTAGTAGCGGAACGGGGTGTTCGACAGGTTCGCCCATGCCTTGCCGTAGCTGCAGAAGGTATCTTCCCCGCCGGGCCAGATACCGGGATCGTTCCCGAGCTTGATCGGAACACCGTCCGGCGTGTGCGCGGGCTGCCGGTCGCGAAACTTGGGTGCGTCCGGAGGTGGCAGCTCCTCCGCGCACCCTCCGTTGTCGGACAAGAACACCACGAGGGTGTCGTCCGCGGCACCGCTATGCTCCAAAGTGGACATCACTCAGCCGATCGCGCGGTCCATCGCGGTCACCTGAGCCGCGTAGACCGCCATGCGGCGCGCTTCCCACGCCTGCGCTTCGGCCTCGGACCACGACAACTGCTCGGGATCCCGTTCGCTCAGCGGGGCTTCGTCGCCCAGGATTCCTTCTTCCACCAGGCGTTCACGCCGGGCGGCGCGCAGCTCGTCCCACCCCGCGGTGAACCGCTCGGCGTAGTGGTGCACTTCGCCTTCGGGAGCGTGCAGCGGCCAGTGCGGCGCGGTGAAGGCGAGATAGAGGAAGAATGGCCGGCCTGCGTCGGTTTGGCGGGCGACGAAGTCCGCTGCGCGCTCGCCGATGGCGTCGGTGAAGTAGTAATCGCCGACGGGCGGCGGCTGCCGCTCCTCTCCCGCATGCAGGTTGCGGGGGTGGAAGTAGTCGTCCGCCCCCGGGAGGATCCCGTAGAACTCGTCGAATCCGCGCCGGGTCGGCCAGGTCTCATTGGGCGTGCTCGTATCGCTGGACAGGTGCCATTTTCCGGACAGGTGCGTCGCATAGCCTGCTTCCCGGAAGATTTCGGCGGCGGTCGGCACCGCCACGTCGAGCGAACCCGGGTACCCCCAGGGCCGCTGGTCGTCGGTGAGGATGCCGATCCCGGTCTCGTGGGGATGCCGGCCCGTCAGCAGCGAGGCCCTCGACGGTGAACATCGGGCGGTGTTGTAGAACGACGACATCCGGACCCCGGAGCGGCCGAGCCGGTCGAGGTGCGGGGTGTCGATCTCGCCGCCGTAGCAGCCCAGGTCCGAGAACCCGAGGTCGTCGGCGACGACGAGCACCACGTTGGTCCGCCGCCTTGCTGGCCCGATATCCATAAGACCACCATTCCCCAGCGAAGATTTATTTTCTCCTGTAGAGAAATTAACATCGCGGGGCGGTAGGATCAAGCTGCCTGGTCCACATGGCTCCGTGAGGAAGACGATGTCCCGTTCGACTCCTGTCACCCTTCCGACCCGAGGACGCCACGATGGCTTGATCCTCACCTTGCTTCGCTCTGGCGAGGCGCTCTCCCGCAGTGCGATCTCCGACATCACCGGCCTGTCTCCCACCACGGTGACCAAGGCGGTCACACCGCTGATCAGCAAGGGCTACATCAAGGAGTCGAGCCCCGAAGCCGAGTCCCGCATCGGCCGTCCCGCGATCGGGCTGCGCCTGGTCCCGGAGGCCGTCGAGGTCTGCGGTATCCAGATCGGCGTCGGCACCGCCCGGGCCGGACTCGTCGACGCCCTGGGACGCACCCACGACGTGCGGACTTGGACGTTCGATCCGTCGGCACCGGCAGAGGCCGTCATGAAGCAGATCGCGGAGCGGGTGCGGGAGGACTTGTTGCCACTGGCCGCATCGGAACTGATCGGCATCGGCATCGGGGCGGCCGGCGCGGTCGACACGACCAACCGGGTCAACCTCATGTCGCTCAACCTCGGCTGGAACGACGTTCCGATGGCGACCATCAGCGAGGAGACCTGCGGCCTGCCCACCGTCGTCGAGCACAACGTGCGCGCGATGGCGCTGGCCGAGAACAGGTTCGGCCACGGCGCCCGGAGCATCGCCTTCGTCTACGTCAAAACCGGTGTCGGTCTCGGCCTCGTGCTCCACGACGAACCCTTCCTGTGCGGCGAGCACGGAGTCAGCGAACTCGGCCACATCCAAGTCGTGTCCGAAGGGGAGAAATGCGCGTGCGGAGCGCACGGCTGCCTCGAAACGATCGTGGCGGAGCCTGCGCTCCGGCGGAACCTGTCCCGACTCGGCGTGAAGGATGCCGGCGAACTCCTCAATGCTCTGGAAGACGCCGCAACCACCGACAAGGACGTCGCCGATCTCCGCGACTCCGTACTGCGACACCTCTCCACCGGCCTCGCCGCCGTCGCGAACTTGCTCAATCCGACGCTGATCGTCGTCGGGGGCCTGCTCGCGGAGGCACCCGAGCCCTTCTTGCACGACTTGACGGAGCGCACGCGCGATCGGGTCTTCCCCTTGCTGCGAGACTCGTTGAGCCTCAAGCGGACATCGTTCGACACCCCAGGGATCGTCGGAGCAGCCGCGAGCGCTTTCGAGACCTTCTACTACGGCCCGCCACCTTCCGAGCTCCCAGCGGGACGCGGCCGAGGCGCGCCCCGACTGGGTTGAGCTCCAATCACCGCATACCACCCGGAAGCATTTCGGCCTCGATCTCCTCCAGGGTCTTGCCCTTCGTCTCAGGAACGAGCACGCCGACGAACAGGCACGCGAGCAGGCCCATGACACCGAAGAGGATGAAAGCCAGCCCGCTCCCGACCGCGAGCAGAATCGGGAATGTCAGTGACAGCGCGAACGTCGATGCGAAGTTGAAGACCTCCGCGATGCCGAGGGCCGACCCGCGGACCCGCAGCGGCAGGATCTCAGCGATCACGATCCGCGCGACAGTGCCCCAGGACAGCGAATACATCGCTTTGAAGACGAGCAGACACGCGATCGCGACGAATCCGCTGACACCGAGGGTGAGTCCGGCAGTCCAGGACAGCACCGCCATGGTCGTCATGCTCAGCCCCATCACGAGCGCCCCGACCATCAACAGCGGCCTGCGCCCCCAGCCGTCGAGGAGCCTGGACGCGAGCACCGTGAAGATGATCGAAACGATACCGAAGCCGATCGTGTTGAGCAGGGACGCTTCCTCGCTGAACCCGATCGACTTCAGAATCGTCGGGGCGTAGTAGGTGATCGTGTTGATGCCGAGCAGCTGGGCGAGCACCGCCATTCCCACGGCGACGAGGACGATGCGGCGAACCCCCGGCCGGAACCCCTCCCGCCACGACGGCTTCGCCCGGTGGAAGGTCTCGCGCATCTCGCGCATCGCCTGCTCGACCTCGTGCGCAGCGACCTGTCGCGCGAGCCCCGCCCGCGCTTCTTCGTCCCTCCCCCGCGTGAGCAGCCAGCGCGGACTCTCCGGCAGCACCCAGACCCCCGCGATCAAGACGAGCGCGGGCACCAGCGCGAAGGCGACCATCCACCGCCACGCCCCGGACGGGGACATCGCATATCCGACCACATAGGACAGCAGGATCCCGGAGGCGATCATCAGCTGGGTGAGCGCCCCGATCCGCCCGCGAATCCGCGCGGGCGAGATCTCGGCGAGGTAGATCGGGACGGACACGGCCACGATGCCGATCCCGACCCCGATCACGACCCGGCCGACCACGAGCATCGCCACAGAACCGGCCGTGGCCCAGGCAATCGTCCCGCCCATGAAGACCAGGCTGGCGATGAAAACGAGTCGCTTGCGCCCCAACGGACTGGCCAGCGCGCCGCTCACGACGGCCCCCACCCCTGAGCCGATCGCCAGCGACGACGAGACCACCCCCTGCGCGGCGGGACCGAGGTGGAATTCCTCGGTCATGAACAGCAGCGCGCCCGCGATGACGCCGTTGTCGTAACCCCAGAGGATCGCCCCGAGAGCACCGAGGAAGTACACCAGACCGGGCGGCACTTCACGGCTCTGCTTGACGGGCGCCTGCTGAGACGCGACCTGCTTCATACTCGGGACCCACCTTCGCTGGAGGACTGCCACACGCAGACAACCTGCATGGACTTTTTAAATCCAGGAACGAAATTAACATCGAGTGGCCCGCGGCACAACCATCCGAGTGAACGCGAGACCTGACGTCTCGCTTGGCGTCGAGCACTCGATCGCCGCCGCTCGTCGGCGTCCGAAGACGTCGGACTCCTGGTGCTGCCAGTGCTTGGCGGCTTGATCTACGAATGCGAACGTGCAGCGCAAAGCTTCTGGTCAACGCCGGTGGCCGACTCCTGGCACCCCACAAGTCAATCCGATGTGAATCCCGCAGGAAGCGGATCGACCAGCCAAGCACGCGATGGTGGGCAGTCGCTGACCGGCCGAACCCACCGCCCGCGCCCGAGGACGCGGGCGGTGGGTTCGCCGGACCAGCCTGGGAAAACCGGTCAGCGGCCCGCTTCCGCGCGCTGCTCGTTGACGCGTTGGCTCGGTTCGGAGAACGCGAGCTTGCCCATCAGCGACCGCTCGCCGTCCCGACGGCGGTCGAACACCGCGACGTAGCAGTCCTGGGCCGCGGATGAGCGCGGGTCGGCCAGGAACGCCCACTCGGCCAGGTGGCAGGCCAGTCGCAGATCGCTGTCGGCCAGCTCGTTGGCCCGTGCGACCAACGCGTCGACACCGCCGGCGAGGCGCGCGATCTCCCCCACCTGAGCAGCCATCGGTGCAGGCAGCAGGTTTGCGGGATTGCCGTCCCACCAACCACCGTAGCGGCGGATCACGTTGCGGCAGATGAATTCCGGGCGGTCGTAGTGGGGCTGCAGGCGCGGGTGTGCGGCCAGGTGCGGTGGGATCACCAGGGATTCCACGATGTCATCGGGTCGCATGCCTGCGTTGAGGCCGTCGAGCGCGTGGCGCACGATGTACCGGAGGTATTCGGCCATCGCCAGCAGCTCGTCGCGGATCGTTTCGGCGCCATGCACGCAGTCGCCATGGCCGGTGATCACGTAGTCGGCGCCGAGAGCTGCCATCTGCTCGGCGGCGTCGGCCCACTCTTCCGCGTACCGCTGGACCTTGCGGGGATTGCCGGCGTTGGGCAGGTAGCCGACCACCAGGTCTCCTGCCGCGATCACCCGCCGCTGCGGTGCCCAGACCCACGCGGCATCGTCGGTCTCCCCCTTGGCGTGGCGCACCACGAATCGCTCGCCACCGATGCGCAGCTCCAGGGTGTCACGGAACGTGACGTCTGGAACGACGAAGTCTTCCGGGGCGCTCGGCCAGCTGCGGCCGTTGGCGCCGGGGCGCTGTCCGTTGATGGCGGCGTTCAGGCCCGCCGTCTTGGTGTAGCGCGCGAAGTGGTCGAGCAGGTTCTCGTGCGCGACCACCCGAGGCCGTTCCCCTGCCTCCAGGAACGCCCACAGCCCGAAGGCGTGGTCCACGTGCCCGTGCGTGAACACGACGGTGTGCAGGGGTTGAGCGCTCAGCTGACGGACCGCGCGCAGGAGCGCGGGGCCGTCGCCTGCGCAGCCGGAGTCGACCATGAGCAGGCCGTCATCGGTCTCGAACAGCGCGACGTTGGCCATCCCGGGCTGGATCATGAAGGTACGCGGCGCGACCTCCACGACCTTCGGCGGATTCGGGGCAGCGACCTCGCGCGCCGCGACGTGCTGGAACTGCGCGTTGCCGATGTTGCCGAAGTTCTGCCGCATCAGGGCATGCGCACCCGAGCCCAGTCGCGAGTCCACCGATTTCTGCTGGGCCTGCGCCCCGGCCGCTCCGCTGGACGAATCAGACATGAGAATCTCCTCGCTGTGATGTTGGACGGCGCGTTGACACTCATTAAACCACATGATTTACTCGCCTACAGCGATAGCGAGGATCGATCGGAGGCATACCCGAGCGGCACTGTTATATTGTTCGCAGAGTTGCAAATCCGTCGCCTGGCGGACTCAGGTCACCGGCCGGATGAAACGGAAAGAAGCTGGATCACGTTGGAAATATCAACGCGTTTGCAAATTCTGTGCACGGCCGAGCGATTGTTTGCGACGCAGGGAATCGATGCGACCTCGCTTCGCCAGATCAGCGCGGACGCCGAGCAGCGCAATACGGCGGCGGCCAAATACCATTTCCAGAACAAGCCGACGCTGATCAGGGCGATCTTCGACTATCGCCTCAACGCCATCGACACCCGCCGCGGACAGTTGCTGAAACTGGCCGAGGACGAGGGGCGCCTCGACGAACCGTGGCATCTGGTCGAGGTGCTGGTTCGGCCGCTGGCCGAGCAGGCCGCTGAATCCGGCAGTCATTACGTCCGTTTTCTCAATCAGGTTTTCGAGTACGTCGGGCGCGATGTGGCCGCGCTGCCCGAGATCGCCGGGCTGGACGAAGCGGTAGCCGTCGGTCATCTGGTCACCGATCGCCTTCCATTCCTGTCCCACCCCCAGGTCCGCCCCCGAATTCGGTGGGCCGGACAACTGATCATCTCGGCGCTCGCCGACCTGGAGCAGCGGAACGCGTCCGCGGAAACCCGGAGCGACGGGCCTGGCACCGAAATCTTCGTCGTGGCGCTGATCGACGCGGTCACCGGCCTGCTGACGGCCGCCGTATCCACTCCACGCGGGTGAGATCGACCGCGGGCGGCGTCATATCGACCAGTGAGGAGACTTCCCGATGAGAGTGGAAGAAGACGCCGACCCGATCGGGAAAGCGGTGCGTCTCGGTTATGCCGTTGCCGCACTGGTGATCGGCGGGGCTTGGGCGTTCGGTTGGGACGTTCCGGTCTGGGAGCACGCCCTACGCCTCTTCGTACTCGTCCTGGTACTACCGCCCATCGTGCACCTCGCGCGGAGGCGGCTGGGGCGGTTGGCTTCCGCATACCCGCCGCTGCGCCACCTGGTCGTCGCCAAGGTGCTCCTCGTCGTGGGTGCCGTCGGGCTGGAGTTGCTGCTGGACCAATGGACTTGGTGGGCGCCCTTCATCACCGCCGCAGGCCTCGCCGTCGCGGTGGCCGTCGGCGGGCCGCCATGGCACCGGAAGCTGCACCGGCGTGCCGCGCCCGTCCCGCGCGCAACCCCAGGTGACCGGAAGCGCCGCTAGGCACACCGGGTACGAAGAACGGCCCAGTACCGCAGTGCCGGCTGACAAGGGCTGCCAAAACGCCCGGATGGGCATCCACACGCCGGCCGAGCCGCGGAGCAAAACCGCGTCCACAACGCCAGGTCACGCCGCACTCCACGCTGCACCGAGAAGATCCCACGCACGAAGGAAACCCCGAATGGCAGAGAATCCCGCAAGTCAGTGGACGTCCACGGCCCAACGGACCCCGCAGGAAGCGAAGTTCTTCTGGACGGGCGGACCGATCGAGGTCGCACAGGAGACCTGGTTCGCGTCGATCGGTTCCGGCGTCACGGCCTTCGCCACCCACGAGGGCCTGGTGCTGGTCGACTCGGGCACCCGCCTGTTCGCGGGCGAGATGGCCGAGCACATCCGAAGCCGCACCGACCTACCAGTGCACACCGCGATCTACACGCACGGTCACGTCGATCACGCCTTCGGCCTCGGCGCCTTCCTCACCGAAGGTCAGACCGCACCGCAGATCGTCGCCCAGGCCAACATGGTCGAACGCTTCGCACGTTACGCGCGCAGCCCGCGGCACAACGCGACGATCAACAGCCGCCAGTTCGGCGGCCGCACCGACGACCCCACCTTCGAGTCCGAGGATCTGCGCTTCGGTTTTCCCGAATACCCGCCGACGCGCTACTACCAGCAGTCCCTCGAACTCCGCGTCGGCGAAACGACCTTCGAGCTGCACGCGTGTCGCGGGGAAACCGACGACCACACCTGGGTCTACTGCCCCGAACGCCGCGTCCTGTGCACCGGCGACTTGATCATCTGGGGTGTGCCCAACGCGGGCAATCCGCAGAAAGCACAGCGCTATCCCTGGGACTGGGCCAAGGGACTGCGCGCGATGGCCGAGACCGGTGCAGCCTCGCTGTGCCCCGGCCACGGCGGGCCGGTCGTGAACGACCCCGGACTCGTCCGCCGCATCCTCCTGGACACGGCGGGCTTCCTCGAGGACATCGTCGAACGCACGCTGGCAGTCCTCGAAGACGGTTCGCCCCCGCACGTGGACATCGTGCGCCGCGTGGACCTGCCGGAATCCGACGCACCTTGGCTGCAGCCCGTCTACGACGAGGCCGAATTCATCGTCCGCAACGTCATCCGCTACTTCGGCGGTTGGTGGAGCGGGCGTCCGAGCGAACTCAAGCCGGCCCCGCGCGCCGACGTGGCCACCGAACTCGCCACCCTGGCCGGCGGCGCCGGCGCACTGCTCGCACGGGCCACCGAACTCGCGCCCCGCGACATGGCGCTGGCCTGCCATCTCGCGGATTACGCCGTGGAAGCGGCTCCTGATGATGCCGACGTCGCCGAGGGCGTAGCACGTCTCTACGCCGACCGCGCCGCCCAGGAGACCAGCTTGATGGCGACGAACCTCTACAGGTCCGCTGCAGCCAGCGCCAAGGCCAAGCGCCCCTTCGCATAGGAAGCGCCCACCGATTGCGTTCGACCGCTGAACGCGGATGTTCCTCCGCGGCCAGCGGTCGAACGAATCGGCCGTTTTTCCAGGTTTCGGTGTATTGACGTCCAAAGAGGACGAATCAGGTTGGGGTTGACCGGGCAAGGCGGTTTCCTGCCCGGTCAAGGCCGCCTGCAGGCCGGGCTGACCGGCCACCGCGCCTTACGACGAGCACCGAAAGATCGTACGTGCCAAGGGAATTCGCCCTTAATTCGCCAGGCTCCGCTCCGGGCCGGGCGTGTACCGATAGGTGGCCGAACAGGACATCCCGCTGCTGCACCGGTACCTCCGCCTGCGTGTCCTCTGCGATATCCGCGACGCGCGACGGAACCCTTGACGCATAGCCTTTCAGGCATACATAGTCGACGCATTCGTCGACTCCGGGCATTGCGCGGCAGGCGGCGCCGCCACCGATCCCGCTGCCCCCGGTAGGACTTCTGATGGATTTGCCCCGACTCCTCGACGGCCGGCTCAAGCTTCGGCACCTCGTCCTCGTGGACGCTCTGAGCAAGCAGCGGAGCGTAGTGGGTGCGGCGGCCGCGCTGCACGTTACGCAACCGGTGGCGACCAGGAGTCTGCACGAACTCGAGGAGATCCTCGGGGTGCAGCTCTACGAGCGGGGACCGCGGGGCGTGACGCCGACCGTGTACGGCGAGGCGTTCACCGAGCACGCCCGCGCTGTGCTCGCCCAACTCAACCAGGCCAGCCGCCACATCGGCGAGCTCGCCGACGCATCCCGGGGCACGGTGGTCGTCGGCACCCACCTGGCCGGATCGAACGTGCTGCTGCCAGCGGCGATCGCCAGGCTGAAAGCAGCACGGCCGCTGCTCACCGTCGTGGTGCGGGAGGGCACCCCGGAGAGCCTGCTGATCGAGCTCGAAGCCGGGCGGATCGACCTGATGATCGGGCGCCTGACCGCGCCGAGCAGCGAATCGGTGACCCGCACGCCGCTCTACCACGAGTCGGTCCAACTCGTCGTCCGCGCGGAGCACCCGCTCACCGCCAAGCACGAACTGGGCCTGGGTGAGCTGTTGGACTACCCGTGGATTCTGCCGGGAGTCGAGACGGCCCTGCGCCGCGAACTGGAGGAGTTCTTCACCAGGCACGGCGTGCCCCTGCCGGAGAACCGCGTCGAGTGCACCTCGTTCCTCACCGTGCGCCACTTGCTGCTCGAAACCGATGTCATCGCGGCCCTGCCGACGCTGATCCCGCGCGACGACATGCGGCTGACCACCTTGCCTGTCGCACTGGAGCACGTCGGCCACAGCGTGGGGATCACCCTCTCGGCCGAACGGCGGCTGAGCCCGTCCAGCCTCGCGTTGGTGACGGAACTGCGCAGCGTGTCGGCGACCATGGCCGACAAGTAGGCCCCAGCCCTGCGATCGCCTCAACGACCCACGCGTGCCCATTTGGGAATCCGATTCCGCAATAGGCACTTGTCCAGTATGGACGGCACGGCGGGCGACCGGTTTCGCGAGCGGGATCCGGAAGGACATAGCGGAGAGACCAGGTTCTTCCGGATGTTGCAGCCCGCGCGGTACGGCGGCGCAGAATCGGACCTCGTGTCCGACTACCCCGCCGTCGAGCTGATCTTCCGGGAAATCCCGAGGAATCGCTCGGCGTTCTGCCTGACGATCTGGTCCCGCGCCACGTCGTCGAGGAACGCGCTCTTGCGCACGACGTCCCCCACCGGGCGCTCGCCCAGCGGGTACGGGTAGTCGCTGCCCACCATGACCCCGTCCGCGCCCAGCGTGTCGACCAGCAACCGGAGCGCGCGCTCGTCGAACACCACCGAATCGACGGAGAACCGGTCCAGGTAGTGCGTCGGCGGGAATTCCGACGTGCCGATGATGTCGTTGCGGCCGTGCCAGGCGTTCTCCATCCGGCCGAGCCAGAACGCGAAGGACCCGCCGCCGTGCGCGAAGCAGATCTTCAGGCTGTCGTCGATCCTGTCGAAGACGCCGCCGAGGATCAACGCGAGGATGGACAGGTGCGTCTCGGCGGGCATCGCCGTGAGCCATTGCGCCATCCAGCGGTCCAGCCGCGGCGAGCTGGCCATGTCCCACGGGTGCACGAAAACCGGAACGTTCAACGAGGCGCAGTGCTGCAGGAACGTGACGACGCCTTCGCTGTCCAGGTCGAGATCTCCGACGTGGTTGCCGATCTCGACGCCGCGGTGCCCGTTCGCCACGCAGCGTTCCAGTTCCCTGCAGGCCGCGTCGGTGTCCTGCAGGGGAACTTGGCAGAACGGGATGAGCCGGTCAGGCGCGGGCGCGACGATGTCCAGGGCCAGGTCGTTGAAGATGCGGGAGATCTTCGCGGCTTGCGCACCGGTGCGGCCGTAGTTGAAGAACGCCGGGGTCGGAGAGACCACTTGCGCCTGCACGCCGTCGGCGTCCATGTCGGCCAGCCTCCTCCCGGCATCCCAGCAGTCGGCCTGGATCCGGCGGAACTCCTTGGTCCCCATCATGATCACGGCTTCGGACTCCGATTCGACCTTCAGCCATGGCGCACCCGAGCCGGCTTCGGTCGTCAGATCCGGCCACCCGTTCGGGACGTAGTGGCTGTGCACATCGATGATGCCGTCCACGATCAGCCCCTACCCGGGTGCAGCGCGCCGCACTTCCGGCAGGTCCGCGCCGTCTCGTCGGCGTAGAACTCGGCGAACACCGGAGGCAGGTCCTCGACGATGTCCCGGACCTGCAACTCGATCTCGTGGAGCAACGAGTCGCATTCGAGGCAGTACCACTGGAAGCGTTCGAGCGTTCCTTCCTCTCGAACCCGTTCGATGACCAGTCCGATCGAGTCCGGGTCGGGCCGCTGCGGCGAGTGCGGGACGTTTCCCGGAAGCAGCCAGGTCTCGCCCTCCCGGATGTGCACCGTCTCCTTCCCGTCCCCGGTCATGACATCGACGTGCATGTCTCCCTTGACCTGGAAGAACCATTCCTCGTACGGGTCGAAGTGGTAATCCGTCCGCTGGTTCGGGCCGCCGACGATCTGAACGATGAAGTCCTTTCCGAGCGCCATCGTGCGGTTGTTCACCGGCGGCTTGAGCAGGTGTTCGTGCTCCTTGATCCACCCTTGGAAGTTGATGGTCCGCGGCAGTCTCGTCATGGCGATCTCTCCTCATTGAGCCATTTTCAACCTGGTCGGCCCGCGGCCGCGGGTCGTAAAGCTGCACGTCGATGGGCTGTCGCATGCGCCGCAGGCGCATAGCCCACCCACGACACCCGCACCGCCACGCACATCGAGGCTGGAAGAACTTCATTGCTTCCGGCGTGCGATGGCCTGGATCTCGATCAGCAGGTGCGGGTGCGGCAATTGGTGCACGGCCACCGTCGTGCGGGTGGGTCCCTGCTCGTCGAAGTACTCGCCGTAAACCTCGTTGTATCCGCCGAAGTCGTTCATGGAGACCAGGAACGTGGTGATCTGCGCGATATCGGACAGATCCGCCCCGACGTCGCGCAGGATCTCGCGGATGTTCTCGATCACGGCTCTCGTCTGCTCGCGGATGTCCAGATCGGTCGTGCCGAATTCGTCCACCTCGACGCCGGCGAACGTGTTGTCCGGTCGCCTGGAGCTCGTGCCGGAGACGAAGATCAGGTCCCCGACGACCTTCACGTGCGGAAAACGTCCCCGCGGTGTGGCACGTCCTTCGACAACGCGTGCGGTTTTCATGCTCGTCCTTTCACCGATACCGATCCGATTCCCGCAACCCGGCATTCCGCGACTCCCGCAGTGAGCGTTGCTGCCGCGGTCGCCGCCCCGGCGAGCACGACCTGTCCTGCCCTCAGCTGGATTCTGCGACGGCGGCACATGTCCAGCAAGGCGTGCAACGCGCGGACAGGGTTCCCGAGAACGGCGGCGGTCGACCCGACCACCTCGGTGTTCCCCACCCGCAGTTTCACGGCGCGGTTCGACACGTCTTCTAGCGGACGCCAGGGCCCCACCGCATAAGCCGAGGCCGAGGTGTTGTCGGCGACCACGTCGGTGTAGGTGAACCGGAAGTCCCGGTAGCGGGAATCGATGATCTCCAGCGCGGGGGCGAGAGCGTCCACACAGGACTCGATGTCCGTCGCCGGGTCGTCCACGTCGACGTCGCGGCTCAGCCGGTAGGCGACCTCGGGCTCGATCTTCGGGTGAATGAAGCGGGAGAGGTCGACGTCGGCACCGTCCGCGATGCGCATGGCATCGGTGAGCCTGCCCACGATCACGTCGGAGACGCCCATCTGAGCCATCTTGGCCTTGCTGGTGAAGCCGAGCTTCACCCCGACCACTCGTTCACCTCGCGCCTCCCGGCGGGCGATCAGCGCGGCCTGGATCGCGTAGGCCTCCTCGATGCCGAACTCGTGGTCGTCCGCGAGACTCGGCGTGTCCTGGCGGTTCGCCTCCGCGGCGTGCAGTCGATCGGCCAGTGCCTCGACCTGCTCGGTAGAGATCATTCGTTGCTCCCCACTGCTGCTGCGTCGCGCCGTGCGGCGAGATCGAGCGCGATGTCGACGATCGCGGCGATCAACCGCGTTTCGGCCGCGGCGATCCGGTTGTCGGTCGCGACATGGAGAACTGTCATAGCTGCACGCACACATTCGTCGGTTCGGTGTAGAAGTGGAGGGAGGATTCGCCACCTTCGCGGCCGATGCCGGAAAGGCCGACACCGCCGAAGGGTGACCGGAGATCGCGCAGGAACCAGGTGTTGATCCAGGACATGCCGACGTTCATCCGTTGCGCGACCCGATGTCCACGGCGCAGGTCGTTCGTCCACACCGAAGCCGCGAGACCGTAATCGGTGTCGTTGGCCAGCGCGATCGCTTCCTCCTCGGTGCTGAAGGGGATCAGCGCGGCCACCGGGCCGAAGATCTCCTCCCGCACGGGACGATGGGCATTGGTCAGCCCGGTCCAGATGGTCGGCTCGATCCACGATCCCCCGCCGAGTTCGGTGCCGAGCGCGGGCACCCCTCCGCCGGTGAGCACGGTGGCGCCGTCCTGTTCGGCCAGTGCGAAGTAGTTGAGCACCTTCTTGCGGTGAGCGTGCGAGATCAACGGGCCGGTGGTGGTCTGCGGGTCCCCCGGCGGCCCCAGCCGCAGCGCTCGGGCGCGCTCGACCAGCCCGGCCGCGATGTCGTCGAGAACGCCTCGCTGGACGTAAACCCTTTCGGTGCACAGGCAAACCTGACCGGTGTTGGTGAACACCGACTTGGTCAACCCGGTCAACGCCTCGTCGAGATCGACGTCGTCGAACACGATCGCGGCGTTCTTCCCGCCGAGTTCGAAGGACACCGGACGCACCCTTGGCGCAACCGCCTTCATCACGTGCGACCCGGTAGCCGATGATCCGGTGAAGGTCACGCCGTCGATGCCGGGGTGCGTGACGAGGTGCTCGCCGGCGGAGTCCTGGCCGAAGCCGTGCACCACGTTGTAGACGCCCGGCGGCAGTCCGACCTCGGCGAGGACCTCGGCCAGCAGCGTCGCCGTCGCGGGGGTCTCCTCGCTCGGCTTGACCACGACCGCGTTGCCGCACGCCAGCGCCGGCGCGACCTTCCAGGTCAGCAGCAACAGCGGCAAGTTCCACGGCACGATCACCGCGACCACGCCCAGCGGCTTGCGCACCGCGTAGTTGAGCGCCTGCCCGCCGCCCGCCAGATCGGTGAGGAAGGATTCCAGTCCCGCCGCGGCCACCACGTCTGCGAAGGTCCGGAAGTTGGTCAACGCGCGTGCGACGTCCAGCTCTCGCGCCTGCGTGACGGGCTTGCCGGTGTCGGCGACTTCCGCGGCGACGAACTCCTCGAACCGTTCCTCGATCCGGTCGGCGGCGCGGCGCAGCAGCGCGGCCCGCTCGCGCACCGCGGTGTCCGCCCAACCGTTGGCCAGGGCCCGGCGAGCGGCCTGGACCGCGCGATCGACGAGCGCGGCATCCGCCTCGTGCACGCGGGCGATCAGCCGCCCCGTCGCCGGATCGACCTGCTCGAAACCCCGGTCGGTGTCGGGTTCGACGAACTGCCCGTCGACGAAGTTGCGCGTCCAGAGCCCGTGCTGTGCCGTCATGCGTTCCAATCTGACCGCCGCGCCCATAGCGATCAAATGCGCTTTTCCGCGCGAGCCATACCCAGTCCGCATACCCGGGGGTCAAGCCGCCACCGCAGCCACGGGCGCTCCGACGACATCGCCGCGACCTGCAGCTATGCATCCACCACATGGCCCCGGACGAGATGGGCATTCGCTTCCGCCGGATCCTCGGCACATCCTCGACGCGACCCGGCGACGCTCCCTGATCCCGGCTCGTCACCACGGAGGTTCCTGGAGATGTGTTCGGCAACAACAGATCCCGGCCGCTCGACATCGCGGAACGGCTCAGCACGGAAGGTCGCCTGGGCATCGGCGATCGGCAGCACCATCGAGTGGTACGACTTCTTCCTCTACGGCACCGCGGCCGCGCTCGTGTTCGACAGCCAGTTCTTCCCCGAGCTGGATCCCGCAGTGGGCACCATCGCCGCGTTCGGCACGCTCACCGCGGGATTCCTGGCCCGCCCGTTGGGTGGCGTGATCTTCGGCCACTTCGGAGACCGCGCCGGCAGGCGCAACACGCTGATCGTGTCCCTGCTGCTCATGGGCCTGGCCACCACGATGGTCGGAGCGCTGCCCACCTACGCCGACGTCGGCATCTGGGCTCCGGTCCTCCTGGTGCTCCTGCGACTGGTCCAGGGGATCGGTCTCGGCGGCGAATGGGGCGGAGCCATCGTGCTCACGCTCGAACACGCTCCCGAGGACAGGAAGGGTTTCTACGGCTCGTTCCCGCAACTGAGCACCCCGGCCGGGCTCATCCTCGCCAACGGTGCGTTCCTCGGCTGCCTCGCAGTCGTCGGGAAGGAGGAATTCGTCCAATGGGGATGGCGCATCGTCTTCCTGATCAGCATCGCGCTCGTGGCCGTCGGTCTCTACCTCCGCGTGCACGTCCAGGAGAGTCCGGAGTACGTGCGGACCGCGCAGCGCAAGCAGGTCGACCGAGCACCGGCAGCGGTCGTCTTCTCCCGGCACTGGAAGCCGCTCGTCCACGCGACCCTCGTCATCGTCGGCAACAGCACCGCTGCGTACATCTTCATGGTCTACGTGCTGTCGTACGGCACGACTGCGCAGAACCTGAGCCGGCCGTTCGTGCTCGGGTGCGTGATCCTCGGCTCGGCTGCGTGGCTGGTGTCCGTGCCGTTCTGGGCGCGCCTCGGTGACAGGTTCGGCCTGCGGGCCGTGTTCGTGCACGGATCGGTCGTCCGCCTCGTCTGGTGCCTGGCCTTCTTCCCCATCGTCGACACCGGGAACGAGCCGGTCATCCTGCTGTTCATGGTGTCGATGGGGCTCGTCCTGTCCGTGACCAACGCACCCATCGGCACGTTGACCGCGGGGTTCTTCCCCGTGGAAGTCAGATATTCCGGTGCATCGATCAGCTATCAGATCGGTTCGCTGCTCGGCGGCGGCATCACGCCGTTGGTGGCCTCCGCGCTGTTCACGACGACGCGATCGTCGTGGCCGGTGACGGCCTACCTCCTGGCGATCTCCGTGCTGAGCCTCGTGGCGTCGAGCGCGATTCCGCGCCGGAATGCCGCACCCGTCCGCGAAGCGAGCGCTCCGACCGAGGTGCGCTGAACCACGTCGTCGAACAACCGTTTTGGAAAGAGGGAAGATGGAACTCGTCATCCTGGGCAGCTCCGGCGGACCGCAGCCGAATCGCGAACGATCCGCTCCCGCGACGGCGATCGTGCGCGGCGACGACATCCACGTGATCGACTGCGGAAACGGCGTCGCGCGGCAGCTGGTGGCGGCGGGCCTCCGCCTGCGGAACCTTCGATCCGTGCTCGTGACGCACCACCACGTCGATCACAACGCGGATCTCGGGGCCCTGCTCCACCTCGCGTGGACCGCGGGCCTGGTCAGCCCCGTCGACGTGTGCGGACCGCCGCCGCTGGCGCGAATGGTCGAACTGCTCCTGGAGGCTGGCAGGCCCGACATCGAGCATCGCGAGCTGCTCGGCAGGCCGAAGCTCGCCGGACTGTTGCGCACCCGCGAAGTGGCGGAACCCGGGGTCGTCATCACCACGCCGGCGATGACCATCACCGCCGGCACGGCGCTGCATCCGCCGATGCCCGCCTTCGCCTACCGGGTCGACGCCGACGACTCCTCGGTGGTCGTGTCCGGCGACACCGCTGCCTCCGAGCAGGTCGCCGAACTCGCCAGGGGCGCCGACGTCCTCGTGCACGAGGTGTACTCGCCGAACCACCTCGACCGGCTGCTCGCGGGCACGAACGCCGGGGTCGCCGAGCTGCAGCGGCACTTCGCCCGCGCGCACACCGATGCCGAAAGCGCGGGGAAGATCGCGAAGCAGGCGGGTGTGCGCACCCTCGTCCTCTGGCACCTCATCCCGTACGACCTCGACGAGGACGAATGGATCAGGCAGGCGAGCCACCACTTCGACGGCGAGATCATCGTCGCCCGGGACCTGATGCGGATTCCCGTCGAGTAGAGCGCCACAGCCGACGCGGTTTCGGGCTCCTGCCAACCTTCGGGGCATTGGTCGCGTTGGCGCCGATGCGGCAGCGGCATCGCCAGGCGGCGCCAGGATGCGTCAGTGGTGCAACGCGTCATCCAAGACGGAGGCGATGTCCGGGTGCCGGCTCTCGAAACCCGCTTCGGTCAGGCGGGTAGGGACGACCCGCAAGCTGCCCATGACCTCGGGAGCCACCTGACCCATGGCTACCCGAAGCAATCCGGTAGGCACACGCAGCAACGCTTGCTTCCCGATCGCGCTCGCCAACGCGTGGGTGAATGCCCGGCTTCGGATCGGGTTGGGCACGGCGATGTTGTAAGGCCCTTCGACTCCTGGACGGTCCATGAGAAACCGGGTCGCGCGGACCGCGTCGGCGAGTGATGCGCAGCTCCAGAACTCGCTCCCGCTGCCCAAGGTGGCCCCCAGCCCCGCTCGGAACATGGGCAGCAGCCTGGGCAGGAATCCGCCGCAACGGGAGACCACCAGGCCGAGTCGCAAGTGGCATACGGCGATTCCCGCAGCACTCGCCGGGCTGGTCGCCTCCTCCCAGGCGCGTGTGACCGCGGGGAGGAAACCGTCCGCCACACCACTCGCGGATTCGCCCAGCACCTCGTCACCACGGTCGACGCCGTAAAACCGAATGCCGGAAGCCGAGAGCATCACCCGAGGTGGTCGATGCGCCGCCGCTGCCGCGACCGCAAGCGTGCGAGCACTATCGATCCGGCTGCGCAGCAGCAGGGACTTGTACCCTCGCGTCCAGCGCTGCCCACCCAGCGGCGCACCGGCCAGATTGACGATGACCTCGGCTCCCGCGACCCACGCCGGCCTGGGCTCGGCAACCGGGTCCCACCGCACTTCATCCGGTGACGCCGGCTGCCGCCGCACGAGCCTTCGGACCGTGTGGCCATCGCTTTCCAGTGATCGGCGCAGTGCCGTACCGATCAACCCGCCGGCTCCCGCCATGACCACGAGCATCACGCCACCATCCCCGCGCTAGCGGCCAACGCGACGACGAACGCGGTGCTGACCAGCCCCAACATGATCCACGCCTGCCACCGCAGCCGCTGGCGAAACCCCGCCAACTCGTTGGCGGAGGCGAAGACCCGTGCAGGCCAATGCCGCCACGAAACGTTGCAGAACACCGCACCGGCAGCCGCGTACAGCACGGCGACGGCGCCGTAGGCGACCACCCGCTGCGGCACGAGAGCGGCAAGGGCGGAGGCGGTCAGCAAGAGGGTGCAGATCATGCCCGCCACCGGCCACCGGTTCCCGCTCGCCAACTCGAGCAGGAAATCCTCACGTCGATGTTCGTCGGGAAAGAACCGCGCCACCCGCGGCTGAACCACCACCAGGCTGTACACCATCGATCCCAGCCACACAGCGGCGAGGGTCAGATGAACCAGAACGAGGATCGCGGCTAACGCTCCCACGGAGGTGGACATTCCCGAAGACTAATCATTCGGCCGATCTCGCGTAGCCGGTTGACCACCGAAGTGGTCACGGACCCGCCGCATCAGGCGGAGCGTTCTTCGGCCCGGGTAGGCGGTACGAGTCCGGTTTCGGTTTTGCGCCACGTTCCGTCGGCCGAACCGAGCCTGCGTCGCATCCAGCCGACGAGTCCAAAATGTTTAATCTGGGATTATTGCCAAGGAACTGAGTTCAGCCGCGTTACCTATTGGCAATGAAATGTGATCGGGATCACTTAATAGCTTGTTGCAGTAGATTATTGACCGCCATATTGTCCCGTTCGTGAACAATTTACTCAGGGCGGCCGCGATCGCCTCGACTCTTGCAATCGGTACCTTCGCAGGAGTCGGCCTCGCCGCCGCCGCCCCGAACATGACGACCACCGCGACCGTCGCCTCTGCGCAGGCGACCGGACTGCCCGACAACACCTGGTGGGGCGTGCCGAACGGCGCAACCGAAGCCGCGTACGACCTCTACGTTCCCGGTTACCAGTTCGGCTGCAATGGCGATCAGCGCCACAAGGGCCTCGACATCTCAGCCCCCACCGGAACCAACATCCACGCTTGGGGATCGGGCCAGGTCGTAGGCACCGGTTATGACACCGGCGGATATCACCGCTGGATCCAGGTCTACTTCCCGTCGATCGACATGACGATGACCATGGGCCACCTGCTGGACGGTTCCCAGCTGCCGGTTGGCCGCACCTTCGAAGAAGGTGATGTGTGGGCGCAGGTCGGGACGACGGCGGACGGACTCACCTTCTCGCACGTCCATTACCGCGCAGCGCACGGCAACTGGGGCGCCTCGCCCATCGGCCCCTGCGACGATGTGGACCCGTTCGTGGTGTGGTCCTCTTTGGGCTTGCCCGCCTGATCCACATCCCCAGTGCGCCGCCAGGCGCATGCCGCTGCCGACGACGATCAGCAGCTCCGAAGCGGAACTGGAGTCCCTGTTCCCTCCTGCGACCCCGGAGCAATTCGTCATCGCGGCCGGCTTGTTCGTGCAGTCCGTTCTTTTCGAAAGGTAACGACGTGGTGAACCGGAAGAATTCATTCAGGAGAATTGTCGGCGCTGTCGCGCCGGTGTTCATGGGCGCAACGTTCATGTTGGGGAGTGCGACGCCGGCTTCGGCCGCGGACGGCTACGCACTGCCGTATCCCGCTGGTGAGTCGTACGTGGTGACCCAGGGGCCGGAGGGCACCTTCTCGCACGTCGGCCCGTACAACGAGTACGCCTGGGACTTCGGTCTTCCCGCCAACTACGAGGTGTCAGCCGCCCAGGGCGGGACCATCCTCGCGTCGGACTGGTCGCCGTACTGGCAGAACGGCATCGAGGTCATCATCCAGCACCCGAACGGCCAGTGCACCCACTACGCGCACCTCAACAAGGCGATCTACAACACCGGCGACCAGGTTCCGCAGGGGCGGGTCATCGGCTTGTCGGGGAGCACTGGAGCGTCGACTGATCCACACCTGCACTTCCAGGTGATCGACTGCAAC
The DNA here is from genome assembly GCF_053605825.1 of Saccharopolyspora sp. NPDC003752. Classification (NCBI taxonomy): domain Bacteria; kingdom Bacillati; phylum Actinomycetota; class Actinomycetes; order Pseudonocardiales; family Pseudonocardiaceae; genus Saccharopolyspora; species Saccharopolyspora sp. NPDC003752. The sequence continues at coordinate 80,654 of NZ_JBSGJZ010000014.1, read as the reverse complement.
ACCCGCGTAGGCATTCCCGCCATGGTGCAGGGGCAGACGCCCGGCACCGGCACGTCGCCGGTGAGCGTGAACGCCCGATCCTGACCGGCTGAACGCGGACGCGATCCTGTTGCACCTCCTTGCGGCCCAACAGGATCTGAACTGAACGAGCACGCAACGGCGGGGGTTGATCTCGAACGAGGTCAACCCCCGTCTGCCGCGTGGAGGAGTCAAGCGGAAGGCCGGCGCAGGCTCGTCGAGCGGCACTGTCCTCTTCGGACCGGATGCGTGGAATTGCCCTTCCTGGTCGAGAATGCGGTCATCCGGTTCGACCCGGGCGATCGTGACGTCCGATGATCCGGCCGGCGATCGATCTTCATTCGCGCGCGTAGACCTCCGCACCACCGACGTAGGTGGCCCGGACTGCGATCTTCGAGATCTGGTCGTGGGGCACCTCGAGCGGGTCGTCTTCGAGCACCGCGAAATCGGCGAGCTGACCGACGACCAGTGAGCCCTTCAGCCCTTCCTCACCGGTGCTGGCCGCTGATCCAGTTGTGTAGACCGACAACGCCTCGGCCGGAGATACCCGCTGCCCCGCACCGACGACCGCCCCATCCCAGCCGGTCCGCGTGACCATGCTCTGCACCGCCAGGAGGGGTTCCACCGGACCGCACGGATAGTCGGACGAACCGGCGACGGTGATGCCGGCGTCCAGGAAGGAGCGGTGGGCGAACATCCGCTCCACCCGGGCCTCGCCGTACCAATCGATCAAGTGCGCGCCATGCTGGTGAACGTAGTTGCCGAACGGCACAGCGATCGCGGACAGGGCTCGGATCCGGCCGAGGATGTCGTCGTCCACCAGGCTGCAGTGCTCGATGCGGTGCCGCAGACCAGGTTTCGGCATTTCCCGGTGGGCGCGTTCGAGTTCGTCGAGCACGAGCCGGATCGCCCTGTCCCCATTGGCGTGGACGCAGACCCGGTTGCCATCGCCGTGCACCGCCCGGACGATGTCGGCGAGTTCCTCCCGCGTGAGCACCTGGATGCCGTGATCGCCAGTGCCGTGGTGCGGCTCGTCGAGCAGGCACGTCCGGCCGCCGACCGCGCCATCGGCGAAGGTCTTGACACCGACGAAACGAAGCCCGGCGTCCCCGAAGCCCGAACGAAGGCCGAGCCGGCGCAAGGTGTCGTAGTGCTCCGCGGCCAGGAGGAACCCGACCCTCATCGTCAGCAGCCCCTGCTCCCGCGCCGCGGCGAAGAGGCGGATGTCGTCTGGCCCCACGAGTGCGTCGCACACCGATGTCACGCCGGCCGCGTGCCAGCGGCGCACCACGCGTCCAAGCGCCTCTACGCGGTCGTCGAACCGGGACTGCGGTACGACTGGACCGCCCGCCGCATCGACGTGACCGTAGGCGAATTCGTTCAACGCACGTTCGTAGAGGACGCCGTCGAGCCGCCCGGTCGCGTCGCGGCCGTACTCGCCACCACTCGGAGGTAGCGACTCATCGGTGATGCCGCCTGCGGCCAGCGCTGCCGAGTTGACCACACCCCAGTGACAGGCGACGTGCAGCACGATCGCCGGGACATCACCGGTGACCTCGTCCAGGTCCCAACGGGTAAGTCGGCGCCCCTCGGCCATCCGCGCATCGTCGTAGCCGAAGGCTTGGACCCAGCCGTCCACCGGGTCGCGCCTTGCAGCGGCCCCGACCTTCGCGGTCAGCTCCGCGAGGGAGGACACCTCCGCGGAGGACACGTCGACCTGGAGCTCGCTGTCGGCGGCCATCGACAGGTGCACGTGCGCGTCGTTGAAGCCAGGGGTGACAACTGCGTCGCCCAGGTCCACGAGCCGCGCGAGAGGCAGCGACCGCCGAAGGTCGTCCGCATCGCCCACCGCAACGATTCTGTCCCCGAGCACCGCGACCGCGTCAGCGGATGGGGAGGACGGCGTGATGACCCGACGCGCACGGAAGATGCGCGGCTCGGCTGACGGATGCATGCGATTCCTTCCAGGTTTTCGGTGCTGAGGACGCTGGGACCGCGCCTGCCGGCATGTTCACGTCTACTGGCGCGCAGGGGGTGTCGCACCGAGTCTCATGCGGGCGCATCGCTGGCGCGAAGGTCCGAGTTGTCCGGCAGATCCGCAACGCCTTGGGACTTCGCTGTCCTGCGGCCCAACGCGGCCACGCACACCAAGGTCAAGACGATCAGCCCGACGTGGTAGGCGACGACCAGGCCGATCCCACCGCTGGAGAGCAGGGACTGCGCGATGAGCGGGACCGAGCCGCCGATCACCGTTGCGGAAAGCTGGTAGGCCAACGAGATTCCGGTGTACCGGATCCTGGCGGGGAACGCGTGCGTGAGGAAGCCGGCGAGGACGGCGAAGTAGGCCGGCGCGACGATGTTGATGACGACTATGCCGATGACGATCTTGCTCCCGTCACCCGTGCTGACGAGCAGGTAGAAGACCGGGATGAGGAGGGCGCTCGCCACCAGGGCCACGATCATGAACCGCGTGGCGCCGACGCGGTGCGCGATCAGCGCTGCCACCGGTTGCGCGCAGAACTGGATGACGGTGCCCACCAGCAGGGCCGACAGGATCGTCTCCCGGGTCACGCCGAGCTCGGTCGTGGTCCAAGCGATCAGGAACGCGTTCAGGAAGTACGCTGCGCCGATCCCGATAGCCGATGCCCCGATTCCCAACAGGACTGCGGCCGGGGCCGTCCGCAGCACTTCTGCCGCCGGCGCCTTGACGATCTCGCCGCGTCGCTTGGCCGCCAAGAACTCCGGCGACTCGGCCACGGTCAGCCTGATCACCAGGCCCACCACCAGCAGGACCGCAGACACGAGGAACGGAACACGCCACCCCCAGGCGGCGAAGTCCTCGGCCGACAGCCGGCTCACGCCCAGGAAGACCAGGGTCGCCAGCAGGCCACCCGCCGGCGAGCCCTGCTGGGCGAAGGCGCCGAAGAGGATTCGACGGCTCGGTGGCGCGTGCTCAGCCGCGATCAGCACAGCTCCTCCCCATTCACCGCCGAGCGCCAGGCCCTGCACCAATCGGAGCAGGATGAGGAGGGCCGGGGCAGCCATCCCGATCGAGGCATAGCTGGGCACCAGACCAATGGCGGTACTGGAGACGCCCATGAGGACCAGCGTGGTGACGAGCGTCTTCTTGCGGCCGATCCGATCGCCGAGATGACCGAAGACCACGCCTCCCAGCGGCCGGGCCAGGAAACCCGTCCAGAAGGTCGCGAAGGATGCGAGCAGACCGGCTACCGGTGACGCCGTGGGGAAGAAGACCTCCCCGAAGACGAGCGCCGCAGCGGTTCCGAAGATGAAGAAGTCGTACCACTCGATCGCGGTGCCGATGAACGATCCGAGGCCCGCCCGGCGGGCTGCGCGGAGATCAGAAGAACTGGACATGCCGTCTCCTCGACGACGAGAGCGTTGAGGCTCGGTGACCGGAACGGGATCTGATTCTGGGCGCATGTGGCATAGCCGTCTAATGCCCGTTAGCATCGCTGCCCATACCTCGGAGGCATGGTGGAGATCAGAGTTCTGCGGTACTTCCTGGCAGTGGTCGACCAAGGCTCGATCACGGCGGCCGCGCGCGATGTCCGAATCGCACAGCCCTCGCTCTCCCGCCAACTGCGCAACCTCGAACGCAGCCTGGGAGTGGAACTCTTCTCACGCACGCCGGGGCCGCGAAAGCTCACCGCCGCCGGGGAGCGCTTCCTGCCCCTCGCCCGTGACCTGGTGGCCCGGGCCGACCGCACGCTGGGCGCGGTCAAGGCCATGACCCAAGGGCATGACGTGCCGTTGACCGTCGCCGCACCCCCGACCACGATCGCCGACTTTCTGGCGCCATACCTCGCCGACCGAGGCGCCGCCTCGTCAATTCGCGACATCCTCGAACGCGACGCGCGCAGCGTGTACGACGTCGTTGCGCGCGGAGATGCCGATCTCGGCGTCGCGCCCATCCCGCCACCCGGATCGATGGAATCACGCGTCGTGGGTCACGCCCCCGTGCTCGCACTGGTGCCACCAACCCACCCGCTGGCGCGAATCGGCGAAGTCGAGCTGACCGAGCTCGTCCATGAGCAACTGATCCTGATGCATCCCGTCAACGCGGGTCGACTGGCGCTCGACGCGGCTGCCGCACGCGAGGGTCTGGTCTACAACGAGCCGCGAGTGGTCTCGACGACCGTCGTGGCCCGTGCCTTGGCAGCCTCGGGCCACGGGATCGCCGTGCTCACCGACAAAGCGATTTTCGGACTCACCCCGGTCGCCATCCGGGTAGGCGAGAGCCTGCTCTCCGTGACCCTGTACGCCGGCTGGGACAGGACCCACTGGGCCGGCACACAGGTAGCTGCGCTCGTCGACTCGGTCTCCCGCTTCCACCGAGAAGTGCTCGCGCGCATCCGTCTCTTCGAGAACGCACCGGGCGACCGCTCGGAGTAACGGCCCGAGGTTGCCCTTACCGCGAGACCTTCCCGCGGCGTGCCCGCCGCCCTGCGGACGATTCCGCACCACCCGAATTCCGTCCACAGGAGACAGTGACTCGCGAAAAACGAGAAACCGCAGGATGAACGGTGCAACTCACTACCGTTCAGCGCAGTACAACGCGCTCCCTGGACCGGCGCCCGCTGGCACTTCCCTGGCCGGGGCGCCTGCGGGCAGGCCAGGTCGGCCGTGGTCGGCCTGGTCCAAGAGCGGAGAGCTTCGTGCTGGAGTACTCAGCTAATCAGTGATGTCCACCAGAACCAGGTCGATTCGTGCTCTCCTGCCTGATGTGCGGACCGGGTGCGTCATGCTGCGCCCAGCAGGTGGGCGGCGTCGGTGTACTGGGCGAGCTTGCCGGGGTCGAGGTCGATGCCGAGGCCGGGTTCGTCAGGGATGGCGAGCATGCCGTCGTCGTCGAGTTGCCAGGGCCGAGCGGTGAGGTCGTCGATGTACGGCGATCCGGTGACGTACTCGACGAGGTCCGTGTCGGGCAGCGCGGACGCGAGCTGGAGATCGGTCGCGAGGCCGACGGCGGTGTTCCAGCCGTGAGGGATGAGCTTGACACCGTGATCGTGGGCCGCCCACCCGATGCGCCGCAGCTCGCTGGTGCCGCCGACCTTGGTGACGTCGGGCTGGACGATGTCGAGCGCGCCGGCCTCGATCCACGGGTGGAACGACTGCCGGCGAGTCAGCACTTCTCCGCCGGAGATCGCGACGAGGGCGAGGCGGCGCAGGTGTGCGTAGTCGTCGAGCGCGTCCGGAGGCAGGGGTTCCTCGAACCAGGCGACGTCGTAGTCGCGCAGCATGTGTGCGGTGCGCAGTGCCCACTTGTATCCCTGGGCCCAGGCGCTGTCGCTGGCGCCGGCGTCGACCATGAGCATCGCGTCGGGCCCGATGGCGTCGCGTGCGGCCGCGACGATGCGCTCGTCGAGGCGCTCATCGGTGCGGCCGAACGGCCCCCAGCCGATCTTGAACGCCGTCCAGCCGGCGTTCCGCAGTTGGAGCAGGTGGTCGCGCAGCGGTTCGGGCTGGTCCATGAGCAGGGAGGCGTACGGGCGGACACGCTCGCGATAGCGGCCGCCGAGGAGACGGCCAACCGGTTGGCCGGTGACCTTGCCCAGGATGTCCCACAGCGCGGTGTCGATGCCACTGATGGCGTGTGTGATCGATCCACCACGCCCCATCCAGAACGTGCTGCGGTGCAGCCGCTCACTGGTGCGCTCAGGCTCCAGCGCGTTGGAACCAATGATCAGGGGACGCAGCACCTCAAGCGCGCCCCGCACCAAGTTCTCGCTGGTGAAGACGCTGCCGATGCCGACCAATCCGTCCTCGGCGTGGACGGTGACGAGGGTGTGCACCACATCGTCCTGCGTCAGCTCCTCTTGCCAGCCTCCTTCAGGCGTCGCGCCGCGCAGTCCGGTGACCCTGACGTCGATGATCTTCACTGTTTCCCTTTTCGCGGTGTAGTGGTGTTCTGATGTGTGGTCAGCTTCGCGGCAGGTACTGCCCTGCACGGGTGCCGAGGTGCTGTCCGTCGTGGACGACGAGCCGGCCGTTGACGATCACGTGGGGTACCCCAGCCGCGTAGCGCCCGGTGAACGCGAACGTGTCCTGGGCTGCGAGGACTTTGAGATCGAGCACGGCGAGATCGGCGTGTGCTCCCACTTGGACGCGCCCACGCCCGTGCAGTGCGAAGCGGTCGGCGACCATCGAGGTCATCTTCCGCAGTGCCTCCTCGAGGGTGAGGGTGCCGGCCCGCAGGACGTGGTGCGCGATGTAATGGGTGTGCCCGGTGAAGAAGAGCGGGTGGCGCGTGCGTTCGGCGAGAGGTCCGTCGGTGCGGCTGGTGAACCCGTCGACGCCGAGGCAGAACAGCGGATGGGCGATCGCCTCGGCGACGTGCTCGGGGGTGAACAATCGACCCATCAGCTGCACGGCGTGCATGTCCGCCCCGGCTGCCTGGAGGACATCGAAGAACGCGTCCCAACAGTCCTGTCCCCGGCGCCCGGCGATCTGCGGGAAGGACAAGCCCTCCAGTTCCGGTGTCGCCGGACTGGTCGCGAGGACGACGCGGTCCCACTGTCCTTTGTGCACGAACCGCCAGTACCGGTCGCAGTCGCCGCGCAGCCGACCCCGAACCTCGGCGTCATCCAGTAGCCGTGCGGTCTGGGCAGGACCGTCGGCGAGAATCCATCCCGGCAGCAAGCCGGTGGCGAGGCCGATGCCGTGCGGGTAGGGAGTCATGTCGGCAAGCACGTCCATCCCCGCCTTCCGCTCGGCGGCGAGTCGGCCGACGGCCTCCTGCCAGGCATCCGGCGACGCGCCGGTGTCGTGGCGAACATTGAGATGCGACAGCTGCGCACGAAGGTTGTCGCGCCGTGCGACGGCGAGGAACTCATCCACGGCGTCGAGGAGGTGGGCGTCGCGGTTGCGGATGTGGCTGGCGTAGATGCCGTCGTACCGGGAGAGCGCTGTGGCGACGCCGGTGAGCTCATCGGTGGTCGCATCACGCCCGGAGCCGTACTCCAGGCCGCTCGACATTCCGAGCGCCCCCGCGTCCATCGCCTCCTCAAGGTGTCGGACCATCCGCGTGACGCCGCCGGCGTCGGCGCCGGTACCGCGTACCGCGGCTGCATCGCGCAGAGCCGTGTGCCCGACGAACCACGCCAAGTTCTGAGATGTTCCCCCGTCGTGACGATGCACGACGTCGAGCAGATCTGTGAAGCGGCGCCACGTGACCTCTCCGTCGTACCCGTACGCGCTCAGCGCGTTGCGGGCCGCGTCGACGCCAGCCGGAGCGACGGGTGCGTACGTGACGCCGCAGTTGCCGACGACCTCGGTCGTCACGCCCTGGCGGATGGTGCTCTGGGCATCGCGGTTGCCGAGGACCGACCAGTCGCTGTGACTGTGCGGGTCGATGAAGCCGGGGGCAACGGTCAACCCCGTGACATCGATGCATTGCCCCGCCTCGGCGCGCAGACCGCTCTCGACGGCGACTACTCGCCCGTCCTTGACAGCGACGTCGGCCACCCGTGCGGGTGCGCCCGTGCCGTCGACGAGCTTCCCGCCGAGCAGGACGAGGTCGACGACGGGAGCGACGACCGCGGGCATCAGCGGAGCTCCTGATCGTGACGGTCTCGCACGCGGCTGAGGAAGGCGAGCGAGATCAGCGCCCCGAAGGTGAGGTAGAACGCTGGGGCGACGTCGACACCTGTCGATTTCGCGAGGAACGTGTTCACGAAGGGCGCAGTGCCACCGAAGACCGCCACGCCGATGTTGTACGAGCTGGAGAACGCGGTCGAACGGACCCGAGTGGGGAACAACTCGATGAACATCGCTGCCATCGGGCCCGAGACCGTGGCGAACAAGACGACGAAGACGACCTGGCCGAGGAAGGCACCGGCGATGGTGCCGCTGGCGACGAGCGCGAAGACCGGGTAGGTGCCGAGCGCGAAGAGCGCCATGGCGCCCACCATCAGCTTCTTGCGCCCGACACGGTCGGACAGGGCACCCGCGGCGATGATCAGCGGCACTTCGATCAGCAGAGCTACGACGTTGGTCGTCAGGGCATCCGCCAGGGGAAGGGTGTCGACGCCGGCCAGGAACGCCGGGAAACTGGTCGCCGTGTACCCGTAGAGGGTCACGCCGAAGACGATGCCGAGCACGAGCAGCCAGTTGCGGCGCGTTGGTGTTCGCCACTCGTCGTCGGCGGCAGGGACATCGTTCGTGCTCTGCTGATGCGAGCGCAGGTCTTCGCCGAGCTCTCGGTAGGCCGGGGACTCGTCGAGCTGGAGGCGGACGAACAGCCCGATCACCGCGACGACGCCGCCGACGAGGAACGGGACGCGCCACCCCCACGCGTCGACTGCCTGCTCAGGTATGACTCGGACGATGACGGTGGCAATGCCCGTCCCAAGCAGGAATCCGGTAACCGTCGATGCCTGCACTATGCCTGAGAACAACCCACGCCGACCAGTGCGCGCGTGCTCGAGGAGATACGTCGCCCCGCCGGTCCACTCGGCGCCCACCGCCAGACCCTGGATCATCCGCAACGCCACGAGCAGCGCCGGGGCGAGCAAACCGACCGAGGCGTACGTCGGGAGCAGACCGATGAGCAGGCTCGAGACGCCGACGATCACCATCGTCAGAGCGAGCATGCTCCGACGGCCGGCACGGTCGCCGAGACGACCCAGGAAGATCGCGCCGAGGGGGCGGCACACGAATCCCACCGCATACGAGGCGAGGGCTACCAGCAGCGAGACCGTCGGATCGTCCGTCGGGAAGAAAAGGCGTCCGATGACAGCGGCCATCGCGCCGTAGATCGCAAAGTCGTACCACTCGAGCACCGTTCCCAGCACCGCCGCGGTCGTGACCTTGCCCGGTACTCGATGGCCGGTGTCCGTGCGCCTCTGCCGTGCTGATGTCCCTAGCTTCATTGCCCAGCCTCTCCACGGGACTTCCTGACGAGACGCTGACAGTAGGCCGCAAATGGCAGATGGTCAACCATCGGCCATCTGCTAGGCTGGGACGCCCAACCAAGGAGTCCTGCACGATGTCCGCACTGCCTGCTTCGCCACCCGAGTCGAGGCGCGACTGGGTCCTGCGCAACCTGCGCGAACGCATCGCCTCGGGTGAACTCGCCGCCGGCGAAAGGCTCGTCGAGCGCGACATCTCAGCGAACTACGGCATCAGCCGCGGACCGGTCCGCGAAGCGATCATGGTCCTCGAACAAGAGGGCCTCGTCGTCTCGCACTCCTATCGCGGTGCCGTCGTCGCAGAAATCCCCCAGACTGAGATCTCCGATATTCTCGTGCCGATCCGCCTCGTCATCGAGAAAGTCGCGTTCCGCGATGCGGCGAAGGCGGGGAACGAGGAGCTCCGCGCTGCGCTCGAGGTGATCGTCCAGCAAATGGAATCAGCGGCTCACCCGCTCGACGCGCGACGTCTCGCGGACCTCGATGTCGCGTTCCACGAGACCGTGATCGCGGCCATGCGGCACACGCAGTCGCTGCAGATCTGGCGCACGATCCAGCCTCGGGTGCGGGCATACTTCCTCCGCGACGCCCCACACCATGACAGCCCGCACGCCGTGGTCGAACAGCATCGCGCACTCCTCGACGCCCTCAGCTCCGGCGACCCGCAACGCGCCGAGGCCGAGATCACCGAGCACATCGGCACCTACCTCGACGACTGACGGCACGACGTCAGCGGCGTGCCGCTGCGACGGCCATCAGAGTCTGCCAAGAATCCGAGATGATCGCCTCCGCCGGGCGAGGCACTGCGCCGGCTCGGCAAAGATCGCCTCGGCCTGGTCGACGTTGCCCTCGCCGAGCGCGGCGGTGACCGCCTCGCTGCACACGCGCGCCTGGGCGGCATCCTGAACGAGTACCGACACGCATCCTGATCTCGATGGACGACAGGAAGCCGACTTCGTCGTCCTGGACTGGGCGGCCACGTCGGTGCCGAAGCGGCGGACCGAGATCTTCGCGGACTTCCAGGAGCGCCTGTTCGCGCTCATGGCCCTCGGTGACGAGCGAACGGTCCGCGCGACCTACGTGCTGGGCCAGCAGAAGTACAGCAGCATCGACGAAATCGCCCTGCCCGCGAGATGATTCTCCGGGTGGCGCCGAGCAGACCGGTGCAGCGCTCGGGCTCGTAACACCGTGCGTCCCGTGAGTGCTTCCGCGCGTGACAACGCCCAAAAGCACTCACGGGATCTGGCGCGCGAAGGGGTCAGCGGGCGCTCCTGGCTTCGGGATTACCGCTCGCGCAGATCGCCTGTTGGCGTCAGGCGAGCGACGAAGCCGCTTTCCACCACCTACGTGACCTGCACCGGCCAGCAGGTTCGTCCACCTTCTCGGCTCACTTGGTGATGTGGTGGCATTGCGCGCCGCGTCGCTTCCCCTCGACGTACAGGACAGCGCACGCCTCGCCGTATTTGACCTTGCCCGGTGACACGACGACCGAACTCCCGATCAGGTCACAGCTGGAGTTCGTCCTGCCCTTGATGGTCTTGTACTTCTTTCCCTTGGCCTTGTATTCGAAGTCGATCCGCCAGTTGCAGATCTGGCCGCGCAGTCCGCCGGCTCCGGTGGCGATCGAGTAGGCCGCGAACTCCTTGGAGATCTTGTTCCCGTCGCCCACCACGCTGTGTGCGAGGTATCCGGAGGGAACCGGCACCGGGAAGGACAGGCCGGTGCCCTCTTTGCCGGCATCGATCGTGAAGGCGGGGATCGGTTCGACACCGTGCGCATCGGCGTTGGCGGGTGCTGCGGTGAGTCCGGCGGCTGCCAGTGCGGCAGCAGCGGCGATGAGTGGCGCGGCAATGCGCCTTGTCCAGGTTTTCGGCTCGGTGGAGATCTCGTCGTCCTGGTGACTGGCTCGCATCGGATTGCTCCTGTTCATGGTCGTGAGTGGATTGCCGGCTCGACGTTCTGGCGCGACCACACCGAGATTCGGCGTTTGCGGGCCTGCGGTTGCGCAGGTCGGTCGGTTCTCGCCGGCGTCACCAAGGCAACTGTCTGATCAGCGTCGTTTCAAGATCTCCGGCCGTCCGGGACAGTCCGGGACACGGACTCTGCTGTCCTGTATGTCTGCGGTCACACTCGTTGGAAGCAACCACCCGCGGGGTCGCACGTCTCTGTCCTTGAAAAAGGTTGCAGACCAGATCTTTTAAGGACAGTGACATGAACCTGCGCACCATCGGGACCACCCTGACCGCCGCCGCGGCCCTCGCACTTTCTCTCAGCGCATGCGGCTCGGCCCAGCAGACGCCGCCGGCCCCGCACCTGGACAGTGCGCAGGGTGGCACCTCCGCGGGCACGAACTCGCAGGGCGGCGAAAGCCCTGACGATCAGGGGCCCTGCGAAATCGACGACATGACACCGTCTTTCGAGCTCTCTTCGACCGGCCACGTGAACGCCCACCTGAAGGTCACGAACGCCGGCGAGGCCAGCTGCACCCTGACCGACGACTTCCCGGACATCACGTTCATGGACCGGGAGGGGACCCCGTCCGACGGTCTCCAGATCAACCACGGCCAGCCGGGCACGGGTGGCCCGGTCATCCTCAAGCCCGGCCAGTCGGCCGCTGCGGACGTCGAGTGGCCGGCCGACCAGGGCGGTCCTGACGGGCCGGCCTGCAACCGGGTCTGGGCCGTGAGCCTGAAGATGAACAACGGCGAGCCGAAGACCGTTGAGCCCAACGACGGAGTCTTCGACCTGTGCGGCGGCGAGGCCACGATCAGCAGCTGGCAGGAGGACTGACCCGCGAAGCCCGCGGAGCGGCGCTTCCTCGGAACCGGCGAGTCCACCGGGTGCACCGTTCGAAGGCCGAGCCGGACAGAGCTCAACCAGGTGTGGTCTGCCCGCCCGCACCAATGGCGGAGCGCAGGCGAGCAGGCCACCCGTTTTCAGCGTCGCTTGGCGCGACGCTTCCGGCTCATGAACATGAATGCCGCGCCCGCACCGAGGAGCACCACACCGAGGAAGATCATCTCTGGCAGGCCGGAAATACCGGTGTCGGCCAGCGAGTCCGTCCGCGTGTTGGATGAGGGCGGCGTGGTAGGCACCGGAGGCGCGGAGGCCGGCGGTGTAGACGTCGGCGGCGTCGGCGGTGTAGGCGTCGGCGGTTCCTGTGGGATGTACACGGCGGCGTCGATCGTGTGATCGACCCCTCCTGGGTTGGCGGGCGCCGTGACAGGTGCGTATCCGTTGCACAGCTGCCCGGTGGTCGGCGGGATCACATTGGAGTCATGTGCCCGGTCCTCACCGACCAATGGGAGCGTGAACCGCAGCTCGGTTGCCGGCGGCTGGCTTGGCACCTTGCTGGTGTTCGCGGTGCACACGTCGAACTGCACCGTGTACTTCGCGCCCGGCGTGAGCTCGTAGGCGGCGCCGACCCCACCGAAGTAGTACTCGCCGGCGGCATCGGTCTCGGTCGTGGCGACCTGCTTGCCGCTGGCGTCCAACAGGTTGATCGTCGCACCCGGCAGCGGCACCTGTCCGGGGTCCTGGATCCCGTTGTGTTCGCCGTCGAACCACACCAGGTTGCCGATCTGGATCGGCGCATTCGCCGCCGCATACGCGATATCGCCGAGCCCACCGGCCTTGCCGAATCCGTTCTCCGCCCGACCGACGAACTCGTAGGCGTTGGCGGCCGGGTTGTTGCCGGGCCCCTCGCCGGTCCTGATGTTGTGGTAGCCGGTTCCGCTGGTTTCGATGTTGACGGTCGGGTCGAACTCCGTGCTGATGACCCATTGCTGCTGTGGGATGTAGGCCACCGAGCCCAGCGCGGTTTCCTGGTGCCCGCCGGAAAAGAATTCACCCGGGAAGTATTCGACGACACCATCGCCCTGTCCGCCGTCGGTGGCGGTTTTCGCGTGGTTGGGGCAGTTTCCGGTGCCTTCCCACGAGTATCCACCGGCGGGATTGGCGCAGGCCATGTTGATGTCACCACCGGACATGCCGAGTTCCGGGGTGTTGTTGCCCGGCCGAGGGTCCAGGCCCCTCGCGCTGAGAACGTCCATGAACCGGTCGCGGAAACCCAGGATCATCGAACCGTCCCGGGCGAAGGCGAGGCTGGCCAACTCCGGCTGCGGATTGATGAAGGCGCCGCCCAGGCGGAATTCGTCCCAGGTCAACAGGTTGGTGTTCCACGGGTTCCAGTGGTTGTTCTGTCCCGCGCTCGGGCTACCGGCGAAGACGGCACCCCGCTCGGCAGCAAGCGGCTGGGTCAGCACCGTGGTGAATCGCTTGCCGTCGTAGGTGTAGACAACAGCCTTCAGGTCCGCCCGGTTCTGCGTGCTCTCCGCGGAACACACGCCACCGACGTAGAGCGTGTTGTTGTGCGTTTCAAGACCGAACGGCCGCCAGTCGGTGGGCGCCGCGCAGCCCGGGTCCGGAATCGGCACCACCGCTTCGGGGACCGATGCGGTGGCCCCGGTCGCATTGAAGCTCACCAGGGTCCGGGTCAGCAGGTTCACCGCGTACAGGGTCGACCCGTCCTCCGACAGGGCCAGGCTGCCGATGCTCTCTTTACCCGGCGCGTTGGTGAACCCGGCGTCCTTGTTCATGTTGGCGGTGTCGTGCGGCGTCACCACGGCGCCCGGCACCTTCGCGAACAAGGTTGGCGCGCCCCCACCTTCGGCCGGCACGGTGTAGATCGCACCACCACCATCCGGCCCGTACGGGGCGTGCCGCCGGGCGAACTCGCTCTGGAACAGCCGCTCCCGGTACCTGTCGTAGGCCAGCCCGAACGTCGTGCCCACCTGGGATTGCGTGGTGAGCGTGGTCGGGCACGCCACCTCGCTGGGACACGTGCCACGGCGGTTCGTCCCGAACGCCACCAAAGACCGGGTGTCCGCGCCACCAGCGCCATTCTGGATCGGCACGAAGTACCGCGAATCCGGCAGTGCGTAGTCGGCCGCGTCCCAGACCCCGGTGATCACCGAGGCGTTCTTGCCGGCTGACACGTCGACGAACGTGGTGAAGCTGTCGAAGTGGTTCGGCGCCGTCGAGGCCGGTGCCGCCTGCAGGTAGTCGCTGTACGGCGCGGGGATGGTGACATCGACGCGGTACTGGCCGCCGGTCAGCACGGTCGACGGCGACACCACGACTTTTCCGGTGGAATCCGTGGTGCCGGAGACGCGATGGCCGGCCGGGTCGGCAACATCAACCTTCATCCCCTGCTGCGGCACGTCCATTGCCGTGTTGATCACGCCTGTGCCGAAGAAATCTCGCAGAACCTGAACCGTTAGCGTGCCGTCAATTGCCGAAGCCCCGGCCGCCCCCACCATCGAACCTGTCGCGCTGCCTAACAACAGAATGCTCAAGCCCAACCGCACCAGCCGCTTTCCGGCTGTCCGGCACGATCCTCTACCGGCTCGGCTCATAGCTATCGCTGCCCCTTGTCATGATGAACAAGCCCTCTTCGGGCTGAACAACCAACAACCGCTTCGTAGCCCAGGTGACAGCCGATCTACCCCGAGAGATCATCCCGAACTGCTATATATAACCAGAAAGCCGTGCGACTGCCAAGATAGGTGATCTAGCGACGCATCAGCGGACCTGTTAGCGTCGCGCCGCGTGCGGAGCATGAGAATCCGGCAAGGTCTCCCGCGGATCGCGGCCGGCCGACGCCGATGGCTGCGGCCGCGGTGGGTGGTGGCCGCCCTGGGCATCGCGGGTGCCGCGGTGGTCGCGTTTCTGATCACCGGCCCCGGTTCAGGCCCTACCGGTCCACGTGCATTGACCTCGGATGAGGCGAACCGGCTGGCTATCACGCGGTTTCGCAATTACCAAGCGGGGGGCCGCGGGGTGACGATCACCGTGCCGAGTACCGCTGGCGGGCTGGTCATCACGGGATCCATCGACTACCGCGCCGAACTCGGTTACGGCGTGGTGCACGGCACCGGGCGCGATACGTCCAGCGACGGGCTGATCGAATGGACGGCCGCCACCGTGCTTGTCCACCCGATGGCGAACGCCCCGGCGGAAGCACCCGCATCGCCGCCCGGGTCGGATTGGTACAGCCGTCCGCTGCAAACGACCGGCAGCGCGCTGGACACCTCGTTGGCCATCGCGCTCGGTCTCGGCAGCGACCGGCCTGACAACGCCGCACTACTGCCGCAGAACGGCGCCACCTGGATTGGCCAGGACCAGTTGGACGGCCACCAGGTGGATGTCATGACCGGGCCGGACGCCGGCGCCAAGCCCGGTACGGCGGGCACCGTGCGCTACTGGATCGGCTCGGACGGCACCATGTACCGGGTTCAAGTCAAGGTGGCTTCCGAACCGCAGCCGGTGGTCATCGATTTCGACACCGAGAAATATGTTCCGGTTCAACCGGTCCCCGGCGTCAGCCCGCCACCGTAGCCGCCGCTCAGGATGTCTGCACCAGCGCACTGCCGGCGAGCAGTGACGCTGACGGCAGCGGGATGCTTGCGGTGTCCGGTAGCGCCGGAACGGCCGGAACAGCCGTGGCGCCGGTCGTGGTGGCATTCGGGAACTGTGGCTGTGCGTCAGGCGCAGCCACATCGGTGAACGGGATGCCGCCGGGTGCCTTCGGCATCACCCACGTGCCGGACGGCGTGGGCGACTGGGCAGGAACCGGGCAGGACGCGGTCGTCACGAGCTGAGCGGGCACCGTCGTGCGCAGATCATTGGCGTGCAGGCAGTTACCCCGTCCCTGCGTGGCGGTGGGAAACGTCCAGCCGACGTCGATGCCGTTGGCGGCGAAGGTGTTTTCCACGACCTGGTTTCCGTCCGGTGGTAGGTCCGCGGTTGCGGTGATCACCATCCCGGCGTTGATATTGCCGGCGATTCGGTTGCGGCTGAACTGATTCTCGCTGCCGCCATCGATGCCGATGCCGATGCCCCACCCGCCGTCGGCCTGCTCGGGGGTCGACGCCTGCTGGTTGTCCGCGACCAGGTTGCCGGCGACGACGGAACCCCGCTGCGGGAGCAGCTTCTCCTGGTGGTCGGAGTTGATGGTGAGTCCGACGCGGTTACCGACAAAGCGGTTGCCGACCACGTACATCTCGCCACTGGCGTTGGTGCCTTCGTAACCGACCGCGTTGAGTTCGGCAATGTTGTCCCGCACCACGATGTTGCACGGTTTGCACTGCCCGACGTAGATCCCCGAGTCAGCCGAACCTGACGTGTACGAGTGCTCGATGACACCGTTCTGCGCGGAGAACGCGTAGATGCCGTACAGCCCGTTGCGGGTCGCGGTCACATGGGAAACCGAGAACGACTTCAGGAAGGTGACGGGCTCGTCGCCGGTGTCGTAGCCGCCGCTCGTCCCCGGCAACCCGGCAACCGCTTTCGCCGAACCGGTGACCAGAACCCCGTTCTGCGTGTTGTTCTCCACTGTCAGGTTCTCCACGGCCACCCCGGGTGCGGCGACGACGATGCCGTTCGGCTGCTGCAACCGCCCGTCGATGATGACCTGGCCCCGAGACTCGCCACGAAGGGTGATTTGAGCCGTGGCGATCTTCACGGACTCCTGGTACACGCCCGGCGCGACCAACACGAGGTCACCGGGCCGAGCGAGAGACACCGCAGCCGAGATCGTCGGGGCGTCAGCCGGCACTCGGATCGTCACGTGCGCACCGGTCGGTCGTCGGCCCTGGCCCGATCCGTCATCGCCGGCGCCGCAGCCGGCCAATACGAGTAGCAGCGTACCCAGCACCGCGACTGTCACGCGAAGACCGAAACGAGGCATGATCGCAGTTTGGCATGGTCGATTCACCTGTGGGAGGGCGGATATGGCACTCTCCACACCGTGAGCCGAGCCGATCATCGCCCGTCACGCCGCGCGTTCCTCGGTGTCACCGGTGCCGCAGTGGCCGCCGGCCTCGCCGCCGGGTGCGAATCGGGCTCCCCCCAGGCGGGTCAACTCGATGCCCCCGCGTCAACCACGCCGGTGTCACCGACGGGCCAGCACCAGGCGGGCATCACGCTCCCGCAGCCGGCCCAGCCCAATCTGCTGGCCGTGGTGGCCGACCTCGGCGATGCCGTGGCTGTCGGCCCATTGCTGGCCGACCTCGGCCGGGCCATCCTGGCCCTCACCGCGGGGACCGATGCACGACTGCTGGGCCTACCGCCGGGCGATCTCACCGTGACGATCGGAGTGGGCCCGCGACTGGTGCGCATGCTCGATCCTTCCCTACCCGGCGCCGTGGATCTCCCAGAGTTCTCCCGCGAGCAGATCGCCCCGCAGGCACGCGGCGGTGACCTGCTGATGCAGATCTGCGCCAGCGATGCCTTGGCATTACCGATGGTCGCCGCCGCGCTCTTGGACCAGGCGGGTGACCGGATGCACGAACGCTGGCGGCAGTCCGGGCGCCGCGGCTCGAACATCCCCGTAGATCAGGGTCTTACCGCGCCGCGGAACCTGTTCGGTTTCATCGACGGCATCGTGGGCCCGCACACCGCCGGCCAAGAACAACGAGACCTGTGGCTGGCCGGGCCGGCGCCGGTCGCCGGCGGCACCATTGCCGTGCTGCGACGCATGGAACTCGATCTGCCGCGGTTCGCCAAGCTGTCCGTTGCCGACCAGGAGGCAGTCTTCGGTCGGTACCGAGCCACCGGCGTGCCTCTCTCCGGTGGCACCATCACCTCGGACCCGAACCTCGGCGCCAAAACACCGGACGGACGCTACCTCATCCCGGCGGACGCGCACGTCCGCAGAGCGCACTCCAACGTCGTTGGCGTCGGCCTCATGCTCCGTCGTTCCTACAGCACCGACGAACCCGCCCCCGGCCTGCTTTTCACCAGCTTCCAGAACGACGTGCGAACATTCACCAACACCCTGACCCGAATGGATCATTCCGACGCACTGCTGGAATTCACCACCACCACCGCCAGCGCAACCTTCCTGATACTCCCCGGTTTCGACCAACAACACCCGCTTGGCACCACGCTGTTCCACTGAACAGATGGACCACAGTAGACAGTGGTGCTCGGTCGGCCGAGGCTCGGCGCGGGGAGTTCGTGGCGGGATCTTCACGGTGTCGACGTTCTCGGAGGTGAACACGGCGTCGAACGAGGCGTCGCATTTCGTGTCGTGATCACGGGTGAGGCACCGGAACCCGTTGATGCTCGGGTGGCTCTGGTACGCAGTGCTAGAGGGGTGACACCCGACAACCCGTCTTTGGCCGGGAGAATGCGAGCCATGCGACGAACCATGCTTGCCCTCGGGATCACCGCCGCCCTCACAACGGCTTGCTCGCAGACAAGCCAGTCCGCGCCCACCAGCACGCCGCCCACCAGCTCTGCACCGATCACCACGACCACACCGGTCCAACTCCCGCCCGATCCGCAACCCACCGGCGGCGGGCCATGCCCCTACCTGACCAACGCCTTCGTGGCCGACGCGAACGGGCAGCGCGTGTCGAAGGTCCAGGTCTCGGCGGACAAGCCACACCCGGCGTGCTTCTTCTACGCGCTCACCGGGGAGCTCCAACTCACCGTTCGGGTGTATTCCGGCGACCCGGCCGTGGCGAAGGCACTCGTCGACAAAGCGGCGCCGGTGGACACGAGCAACCCCGCGACCGACCAGGCAGGCTGGCAGGGCGGCTACCAGCCGACGGAAGGCGGCGCGGTGTACGCCGTGGTCAAAGGCGGTGCGGCGATCATCGTGACGACCAACCAGAAGCTGACCGTGAAGGCGAGAACCGTTGCCGAGCAAGCGATCGCCGCTCTCGCGCTCTAGGTAAGCCGGGAGGACCAGTACCCGGGTCCGGTGTGCCAAGCGCCGCAGCGGATCCGTGTACCTCGAAGCGAAGAAAAACAACTATCCGTGGCTGACACCCCACATCTGGCACGTTAACGTAGGCGAGTTCCGGAAAGGAGCACACGTGGCGATTCTGGAAGCGCCGAAGTCATCGGGGGGACTCGGCGCGAAGATCGTGCGAACCTTCGGCGAGCTGCTGATCACCGCTGGGCTGGTCGTCCTGCTGTTCGTCGTCTACGAGCTGTACGTGACCGACTTCTTCTCGGCGAAGAAACAGGCCGGCGCGACGACGACGCTCGACGGGGACTGGGCACAGGGCCGGCAGCCGCATCCCGAACTGATCGACGGCAAAGCGTTCGCCAAGCTGTACATCCCGGGCTTCGGCGCCGACTACCACTTCACCATCCAGGAAGGCACCGAAGCGGCGGTACTGGAGGTCGGGCCGGGGCACTACAAGGGCACCGCGCTGCCCGGCGAACCAGGCAACTTCGCGGTCGCCGGGCACCGGGTCGGCAAGGGTGCGCCCTTCAACGACCTGGACCTGCTGAGCTCCTGCGACGCGATCGTAGTGGAGACGCAGACCGACTTCTTCGTCTACCGCGTGCTGCCGCACTCCGACGAGATCGCGAACTGGTCGACCGGGAAGGGCGCACAACCGCAGTGCTCGCATGTCGGCACGCTGCGGACGAACGCGGCCGACGGCGGCGGCCCATACGGCGAGACCTACGGCCGCGAGATCGTCAACCCGAACGAGGGCGATGTCGTGGCGCCGGTGCCACACGAACCGCCCGACATCCTGCCGCCCGCACAGCAGGTCGCACTGCTCACGCTGACCACGTGCCACCCGCAGTTCTCCGACCGGCAACGGCTGATCGTGCACGCAGTGCTGACCGACCAGTTCCCGAAGACGGCCGACGCCACGTATGCCCAGTTGTTGCAGGCGATCGGGGAGGCGTAGATGTACGGCTGGATCTGGCGTCACCTCCCCGGGCCACTGGGCGCGAAGCTGGTGCTCGCGCTGCTACTGGCCCTGGGAGTGATCGCACTGCTGCTGTTCGTGGTCTTCCCCTGGCTGGAACCGATGCTCCCGTTCAACCAGGTCTCGGTCCCGAACTAGGAGCGTTCGGGCTGTTGCCACGCCTGCCACTTTCCAACGATCAGTACGGAGCCCGACAGCGTGACCGACCTCTACCGGATCTCCATCGACGACAAGACGGATGCCACCCTGCGCGGCCGGATCCACATGATCAATCCCGATGCGGGATTCTTTCCGGAAGAACTCGACTTCCCGCTGCGGATCATCATCGACGCATGGCACCGCATGAAGCACGGGTACTTCTTCACCGGCCACCACCTCGGAGACGACCGGCTGCCCATACCTCGCGAGCGGGCGGCCGCGATCGCGACCGAGCATGAGATGAAGGAGGAGTTCGAGGAGTGCCAGGCACTCGACGAAGGGGCGGAAGTCCGCATCGAACCTGACGACGGGGCGATGCTTTCAGCAGCTGACGCCGAAGGCGCGGACGCCTACGAGCAGGCGAGTCTACGCATCGCGGAGAAGTACGGGATGCAGTTCCGCATGAGGTGGATGAGCGACCGCGAGTGGTACATCCAGGGCGAGCGCGACGGCGAAGCCTTCCTCGATCGTGCCTACGGAATCATCAACGCCTTTGAAGTAGGCGAACCGCACAACATGCCGCCCTTCTGGGACGCCGACGACGATCTCGTGGCACCCAAAACCCTCGACGGATACCCGTACGTCGAGTTCACCCTTACCGCGCGCGACGCACGCTACCTCGCGCACCTATCGCGCGGTATGCACTGGGCGACGGCAATCTACGGTGAGCTCGAAGACTGACGCTGAACACTTGGAGCCGCCAATGCAGGCGCAGCCACGGCGGGCAAGACCAGCCACGCCCCCTGACACGGGATTTTGAGACGCGAAGAGCTCGGTTCCGGCGGCGCCCTCCACGGCGGCGAAGCGCTGTGATCTGAACTCCTCTATGGGGCGGTGCAGTGGCAGGGAAGCACCTAGAGGGCCTTGGATAGTCTGGCGTTCCACAGCTACGGGAGACGCCAGGTGCAGGCCACGTCTCGTCATCCGCGCCAGGGCACGGCACTCTCGTGGTGCTTCCTTCGACTGGCGGTCGGGTTGCCGAGGATCCGGCCAGTGCGGCGCTTTTGAGAGAAGGCGGGTCAGCATGGCCGCGGCGGAGGCAAACGACCATCGGCACTCGATGAGGTCCACTACCACCCGCTGGATCTCGTGGACGTTGGCTGCGACGGTCATGGCCGTTGGTCTGCTGGGCTACGTCGGGGCATCGATCGTGTTCTGGGCGGACTACGAGATCTACCCCGTCTCTTCTCCCGACATGAGCAACACCGTGCAGTCCGGAGACGATGTGATCATCACCGTGACCGGTGATCGCGACGTGCAGCGGGGCGACATCATCGTCTTCGACGGGTCGTCCTGGTCCCTTGACGGGCCGTTCATCAAGAGGGTCGTCGCGATCGCCGGAGACACGGTGTCCTGTTGTGACCAGCAGGGCCGGATTCAGGTGAACGGTACGTCGATCTCCGAGGACTACGTCCGCCACGACGACCCTTGGGGCGACCAAGTCGGGCGGTTGCCGTTTGCGGAGGCCGTGCCCCAGGGCATGGTCTTCGTCCTTGGTGACTGGCGGGCGAACTCCGCAGACTCCCGGGTTCATCGCGACCAGCAAGGGCGGGGAAGCATCCCCGTTACCGCGATCACGGGACGGGCCGTGGGAATCCACGAGCCCTGGACCACCCCGAGGCCCGTGCCGACGACCTCGGCATTCGCCGACGTCGGCCTGGCCACGCCCACCCCGGCGGATCATCGTTACAGCTACCTGCTCTGGGCCGCGCCCGTCAGCGCAATGCTTTGCGGGATCGCGTTCGTGTGGCTCCTGGTCCTCGCAGTGACCACGCTCGTGCGCAGGCTGCGACGAGGACGGTCCAGCCCGGAAGGTGGGAGTCCTCCCCCGCACCACGGCCTCTAGACCGCGCTGAACGCGGCGGAAACACCCTGTCACCGATCGCCACCCGCACCCCCTGCCGCGGGTCTGAACTATGCGGAAGTCGTGGTACCAGATCTCGGGAAACGGGTTGTCCGGCTGCAGCCGCAACGCTGCGAACGTGCCGCCCCCGCCGCCGGGCTTTTCGTCGATCACGCGTAGTTCCGAGTACAGCTGTTCTTCGAACTCGGAGGACGCCCAGTCCTGTTCCGGCGGCTTCGCGAACAAGGATGTGAACAGGTTGCGGATGCTGAACTCGCCGGTGAGCTTGACGCCGCCCCGCTCGAAGCGCCAGTGGCAGGAAATCCGGTTGAAGCGGAGGTGATGCCGAGCTGGCGCAACGTCTCGCCAGAGCGGATATCCCCAGCACCCGACTTGCTCCGCTTGGGGCGAATTCCATCGGATGCGAGTCCGACCCGAGTTCGACCGATGAGGACGGTCCGCTCCAACCCTTGCTGTCCAGCCTGCGAAGGCGGCTTTCGAAGGCGCACCTGGTTGGGCTGCGACCGCCTCGTCTCGTCTCCGCGCTGCGTCGCCTCTTTGCTGCGGGAATACGGCCCAGCTGCATCAGAAGCGAGGCTCTCGCGCCCACTGCAAGTGATCGAAGGCGGTGGTTCGTGGGCTCAGGGAGAGGGGGTGGGTGCGTCCTGTCCTCGTCCGCTCGTGCGTCGGCGGTAGTAGGCGTGTGCAACCGCTCCCAGAAGCGGCCCCCAGGCCAGCAGCGGCAGGTAGCAGACCGTCAAGATGACCTCTTCAGCGGTCGTGTGTCCCGGGGGAAATCCTGCGAACAGGATGGAGAGGAAGAAGTAGTACACGACCCCCGTGCAGGCGAGCGCGCCCAGTGCGGCCGGTACCACCGCGGCGAGCGGTGGGATGCGGCGTCCGCCCAGCAGCGGTATCCAGCGCGGCACCGACTCGCCCCATGACTGGACCAATCCCAGGGTGAGCAGCCCGAGCGCCTCGGAGACCGCGAAGAGCAGGATCAGATACAGATCGAGCCCGACGCCGTGGTCGCGGGCCTCGGCTGTGCCGAAGCCGGGGATGGCCAGCATCACTCCCATGCGCCACAGTCCCGAGGGCAGGATCACGAAGGGCACGGCGTGCGCGGCAATCCGCGCCCAGCGGGGCACTGGGGAAACGGGGACAGGGCCGGCGCCCCGAGTGGTGCGCAGGTACCCGTTCGCCGGGAGAGTTTCGGGGCGGAGGTTCGACATCACTGCTCCTTCGATTCGTCAGGCATCGTTCGCGTGACGCATTTCGAAGATCGCAGCCCGTCCCGCCCTCTGACATCCTCCGCCCGGTGCGGGATGGTCCTCCCCACGAAGGAGGTCTTCGTCCAACTCGAGGATGACCGCGGGCAGCGCTCTCCGAGGCGGGTGCGGGGTACGCGTGGGCCACCTTCCACACGTCGCGGAAGGCCACACCACCACCCGGGTGCCGGAAGCTCTCGCCCATCAACCGCACCCCCAGAGAATGCGGCCCAGATCCGGCATGGCTTGCAGGACGTCATCAAGGGCTACGAGCTGTCGGACGGGCGGATTCTGGTGCTCTCCGAGGAGGACCTCGCCGAGCTGCCGCTGCCGAGCTCGCACACGATCGAGGTGGCGGAATGTCCCTGCCGGCGCGGTGGATCCGGTCCTGTTCGATCGCTCCTACGTCCTGCAGCCCAGCACGTCGGGCTGCGGGCGTACTGCCTGCTGCGCGGCGCGATGACCAAGGCTTCTCTCGGGTGTTCAGGCGACCTCGTCTACGGGCTGCGCGATCACGTCAACTCTTACCGCAACAACCTGCCCGTCTACGTGGATTTCTTCGATGCCAACGGAAATCTCGCTTGGAGAATCCGTCCGGGCGGCAGCAGCTCCGACAGCAGGCCGTTCACGGGCGAGTACGCGGTCTGCACCTAGCGAGGAGCAGCTTCAGCCGGCAATCACGAAATAGCCTGCTGACCCGCATTTACGTGCCATGTCAGCGGGCTCTCCCACGGTCGGGCCGACAGGACTTGAACCTGCGACCCCTTGACCCGCACAAGGTCTCGGCGGATGAACACCACGCACGGCGCGCTTCTCTGCATGGGCACCAGGCCAGAACGACCACCACTGTCCTCCTGGCCTGCCCGGAATGAGCCCGCACGAAATGCGCCTCCCGAGCCGTAAAAGAACTGGACCTCGCCAGGTGGCCGCGTGTTACGTTGCGGAAGTCCAGCTGATTGCTTTTGTACCGCTTTGCCTTGGAAGAGGTGTTTTTGTGCCCCGGATCGCGCCGAGCGCGCCTCGCCGCACCGCGTAGCCGTCCCCGATGCCGTGACGCCAGGGCGTCCTACCGGGACGGAATCCCGGTGCCTTGCTCCAACCCGCATCCGCAATGGATTGCGGGTGTTCCGAGGCCGCTCGGCCTGCTCTTGCTGTCATCTCGTACCTCTCAGCAAGGAGCATCCGGGTGTCCAGCGACGACATCTCCCACCACCAGAGCACCATCAACACCTTCACCTGCGTACGGTGCGGACTGACCGTATCGGCCCTGGTCCCTGACGGCGGCCGGCGCAACCACTGCCCGGCATGCCTGCACTCACGGCACGTCATCGACCAGGTCGAGGGCGGCCCGTCCGACTGCGGCTCGCGGATGAGCCCGATCGCCATCGCGGTGCTGCGCACCGGCGACTGGATGCTCATCCACCGCTGCGCGCGCTGCGACGAGCTCACCTCGAGCCCGGTGTGCGCGGACGACAACCAGCTCATCCTGATGCGCATGGCCGTGCGGCCGCTGGCGCAGCCTCCGTTCCCACTCGAAGCGTTCGGCACGCTCTGAACGCCCGCTGTGGAAAGGAGAGTTCAGCCATGCCACGCCGCACACAACCGAGCGGCCGCAGGCAGCGGCGCCGCCCGCAGCGGCACAAGGACGTGCTGCACGGCGATGGCGGTCACCGGGCGCATGACTTCCGGTGCGTGGGCTGCCGGCTCGACGTATCCCTCGTCGCGCCCGGTACCGCGCACCGCAACCATTGCCCGCACTGCCTGGCCAGTCGGCACGTCGACCACCGCATCCCGGGCGATCGAGCGGCCGGCTGCCGCGGGCGCATGGAGGCCCTGAGCCTGACCGTCCGCGCGGACGGCGAATGGATGATCATCCACCAGTGCCTGTCCTGCGCCGAGCTCAGCGCCAACCGCATCGCCGGTGACGACAACGCGCTCGCCCTGATACGCCTGGCTCTCAGGCCGCTTCAAGACAACCGTGCCACGGGCAGCACCCTGCTCGCCGCACTGTGACACCGCGACCGCGACCCACGTAGTGCCGGGGCGGATGCCCCGCCCCGGCACCTACCTCCCTTTCGTGCTCGCCGCGGAAAGGAGAGGACGCCGAACTATCGAGTCTGCGGTGGGCGCAGCTGGTTCATGGCTGATATCGAACTGACCGGAGATGCACGCCGCGCACCCTGCCGTGACGGCCCGCCCGCCGCGACTCAGGCCTCGATGCCCCGCCGCGCGAGATCGACCGCGATGCCGTCCAGGACACCGGCGAGGCCGGAGGCGAACAGGGCCTCGAGGTCCCAGGGGTCGGCGCCCGCGCGCATCGCGGGGCCGAGCCGCGGGTACGCGCCGGGCTCGAAGAGCCGATCGCGTTCGTCGTCCGGGACGTGCGCCATCCGCTGCCCCGCCTGCCGTTCCGCCTCCACGTCGCTGACGTAGGTCAGCGCCACACCCTGCACGTAGGAGGCGAACATGAACATGTACCGGAAGGCGTCGGCAGGTTCGAGGCCGAGTCCGTCGAAGGAGGAGAACGCGCTCTCGCTGTCCGCCGCGAGAGCCGGGCTGAAGTGCGCGCGGGTCGTCACCAGGACCCTCGACAGGATCCACGGGTGGCGGTGGTACAGCTCCCAGTCGCGGTAGGCGGCTCGTTCGAGGCCGTGCCGCCAGTTTCGCGGCGGCGCATCGGGCAGCGGGACGTCGGCCATCGCGGCCTCCACCATCAGGGCCACCAAATCGTCCTTGGACGCCACGTGCCGGTACAGGGCCATGGTGCTCGCTCCGAGGTCCGTGGCGACCCGGCGCATCGACAGCGCATCAAGTCCCCCCGCGTCCGCGACGTCGATCCCGGCCCGCACGATGCGCTCAACGCTGAGGTGGGGCGCGCTGTCGCCGTCCTCCGGGACGCCGGCCGGTGCGTCCGCCCTGCGCGCCCGGTAAGCCCGCGCCTGGCAGGCGCGGGAGCAGTAGCGCCGCGGCCGCCCCCGTTCCGCGGGCTCCAGCGTCTTTCCGCAGGACGCGCAGACCGGCTGCTCCGACATCACCACACTCCTTTTCGTCACACCCGATGAAGGCGTGTCGAAATTCTATCCCACCATGGAATCGAGGACATAAAGCAAGGAAAACACCAAGAAAAAGCGCTTGCAGCGGATCGAACGCGTATGTGTATCCTGTACGCCGTGATGCGTATCAAGTACGCGCGGGTGACGGAATCCGTCCCCGGTCGACATGCCGCAGCCAAACCGAAGGAGCAGGAGCGAAGGCCATGACCGAAGAAAGCAAGAGAGCCGGGGCCAGGCAGTGGGTCGGGCTCGCCGTCCTGGTATTGCCGTGCGTGCTGGCGTCCATGGACTTGTCCGTCATGTTCGTCGCGCTCCCGTCCCTGACGGCCGACCTCCAGCCGAGCAGCTCCGAACTGCTGTGGATCATGGACGCCTACGGCTTCCTGCTGGCCGGCCTGCTGATCACGATGGGTACCCTCGGTGACCGGTTCGGACGGCGGCGGGTGCTGCTGACCGGTGCCGCGGCCTTCGGCCTCGCCTCGGCCCTGGCGGCCTACGCGTCCAGTCCGGAGGTACTGATCGCGGCCCGCGCGCTCATGGGCATCGCCGGAGCCACGCTGGCCCCCTCCACCCTCTCCCTGATCCGGAACATGTTCCACGACGACCGGCAGCGGGCCACCGCCGTCGGCGTCTGGACGGCCGGCTTCGCGGGCGGCGCCGTGGTCGGCCCCATCATCGGCGGCCTGCTGCTGGAACACTTCTGGTGGGGCTCGGTCTTCCTGATCAACGTCCCCGTGATGATCCTGCTGCTGGTACTCGGGCCGCTGCTGCTGCCCGAGTACCGCGACCCCGAGCCGGGCCGCTTCGACCTGCTCGGCGCCTTGCTGTCCCTGGTCGCTGTCCTCGCCGTGATCTACGGCGTCAAGATGGCGGCGGAGCACGGTTTCGGGCGGACCCCGGCTGCCTGGATCGTCGCGGGACTCGTCGTGGGAGCGCTGTTCATCCGTCGCCAGCGCACGGCCGTGTACCCGATGATCGACCTCGCGCTGTTCCGCACCCGCCGGTTCAACGTGCCGCTGCTCATCGACGCCCTGGCGACCTTCGCGATGATCGGCTTCTCGCTGTTCAACTGGCAGTTCATGCAGCTCGTCCTGGGAATGAGCCCGTTCGAGTCGGCACTGTGGTCGCTGCCCACGTTCCTCGTGATGCCCCTGGGCATCGCCCTGGCCACCGCGATGGCGCCGCGTATCGGCAAGCCCAACGTGATGACCGCCGGGCTTTTGTTGGCGGCCGCCGGATACGTCGCGCTGTCCCTGATCCGGACCGACTCGGGCATCGTCTACCTGGTGAGCGCCCTGACCGTGGTCTCCATCGGCATCGGTGGCGTGTCCGCCGTCGTCACCGAGGTGATCCTGTCCGCCGCCCCGCCGGAGCGGGCCGGGGCGGCTTCCGCTCTGGCGGAGACCTCCGCCGAGTTCGGCGGCGCGCTGGGCATCGCGGTCCTGGGCAGCATCGGCACCGCCGTCTACCGCTTGCAGATGGAGTCCAAGGCCCCCGCGGGCCTCACCCCTGAGGAGCTGGCGGCAGCGGAGGAAACTCTGGGCTGCGCCGTCGACACCGCCGCCGCCCTACCGCACCAGACCGCGCAGGCGCTGCGGAGCGTGGCCTTCGACGCCTTCACCCACGAGATGCGGATCGCCGCGGTGGTCAGCGTCGTCCTGACGACGGGCGGAGCCATCCTGATCGCCACCATGCTCCGCGCCGCGCGCAACCAGCCCGGACCCGCCACTTCACCGGCCGCGGTCCCGGGGCGGACGGCACAGCACGGCGGCCGCGACCAGGTCGACGAACCACCCGCCACGACGCCCAGGTCGTGAACCCCGTCCCGTGGACCGCACCGGTGTAGCCGTGTCCCTCCCGGGA
Source organism: Saccharopolyspora sp. NPDC003752 (assembly GCF_053605825.1). Classification (NCBI taxonomy): domain Bacteria; kingdom Bacillati; phylum Actinomycetota; class Actinomycetes; order Pseudonocardiales; family Pseudonocardiaceae; genus Saccharopolyspora; species Saccharopolyspora sp. NPDC003752. The sequence goes on along the minus strand of NZ_JBSGJZ010000014.1, from coordinate 52,736 downwards.
TGCCGAAGGGGGTACGACTCGTGTCCCTGCCCTCATCGGGGGGCAGGGACACGGCCGCCGGGCATGTTCAGGTCCTTCCGGCCTACACCGTCACGGCCTCCTCCTCGGAAGCTCGTGGCGCGGTGTCCGCCTTGGGAAACCTGGTGAGCAGAACGGTCAGCCCACCCAGGAGCCCGATGGCGCCCGCCACCCAATATGCCGCGTGGAAACCTGACAGCTGATCGGCTGGATTTGTGGCACCGCCGCTGACACCGGTCGAAACAGCAACCAAGATCGCCAAACCGATGCTGTTGCCGATCTGCTGCGCGGTCACATTGACCGCACCAGCGACTCCGTGCTGGTGGAGCGGCAGGCCCTCCAGCGTGGCGGCCGTCATCGCGCCGAAACCCAAACCCTGGCCGGTGCTCATGACCACGATGCCGGGGAGCATGTGCGCCCAGTACGAGCCGTCCTCAGGTGTGCCCACCCACAGAGCGACGCCGGTCCCGATGAGAAGCAGGCTGGCAGCCATCAGGGGCTTGTAAGCCGCTGGCGACATCAGACGTCCGGCGATCTGCGAGCTGATGATCACGACTACGCCCACGGGCAGAACGGCCAGTGCAGACTCGAACGGCGAGTAACCGAGTATCCCTTGCGCGTACAGCGGCGAGAAGAACAGCAGCCCGCCGGCACCGGTGTAGAAGACAGCACCGGTGAGGGAGGCGGCCCTCACCGGGCGGCTGCGGAAGATGCTCATCGGAAGCAGCGGCTCCGCACGCCCCTTCTCCCACACTACGAAGCCCACCAGCCCGATCACGGCCAACACCAGTGAGATCAGGACCTGCGCGGACCCCCAGCCGACTTCACTGCCCTCGCTCACGCCGTACACGACCAGGCCTATACCCAGGGTGACCAGGATCGCGCCCGGGATGTCCAGGGCGCGAGCCTGGCGCCGGCCCCCAGGAAGCAGCGCCCGGACTCCTGCCAGGATCAGAACTCCGGCGAGGACACTGACTGCGAACACCGAGCGCCAGCCGAGGAAGTCGGTGAGAGCCCCGCCAACAACCAGCCCGGCGCTGAAGCTGGACCCGCCGGTCGCCGCATAGACCGCCAGCGCCCGGTTCCGCTGCGGTCCTTCTGGAAAGATCTGGCTGAGCAGAGCAAGCGACGCGGGGCCGGACAGTGCTGCACCGATCCCCTGCAGTGCACGAGCCGCGATAAGCACCCCAGCGGTCGGAGCGAGCGCGGCGCCCAGCGAGGCCGCGGCGAAGAGCGCTACGCCCACTGCGAAGATCTTCCTGCGGCCCAGGACGTCCGCGATCCTGCCCCCGAACAGGAGGAACCCGGCAAAGGCAATGGAATAGGCAGTCATCGTCCACTGCAGCGTGGAGCTGTCGATGTCGTACTCATCACCGATGGAGGGCAAGGCGGCATTGATGACCGCGACTCCACCGGTGTCCAGCGCCAGCGCTCCGGCAAGGAGGATGAGCGCCCACCGGCGTCGGCTTTCAGGAAGGCCGGTATCCGGCGCTGCCGTCTGTGATTCCGTGTCATGAAGTGTCACTTCGTACTCCGATGGCTGCCCTGGGAAGTGTTGGAGTTTCGTCGGGCCGGCCGCGAACGCGGCGAGAGCCGGCGGCAGGGCACGGGTGATCGGCGCGGCGTCGGGGTTCCGGACCGCGCTGCGGTGCTCCTCATCAGTCCTCGCCCACCACCGGGCGCGTGGCCACCGTCTCGTCGATGTGCTTGGCCAGCCGTCCCCGGAGCTCATGGAGCGCGGCGATCCGGTCATCGAGCGTGGCCAGCCGGTTGGTGGCGAGATTCAACTCCTCGGCGCAGTAGGAGGATTGCCGCAGCGGCGCGTCCAGGCAGCCCTTCTCCAGGACGGGGTGGACGTCATCCAGGGTGAGCCCCGCGTCCAGGAGCTCCTTGATGTTCGCGACCCGCACGGCATCCAACGGGTCGTACGCGCGGTAGCCGTTGTCGGCGCGCTGCGGGGCCAGCAGACCCTGTTGCTCGTAGTAGCGCAGGGATCGGGGGCTGACGCCGGTGAGGTCGGCCAGCTCTCCGATTCGCATCTCGATCTTCCTCAACATGGTGGGGACGCTAGAACCCTGACGCTAGTGTCAAGGTCAAGCCGACGAGTACGCCGAGCGGCCGCCGACGGGGACGGGAGCAATTCGCCACTGACGCACTGTTGTCGGTGACGACGGTGCGATGGTAACCACGGGCGGCGAGGGTGATCTTGCCCAGCTCGTCGAGCGCGAAGACCTCAGCTGCCAGCTCGACAACCGCGCTTCGACGGCGCTGGCCGAGGCGGCGGGCCTGAAGCTGTCCGGCAAGCGGGAAGTGATCTCGCCGGCATGGCAGCGGAGACGCTGATCCGCGCCCTCGCTCTGATCTCCGGGAGCCGCCGGATGTGGCTTACGCTGGTTCAGGACGGGGGGTGAGCCGTGTCCGTAGCAGGTATCGCCGAGCTCGTGCGCGCGGGGAGAAAGCTGCTGGCGACCACCGACGACGTCGACGCAGTCGTCCACGTGGTCACCTCGAACCTGCGGCCGCATGCCCTTCGGGTTCGCGATCGCGGTGAACGCCTGTCCGCGCGCCTGGATCACCTCGACAGCGGCTCGGTCTCGCTGAACCGGCTCCACCACGGCGCGAACGTCACCATCTCGGAGATCACTCCGGAGCAGGGCGAATTCCTGCTCTCACTGCCCGTTGGCGGGCGGGCGCGATTCGCCTACGGCGACACGACCGCGATCCTTGAACCGGGCGCCGCCTCGGTGGGGGCCTGGGTCCCCGACGGGAAGTTCATCGCCACCTACGGCACGTTCGCCGGACACGACGCGATCCGCGAGTTCATCAAGGGCCACATCGCGGCGGGCAAGGAGGACGGCGTCCGGCACCTGCTGACGAACTACGTCGTCGACGGGCACGGTGACCGCGGCACCGCGCGGTGTGCGGTCACGAAGCTCCAGGTCGAGAAGCCGCCGTTCATCATCGCCACGGGGATCTACCAGGACGTCGTGGTACGCACCCCGGGGGGATGGCGGTTCGAGTCGCGTCAGCTGGACATCGACAACGGCGTCTTCGCGCGGGCCGAGGCCGAGGCGGCTGCGAACGGGGCGGCCAATGGCTGAGCTCGCCGTGGAACAGTGGGGAGAGTCCGGGCCGCGGATCGTCATGGTGCACGGCAGCCTGAGTTCGGCTGCGGCGGCATTCAGCGAGCAGCGGGTGCTCGCGGACCGGTTCCGGATCATCGCCCCGTACCGCCGGGGTTACCACCCCAGCCCTCGCACCGATCGAATCGATCCGGATCGCGATGCGGCCGAGATCGCCGGACTGCTCGGCGATGGGGCGCACCTCCTCGGAACCTCGATGGGCGGTGTTGTCGCCATGCGCGCTGCGGCAATCGCGCCGGAGAAAGTCTGGTCGCTGACGGTGATCGAGCCGCCCGCCCTGCCCAACGGCTCGGGCCGGCCGGCGGCCGACCGGCTCTCAACCGCCCTTCGCCGCCATTGGGCAGAGGCCGACAGCGGGGATCCCGAATCCTTCGTGGCCGGCTTCCTCAAGGTCCTGAACATCGACCTGCAGTTGCCCACACCGCTTTCACCGCCGCTGTTCGAAGCGGCCCGCAACCTCACGACGGAGCGGCCATGGGAGACAGGTGTTCCGGCGGAAGCGCTGGCGCAAGCGCCGTTCCCCAAGCTCGTTGTGACCGGTGGAGGCACTCCCGGATTCGAGGACGTGGCCGACGCCCTGGCCGAGGCGATGGGTGGCAAGCGCGTCCTCTTCGACGGTAGCCCACACGCCGTGCAACGGATCGGCCAGCGGTTCAACGACGAACTCCTGGCACATCTGAGCGCGGCCGGAGCCTCGGAAAGCGGCTTGAGCCTCGGAAAGCGGCTTGACCGCATGCCCGCGTCGCCCCGGCCTCCGCAACCATCCGGCGGTCGGGCGGCGCGACCGCCGCAACCATCCGGCGCTCGTCCAATGCCTTGTCGGGCAGCGTTGATCTAGATTTCGAGCCGCGACGAGTACCGTGATCACTCATGCGGCCCACGCCGATGCCGACCCGATTTCCGGACAGCACCGCCATCGTCGCGATCTGCTTGGCGGTGAGCAGCGGGTCCCGCAGCGGCAGCTTCAGGACGTTGGTCGAGAAGTGCGGCCGGGAGGTGATCGCGGACATCGCAGCTATCGCGATGAAGGGATCCGGCATCGGCACCTCCGCCGCCAACATCCGTTTGCCGTCAGGCGCATGGGGATGGTCGGCGGAGACCTCCTCGGGGTGGAAGACCGAGTCCGGCGCCGATGCTGTGATACCCGGCGTCCTCTGCCGCTGGCGCGTGCGCCATCAGGTCGGACATCGAAAGCACGGCCCCGGACAGCGCCCACTTCATGGCGGTCTCCTCCGATCGCCGGTGTCCTCAGTACGCGTTCTCGCCTCGTACGACGGCCTCGGCCCCGCCGTCGACGAAGAGCATCTGCCCGGTGATATGGGTGTTTTCGGGACGGATCAACCACACCAGTGCGTCCGCCACCACCTCGGGGCGCATCCACCCGCCGAAGCGGGACGGCACCGACTGCCGGATCAAGTGCACGCCTTCTTCGGAAGACCGCAACTGCTCGGTCATCGGCGTGAGGACCACGCCCGGCCCCACCGCGTTCAGCGCGATGCCGGCACCCGCCCACTCGTCGGTGATGGCCGTACGACGCACCCACTGGGTGACCGCTCGCTTCGAGCTGGCGTAGAGCTGGCTGCCACGACCACCGGCCACGGCCTCGTCCGCCAGAGCAAGTGCCCGCGCCTCGTCACGGGCACCGCATGCCGCCACCACATCAGGGTCGAACGGCTGAGTCGCCGAAATCGACGATGTGATGGCGACACGTGGTGCGGCGGCGGTCGCGAGCGCCGGCCGAAGGCCGTCCAGCAGGTCCACGACCCCGAAGAAGTTGACCTTGATGTCCAGGGGTGTGAGGGAGGATGTGCCGGCACAAGCGACGACCGCGTCAACGCGGCCACCTGTTCGGTCCAGCACCCCGGCAACCGCGGACTGCCGGCCCGATCTTGTGGACAGGTCCGCGATGACGTCGACGCCGTGGCGGTCGACACCGACGACCTGATCGCCGGCTTCCCGCACCATCTGCGCGGTTGCTGCCCCGATTCCTGACGCTGCTCCCGTGACAACGATCTGGCGACGGCTCATGGAGCACTCCTCACTGTCTGCTCCGGCACAACGTACGAACCGCGCGGGCACCGGTGGGCTGGCATCTCGATCAGCGAGACTTCGGATTCCGATGGGGTCCAGGTCCTCCTCGAGGCACCCGAGAGCCTCGCCGTGGATCCGGACAGCGCCGGAAACTTCTGGCTGTCCGGCTGGATCGCACATCGCGCCGACGAGCTGCGGGGCAGCTCACGACGAAGAGGAGGGCTACGCAGCTGGCGCAGGTGCTAGCGCACGTCGTCGAAACCCGTCAGGTACGGGCCGATCTCGCGGACGCGACCGTCGGCAGCCGCGTTCCGCCCGGCGACGCGACCGAAGGCGAGCGCATCCGCGATGTGCATCCCGCCGTCCTTGCACCAGCTGTAGGTGGAGCTGACGCTGCCCGCCGCGTACAAGCCTGGGATCGCCGCGCCGAAGGCGTCCAGCACGTGGCACTGCTCGTCGCGGCGCGGCCCGCCGTTGCTCCAGGCCAGCAGCGGCTCTGAGACGAAGGAGTAGTACGGGCCCTCGCCGAGCTGCACCAGGGTTTCGGGTGCGCGGCCGAATCTGGTGTCCACCCCGGCTGCGCACGCCGCGTTGTACTCCGCCACGGTGCGCACCAGCACTGCTGGATCGACCTCGAGCTGTGCGGCCAGCTCTTCGAGGGTGTCTGCGGCGCGGATCCATCCCTTGGCGATCTCCGCGCTGTTGTCGGCGCTCCACTCGTAGTGCTCCACCAGCAGGTTCCAGCCGACCGGGAGCAGTTGGCGCCCGGGCGAGATCGGCCCGGCCCGTCGGGTCGCCTCGTCGAACACCACATGCGTGCGGCGGGTCGGGAAGTGCTCGTAAGCCCCGTTCAGCAACGCGTGGCCGTGCCCGCTGCGCGGCAGTTCGTCACCGCACCGGGCGCCGTCCGGACCGAGGTGGATGAAGCCCTTGGCGAAGGGGAAGGCGACGTAGAAACCGCTGTCGTAGCCGGGAACGCGGAGTCCGCTGATCGTCATCATGTTGTCCATGTGCCACATCCCGGCACCGGCCTTCTGCGCCATCCGGTGTCCGTCGCCGGTCGCGTGGGGAGTGCCCCAGACCGTGGCCTCCGGCAGGCGCAGGTAGTCGCGGACCATCCCGGCATCCGCCTCGAATCCGCCGGTGGCCAGCACCACGCCGCGCCGCGACCGGACTCGCAGCGGCGTGCCGTCGCGGTCCGCGGCTACCACGCCGAGCACGGCGCCGGTGGCATCTTGCACCAGCTCCAGCGCAGGCGTTTCCAGCAGCACCTCGATGCCCCGCGCGCGCACAGCGCTGGAGAGCGCATCGAACAGCTGTTGATCGCCGAGCCGGCCGCCGACCGCGAGATAGCCGCCGTAGGAGTCGCTGCCGTCCAGCTCCGGGAACTCCGGCCGGTAGTCCCCGACGACGTCGACGGAGGCGCCGACCGCCTGGCGCATCCACGAGGTGATCCGCTGGGTCTCGGCGGCCCACACCTCGGCCACCGGTTCCGGCACCGGGTAACCACCGCACAGGCTGCGCAGGTACACCACGGCCCGGGACGGGTCGAGGTTGTGGAACCACGCGCCACCGGAGACCCGGGTGTTGCCCCCCTCTCGCCCAGCGGGCATCTTGTCCAGCACCACCACCTCGGCACCGGCATCGTGCGCCTCGATCGCCGCCGCGCAGCCGGCCGCGCCCATACCCAGCACCACGACGTCGGCCTGCCGGTTCCAAGCCGCGCGCGGCGACGTCTGGTTCACGGTGTCCATCTGCCTGCTCCACTTCGCTCAGCCGTTCGCACCCGGTTTCCGCAACGCCGCCCGCACTGCCGCCAGAACCTCGTTGCGCATCGCCTTCGCCCAGAAGGTGCTTCAGACGGCCGAGTCTGCGCGCAGCCGCGCAGGGCAAGTCCTCCCGTCTCGATCAGCGAGACCCGGGATCGGCCACGGAGGTGCGCTGTGGATCGGTCAGCGCCGGGCGATCAGCAGCTCCGGCATCGCGCCTCGGTGGTGCGAGCGAGCTCCACCGCCTCGGCCGGACCTATCACCGCCCCCGCTCAGCACCCGTTCCCACGCCTGACCGCCCCATCTCAGAACTGCGCCTGATCGACGGCCCGCAATCCGCTCACCTGCGACGACGGCGCGGAGCGCCGGCGAACGGACTTGATCCCGCTGAACAAGACCTGGTAATCCTGGACCTGTTCAGCGCGGGCAGCCCTCGTCCTGGCTGAACACGGCGAGGAGGCCGAGCACATGGGCAACGACATCGTCGAAGCGATCCGCGAGTTGTCACCGGGCATCCGCGAGCGCGCCAAGCAGACCGAGACCGACCGCCGGCTCCCGGACTCCACCATGGCAGCGCTGGTCGACTGCGGGCTCTTCACGATGCTCCAGCCCGAAGACTCCGGCGGCACCCAGCAATCCCCGGTCGACTTCTTCGCAGCGATCCGCACGCTGGCCGCGGCATGTCCATCGACCGGGTGGACCGCATCGCTGCTGGGTGCCGCCCCGTGGCACGTGACCTTGCTGGGACTGCAAGCTCGGGCCGACGTCTGGGGGGAGGATCGCACCGCGCTGGTGTCCACGTCCTACGCACCGAACGGGCGGCTGGTCGCAGTTGATGGCGGATACCGGCTCTCCGGCGAGTGGAAAGCAGCACCCGGTGTGGACCACTGCTCGTGGTGCCTGCTCGGATGCCTGCTGCTGGGCCCGGCCGGATCCCCGGTCGACTACCTGACGGTCCTCGTGCCGCGTTCCGACTTCTGCCTCGAAGAGGCGTGGAACGTGGTGGGCTTGCGGGGATCCGGGAACAAGGACGTCTCGGTGCGGGACGCCTTCGTGCCCGCACATCGTGCTTTCGGGGCCGCTGGCCGGGAAAAGCCCGCCAACCCGCGGACAGACTTCGAAGCGCCTCCCATGTACCGCATCCCGCTCTCCCTGATCCACTGCACGGCGGCCACGATGCCGATCATCGGCGCCGCCGAAGGCGCCTACGAATACCACCTGAACCGGATGCGCGACCGCAACAAGTTCAGCCACGGCGGGCAGCAGCAGACCGAGGACGGTTCCGCCTACCTCGCGATTGCCCGCGGGGAGAGCGACCTGGACGCCGCCGTCCTGCAGATCGAACGCGATCTGCACGACCACCTGGAGCACGCGAACCGCGATCAGCCGGTCCCCCTGCCGTTGCGCCTGCGGGCCCGCCGCAACCAGGTGCGGGCCGCGGAACGAGGCCTGGAGGCACTGGATCTGCTGTTCAAGGCCGCAGGTGGGCACGCCGTGCAGATGGACGCACCGATCCAACGCGCTTGGCGCGATGCGCACACCGCCGCCGCGCACATGGCCAACAACGCCGAGCACCCGCTGACGCTGTACGGGCGCTGGCGACACGGAGTCACCGTGGACGACAGCATGATCATGCCCTGAACTCGGTGACGACGATCGGACATCCGCTCGCTGAGCGTTGCCGGAGCGGCGCGTTCTTGCCGCCGATCGCGAGCTGTGTCTAGTGTTTACGGCGGAAATGCATCAGAGCCGTCCGATGTCCCGGAGAGTGGAACCGAAAACCTGGTCGACCAGCGCAGAACCAGAGGTGTCAGCATTGACGAGCGACGAAGCTCCCACCCGGCAGACTCCGCAGGACGCAAGTTCCACACCGGCCTCGATGGTCGAGCGGATGACGCTGGTCCTCGACGCCTTCGACGGCCGGGCGAGTCGGCTTCGACTCGACGACATCACCGAGATCACCGGACTGCCCCGCTCGACCTCGCACCGCATCCTGGACCAGCTCGCCAGGCTCGGCTGGCTGACGCACACGCCAGGCGGTTACGCCCTCGGCCAACGCGCGCTCCAGTTCGGCGGCGGCTTGGACGACCGGCCCGGACTGCGCGCCGCAGCGGTGCCGCTGCTGGAAAAGCTGCACGCCCTGACCGGCAAGACCATCTATCTCGGAGTGCTCGAATTCGGCGGCGTGGTCCTCCTCGACCGGTTCAGCGGAACCGCGACCGGAACGCTGCTTTCGCACGCGGGTGCCCGAGTCCCGGCGCACGCGACCAGCCTGGGCAAAGCGATGCTAGCCCAGTTGTCGCCCGAGGAGGTCGATGCGCTGTTCAAGGACGGTCTGCTGCCGTGCACGCACGCCACCATCACGCAGCTCCAGGTCATGCACCAGGAGTTGCGGCGCATCCGCAGCAGGCACGGATTGGCCTTCGAACGCGACGAGCACTTCATCGGCGTTTCCGGTATCGGTACCGCGATCCGCGGTCCAGACCGGATGATCGCCGGGATCAGCCTCTGCGATGGCACGGACGTCGAGTCGATGGAACGGTGGGCGCCACTGCTCCTCGACGTCGCCAAGCGGATTTCGCTTCGGTTGAACCAGGAACCGGCCGAATCCGCTGCGGGACCCGAGCTCTCGGACAGCATCATGGCGCGCATTCTCGCGGTCCTGAACGACGACGCGCTGCTGTAGTCCCGCCCACGTCGTCCCTCTCCCCGGCTTCAACATGCCGGCCACCCGACCGGACCCGGTGGCCTCCTGTCCCGCTCAACAGGATCCGCCTCTGAGCCGGACCGCACCGGCCGCATTCTCGTCGTGGCGCTCATCGAGCTCATTCGGCAACGACCGCACGCACGAAGGATGTGACCGCACCGTGGCCATGAACGAGGCGACAACGGCAGAAATCCCCGATACCCAGCGGGACTCCATGGGAGGCGCGTTCGCCGCGTGGACCGCACCGGCCGGGCAGGCCATCGAAGTGGCACCGCGGTCCTGGCAGGTTTGCGCCAGGGTGGTCAACGTCGGCGTGATCGAGACCGACGCGGGGCTGGTCCTGATCGATTGCGGTCTGCCCAAGGACGGTCCGGAGCTGTTGAAGCTGGTGCGCTCGGTGACCTCCGCACCGTTGCACACCGTCATCTTCACGCACGGCCACATCGACCACGCCTTCGGCCTGGGCCCATTCCTCGAGGAAGCCGAGCGGCCGCCGCGGATCGTCGCGCATGCCAAGGTCGCGGAACGGTTCCGAAGGTACTCCCGCACCGCCGGGTACAACGCAGCGGCCAACACCAGGCAGTCCGGTGGTCCGGGCCCCGGGCGGCCCGCCACGTGGTGGCCGCAGCAGGAGCACGAGTTCTTCTGGCCGGACACCGTCTACCAGGACTCGTTGGTGCTGAAGATCGGCGGCGAGGAGATCGTGCTGCGACACGCGGCGGGCGAGACCGACGACGCCACCTGGGTGTGGGTTCCCGGCCGCGAGCTGGTCTGCGTCGGCGACCTGTGGATCGACGCCTTCCCGAACGCCGGCAACCCGCAGAAGGTCCAGCGCTACGCCGACGAGTGGGCGCAATCCGCGCGAGCAATCGCAGCCACCGGCGCGAAGGCGATGATCCCGGGGCACGGCATGCCGGTCACGGAGGCGGCGGCCATCCGCAGCCGGTTCGACGACCTGGCCACCTACCTGGAGCACATCGTCGCCTACACGATCGACGCGCTGAACGCGGGCAAGGACCACAACGAGATCGTCACGCAGTTCCGCCCGCCCGCCGAACTCGCCGCAAAACCCCACCTGCAGCCCCTGCACGACCGGCCCGAGTTCGCGGTGCGCAACGTGATCCGGCGCTACGGCGGCTGGTGGAACGGCCGCGCCGCGGATCTGCTGCCCCCGCCGACCTTCGACCACGCGCGGGAACTCGTCGCGCTCGCCGGTGGCCCGGCACCGTTCGTGACGCGCGCCCGAGCGCTCGCCGCGGAAGACCTCGCACTGGCCTGCCAGCTGGCCGAGTGGGCTGTTCTGGGCGCACCGGACGACGTCGAGGCGCACCGCTGCTTCGTGGAAGTCTTCGCCGAACGACTTGCCGGCGAAACCGCTTACCAGGCAAGGGGAATTTACAAGGAGGCAATTGCCCGATCCGAAGCGCGGCTGGCCGAACTCGGCGCCCGCGCCGGTTGACGCACGAGCCCGCATCCTCGGCAGATCAGCATCGTCAGCGCGGGTGTCCCGGTACGTCCCGGTGATCGGGACGCCCCCCTCGCCCCACCACCGTGCGCGCGACGCTCGCAACGCACAGAAGGAAGTGGAGGCGACATGGTCAACCGATACGTCCTGCCCATCCAACCCGATCCGTCGAACATCCCACCGGCGCTCGACGTTCGCGACCAGACACCGGCCTACCCGGTCCCGCAACGTGCCGCGGCACCCGGGAACGCGCCCAACGTCCTGCTGATCCTGGTCGACGACATGGGCTTCGGCGCGTCCTCCGCCTTCGGCGGTCCGTGCCGGATGCCGGCGGCCGAACGGCTGGCCGCCGATGGCCTGAAGTACAACCGGTTCCACACCACGGCGATCTGCGCCCCGACGAGGGCTGCGCTGCTGACCGGACGAAATCACCACAGCACCGGGATGGGCACGGTGCCCGAGCTCGCCACTTCGGCACCTGGGTACAACTGCATCCGCCCGGCGTCGATGGCCACGATCACCAGGGTGCTGTCCTGCAACGGCTACGCCACCGGTGCTTTCGGCAAGATGCACCAGACTCCGGGCTGGGAACTCGGTGAGACCGGGCCGTTCGATCGCTGGCCCACCAACGAGGGGTTCGACCGCTTCTACGGGTTCCTGGGCGCCGAGACCAACCAGTTCACGCCGCGGCTTCACGACGGGCTCACGCCCATTGAGCCACCGAAGACCGCGGCGGAGGGCTATCACCTGTCCGAAGACCTGGTCGACCGGGCCACCGAGTGGATCACCAACCTCGGCGAGCTCGAACCGGGCCGCCCCTGGTTCTGCCACCTCAGCTTCGGCGCCTGCCACGATCCGCTGCACGTGCCGGACGGCTGGCGGGGCCGCTACCGCGGCGAGTTCGCCCACGGCTGGGATGTCGAGCGGGAGCGGATCTTCCAGCGCCAGAAGGAACTCGGCGTGGTGCCACCGGATGCGGAACTGCCTCCGTGGGACCCCGAAATGCCGCGCTGGGACGAGCTGGACGACGACCAGCGGGTCGCGGCCGAGCGGCTCATGGAGCTCTACGCCGAGTTCGCCGAGCACATGGACAGCCAGGTCGGGCGGCTGATCGACGCCCTCGACGACCTCGGCCAGCTGGACAACACGCTGGTGTTCTACATCCTCGGCGACAACGGCGCGGCGGCCGAAGGCGGCGTGGACGGCTCCGCGAACCTGGCCAAGAACCTCAACCAGGTGCCCAGCTCGGCCGCCGAGATCGTGGCTCAGCTCGACGAGCTGGGCGGGCCTTCGACCTACCCGCACTACCCGATCGCCTGGGCCACGGTCATGGACACCCCGTACCAGTGGTCTAAGAAGTTCGCCTCGCACTACGGCGGAACCCGCAACGGCATGATCGTGCACTGGCCGGCCGGGTTCACCAGCCGCGGCGAGATCCGCTCCCAGTGGCACCACTGCATCGACGTCGCGCCGACCATCCTGGAAGCGGCCGGGTTGCCCGAACCGGAGATCGTCGACGGGGTCCGGCAGTCCCCCGTCGAAGGCACCTCGTTCCACTACACCTTCGACGGCCCGGAAGAGCCCGATCGGCACATCACCCAGTACTTCGAAATGCTCGGCAGCCGCGGCATCTACCACGACGGCTGGACCGCGGTCGCCAGGCACCGGGACTCCCCGGCGAGCACGTCCCGCGCTCCCCTGCCGTCCTTCACCGAGGACGTCTGGGAGCTCTACGAAACGCGCTCGGATTGGACGCAGGCGCGCGACCTCGCCGACCAGCACCCCGAGAAGCTCGCAGCCCTGCAGCAGAAGTTCCTGATCGAGGCGGTGAAGCACGGGGTCCTGCCACTGGATGACAGGCTGTTCGAACGCTTCATCCCGAACCTCGCCCCGCGACCGGACCTGCTGGGCGACCGGAAGTCGATGGTGTTGCACCCGAGCATGCGCGGACTGCCCGAGGACTGCGCGCCGAACCTCAAGAACACGTCCTTCACCCTCCTGGCCACGGTCGACGTGCCACCCCAGCCTGCGGACGGAGTGCTGGTCGCGCAAGGCAGCAGATTCGCGGGTTGGTCGCTCTACGTCAACGACGGGCGACCGGTCTACTGCTACAACATGTGCGGCGACCGGATCTACGTCCACGGCGCCGACCCCCTGCGGCCCGGCCGCCGGGAGGTCGAGCTGCGCTTCACCTACGACGGCGGCGGAATCGGCAAGGGTGGCACGGCGACGATCCTGGTGGACGGGGAGATCACCGCCGAAGGCCGGCTGCCCCGGACGGTCGGCTTCAAGTTCTCCATGGACGAAACGCTCGACGTGGGGCGGGATCGCGGGACTCCGGTCTCCGAGGAGTACTGCGAAGGCATCGGCAACGCCTATCAGGGAACCCTGCGCGACGTGTTCATCACCTTGGGCGAGGACAGCGTCGCCGTCGACCCCGCATCGCAGCGGGAGGTCGCGCTCCGGGTGCATTGAAGCAGCGACCGCACCAGCGAATTCACTTCGCTTCGCTGGTGCGGTCGGGGCCCATCGCTCGTCGATTCCTCAGATCACTCGCGCCTGCACCGGGACTGCTCCGGAGACGGCCGCTTCGCTGATCGATTCGCGCAGCGCCTGGCAGCTCGGTGCGACCGCGCCGGTCGCCGGCCGGTGGCCATCCCGTTCCGCGCACAGGGCTACCGCATCCTCGTCCCATTGGATGCTCGTCTGCTGCCAACTCGACTTCCGCACGCCGACCGCGGCCGCGCAACGCCGACACGACACCGGCGTCATCGGCGCGTCGTCGAGCCGGTTGTCCACGTGAATCATCCGCCACCTCCAAGCGTTCTGCCGTCCGTGCTCCCCAGAACAGCTTGCGATCCGAAACCCCCGAGGTGCGCACCTGTCTCACCCATCGGGATATTCCCGATGGCGCAGTCGTCGCAGCGGAGGCTCAACGGATGCGATCCGTCGAGAGTGGACACTGCCGACTCGCACGAGCGCCGCCCAGCTCGGCGGAAATCCTGCACCTGGCAGTTCCTTCCCACTGCCGCGACGAAGCCGCTCGACTCGATCCCCACCAACTGCGGAGGCATTCCCGTGACAGAGCCGATGGAACACGATCACCCCGCCCGGCCAGCGGATCGAGGGGCCGGGACCGAGCGTCCCCGGTGGCAGTGCGCGGTCATCGTGGTAGCGCTGATCCTGATCTGCGAGAACGCGAACTTCGAGTTCACCATGGTGTCCCCGGGCTTGCCGGACATCGCCTCGTCTTTTCAGACCGCCCACGTGGCGCTGGTGATGACCACCGTCTTCGTCGTGTCGTCGGTGTGCCTGCCCATCATGGGAAAGCTCGCCGACATCCACGGCAAGAAGCGCATCCTAGTGGTCACGTCGATCGTGTTCGCCGCAGGATGTGCTCTGTGCGCGCTGGCACCATCCTTCTGGCAGCTCCTGGTCGGCCGCGCGCTGCAATCGACGTTCGTGATCGTCTACGTCGTCAGCTACGGCCTCGTCCGCGACCTGCTCCCGCCTCGGCTCGTTCCGCTCGGCGTGGGCACGATCGGGGTGGGCACCGGCGTCTCAGCCGTGATCGGCCCGGTCCTGGGCGGGTTCCTCATCGACAACTACGGGTTTCGAAGCGTCTTCTGGTTCCTGCTCTGCTACGACCTCACGGTGGCCGCCCTGGTCTTCCTGCTCGTGCCGGAGAGCCCGGTGCGAATCCGCCACCGCCTCGACCTCTTCGGCGGCGCGCTCTTCGGCCTCAGCATGGGTGCCTTCGTCTTCGCCGCGGTGAACCACCAGTCTGCGATCATCTCCGTGTTCGCCGGTCTGGCGCTGCTGGCCCTGTTCATCGCAGTCGAGCGGCGCCATCCAGAGCCGCTGATCAGCCTGCCACTGCTGACCAGGCCGAGCGTGTGGCTGACGCTCGTCGCCGCGGGCATGACGGCCTTCTGCGCCACCGGGATCAGCTCAGTGCTGATGCCGCAGATGCTGCGCACACCCCACGTACCGGGATTGGCGGACTACGGGATGGGCATGAGCGCCCTGCAATACGGTTCGTCCTTCGGCCTCGTGTTCGGCATCGTCGGCGCCATCTGCGGCTTCCTGGCCGGCTGGGCGAGCCGTCGCTACTCACCACGCACAGCGCTGCTGGTGTCGATCGCCGCCTTGGCGTCGGGGACTGCGTTGATCCTGACCGGCTGGGTGACCGGCCCAGCACCCATCGCCGTCACGGCCGCTCTGATGGGCGTCGGCCTGGGCTTCCTGTACGCAGGTGCGAACAATCTCATCATCGAAGCAGTGCCCGCCACGGTGCAAGGTGTCAGCACGTCGTTGCTCTACACGGCGATGGGTGTCATGAATGCCGTCAGCACCGCAGTCGTCGGCGCCATCACAGCGAGCCACCAGGTGCCGTTGAACTGGGCCGGCCACCACCTGACTGTCGTCACTGCCGATGGTTTCCGCATCGCCTACCTCGTGCTGCTGGGTGGCTGCATCGCTGCGCTCGTCATCGCGCTGATCATGCGCCATGGCCGCGCTCCAGCCACCGGAGGGATGCCGAACGTCCCGTGAAAACGAGGGGCTCTGCGAGCGACGGTGTTCGGCGTCTTCAGCTATGCCCACGGCGCCCAGCCGACGCAGCGCGCGGCGCGCAGGCGCGGTGCGTACCGCCGGTTCCACTGAGCGTTTTTCATCCTGGTCGGCCCGCAGCCGCGGGTCGCAAAGCTGCACGTCGATGAGGTGTCGCATGCGCCGCAGGCGCATAGCCCACCTACGACACCGGCACCGCCGCGGGTTCTCAGAGGCTTCCTGGCGAGGACGGCCCTGACGCCGTGTATTTGGGCATACATAAGTCAGGGCACCCACAGACCAGGGAGCCTCTGAGGTTCCGCTACCCGCACCGCCACGCAAATCGAGGTTGGAAAACCTCACCGGATGTGGCCGGGGAGTTCTCGGCGCGCGCCCATGCGAGCGCAGGCCACCAGGGTCTGCGCTCGCTGGGTGCTCCGCTTGCGGCGGAAGATCACCGATCCGCGGAATCGGGTTGGACACCGCCGGTCGCGGGCTGCCGTCCGTGCCGCATGAGCAGGGTCAGGACGAGTCCCACGACCGCAACCGCGGTGAGGATCAGGAAGGCGTTCCGGAATCCGGTCAATCCGTAGACAACCGCACCCGTGCTCGGCTCGATCCGCACCACGTCGGCCGCGATGACCGCCCCGCCGACCGCGGCGGCGATCGATCCCGCGACCTGCTCGACGGTGAACTTCATCGACGCAGTCACGCCCTGCACCTTCGCAGGCACGGCTTCGACGATCAGATTGGCCGCCGCGGCGAAGAAGGAACCCTGCCCCACACCCAGCAAGGCCGCCATCACCGCGACCTTCCACCGCTCATCGACGAACCCGGACGCGATGAGCGCCATCGCGAGTGTCCAGCCGACGCAGCTGGTCAGCAGCGCCGCCCGCGGGTTCGCCCACCGGCACACGAAACCGGCCAGGAAACCGAAGAGGGCATTGCACACGCCGGACACCATCGCGAAGCTGACGGCGTACTGCATGGCGGACAGGCCGAGACCCGTGGGGTTGCGCAACAGCAGCGGCATGAGCACCGCCTGGGCACCCACGAGGAACCCGATCGCGGTGGCGCTGGCCAACGTCATGGCGACGGCCGGACGGGCGAGCAACGTCATGGAGATCAGCGGCTGGCTCTTCCGGCGCTCCACCAGCACGAACAGCACGAGCAGCACGATCCCGAGCACGACTGCCGGAAGTCGCCACCCGGGGATCGTTGCGGCGGCGACCAGTCCGACCACCCCGAACCCCAGCAGGGCCGCACCGATGAGATCGAGGCGCTGGGCGATCCGCACCGGCGATTCGGGCACGAACACCAGCACGAGCAATCCGGTGACGACGATGTAGCCGAGCAGGAACCAGAAAGCTGCGCGGAAACCGACGGAGTCGATCAACGCTCCACCGACGAACGGCCCCACAACACCGGAAACCCCGAGGCCGACGCCCATTCCGCCGATCGCGATCGGCACCCAGCGAGGTGGCAGCAGGTCCCGCATCATGCCGTAGGTGATCACCGGGCCGACCAGGCCGAGGCCCTGCAGCCCCCGACCGACCAGGAACAGCGGATATGACTGGGCGAGCGCGCACACCAATGTGCCGACCACGAAGGACAGCGACCCGATCAGCAGCGCGCGCTTCTTGCCGTGGATGTCGCCCCACTTCGCCAGCAGCGGCACGATCACCGCGGCGAACAGCAGCGGCACCGACATCACCAGGCTGATGTGGGCGGAGCCGAACACCGCGGCCATGTCCGGCAGACCGGGCATGACCACCGTGAACTCGAACGCGAAGACCTCGTTGATCAGGACGAGGAGGATGAGGACCAACAGGGGGTGTCGCAGTTTCCGGTCGGATCCGGCCACCTGCCGGGGAGCCGTGAGCGAATCATCCGCGGGCGGGGAAGACGTCATCTCCATGCACCTCCGAGTGGGGGGTCGAGGTTGGGGTTCACTGGCTGACGCCGATCATCCGCCGCAAGTCCTCTTCGGACAGTGCCTCGATCGGCTCGGCGTGCACCACGCCAGCGTTGTTCACCAGGCCGAACATCGCCTCGGCGCGGACCGCCACGTCCGTCCACTGCTGTTCGAGGGTGACGTCCAGCCGGTGGAGAACCGCCCGCTCCCCCAGTTCGTCGGGGAGCTCCTCGCCCTGGTCGTCCAGCACCACCCGAGCGCCCTCCGCAACCAACTTGCGGGCGAATTCGGCGCCCATACCTCGCGCCCCACCGGTGACGATCACGATCCCGCCGTCCACGCGTCCCATCTCAGCCTCCTGCCTCCCGGAATCCGAAAACGGTGCCGCGATCGATCCTCCGGTCCGTGTCCCGCGCGGAACACCTCAGTCCCGGCTACCGGAACAGGCGGTAGAAGTCGGTGTCCGCACCGGTGCGGACACCGAGCCCCTCCGGCGAATCCGGTCGTACCACTCACTGGGACAGCCGTTGATCACACCGTTTCGGGGTTCTTAATTTCGGAATCAGGATTGCCGTTCATGGGCGACCAATTCGGTTCGCCCGCCATCGTGAAGGGTCTGATGCCGCCATGTCCGCTGCGGAAGTCGACGAGGACGAGATCAGGAACATCGAAGCCGCCGAGATCAACGCCCGGTTCACTCGCGGTTGGCACTGCCTGGGGCTGGCTCGCGACTTCTCCGACGGCAAACCGCACACCGTAGCCGCGTTCGGCGGCAAGCTCGTCGTCTTCGAAGGCCAGGACGGCACGCTGAACGCGCTCGACGCCTACTGCCGGCACATGGGCGGGGATTTGAGCCAGGGCACCGTCAAGGGCGATGAAATCGCTTGCCCTTTCCACGACTGGCGCTGGGGCGGGGACGGCCGGTGCAAGCAGATCCCCTACGCCCGCCGCGTGCCGGTGCGCGCCCGCACCGCGGCCTGGCCGACCCTCGTCCAGGACGGCATGCTCTTCGTCTGGAACGACCCGGAGGGCAACCCACCGATCGAGGAACAGGCGATCCCGGCGATCAAGGAGTTCGCCGAGGGCGATTGGACCGACTGGTGGTGGAGCTCGATGGTCGTCCACACCAACTGCCGCGAGGTGATCGACAACGTCGTGGACATGGCGCACTTCTTCTACGTCCACAAGGCGTTTCCCCGGTACTTCAAGAACATCTTCGAAGGGCACATCGCCACCCAGTACTTCGACGGCACCGCGCGGGAGGACGTGGTGCAGTACCTGAACGACGTGGTCCCCACGGACGGGCCGCAGTTCACCGGAAGTGAATCGGTGGCCTCGTACTTCGGTCCGTCCTTCATGATCGACTGGCTGAACCAGGTCTTCGAGGACGGCCCGCGTCCGATCGTGCAGATCAATGCGCACTACCCCATCGACAAGAACAGCTTTCTGCTCCACTTCGGTGTGCGGATGCAGAAGCATGCCGGTATGACCGACGCCAACGCCGCCGAGGTGGCGGAGAAGTCGGCGCGGCAGGTCTTGAAGGGGTTCTTGGAGGACGTGAAGATCTGGAAATCCAAGACGCGCATCGACAATCCGCTGCTCTGCGAGGAGGACGGGCCCGTCTACCAGCTCCGGCGGTGGTACGAGCAGTTCTACGTCGACATCGCCGACGTCGCACCGGAGATGACGAACCGGTTCGAGTTCGAGATCGACACCACGAAGGCCGTCGAGGCGTGGGAGCGCGAGGTCGCGGAAAACCTCGCCCGCGGAGCGGAGACCGACGCACCAGCCTGACCCGCGCGCAGCCGCGACCAGCGCTTCCCGCATCGTGGCCCGTTCGTCCCGGCTGCTGGCCGAGATCGCGCACGCCCACGGGCTCAAGCACCACACGACGCTGACCGGATTCAAATGAGGTTTTTCCAGCCTCGTTCTGCGTGGCGGTGCGGGTAGCGGAACCTCAGAGGCTCCCTGGTCTGTGGGTGCCCTGACTTATGTATGTCCAGGTCGACAACCTCATCTTCGGCCGCGAACGGGCTCCCGGGTACCGCATCGACCCGGACGCCGTCCGCGACAAGGACGGGATCTCGGCCTGCGTCGCGACCGCCCTGCTCGCAGGTGAGCTGCGGAACCAGGATTAGGATCCAACTCCGCGCCACGGCCTGTGCTGAACGACCATATCGGGGCCATCAGAGAACCGACGAGCTCGCGCAGTACGTCCGAGTGGGCGCTGTGCCGACTGGTGAGCCGACTGACGCCGATCGCCGATATGGAGGAGATGTGAACGAGAGCTCCAGGGATTCCATGAGCTGCGGGTGCGGGGCTCCCGGGCGTAGTGCGTTCGCGCCGCCTGGGCCGGGCACGGGCGAGGCCGTTCCCACGGAGGCTGCGGGCGGTCACGCGATCGAGCAGGCGCGGATCCCAGCGGGGTCGTTCACGATGGGCGACTCATCGGGTGACCGCAATCCGGCGGATGGCGAGACGCCGCTGCACCGCGTGACGCTCGACGGCTTCGAGATCGACGCGACCACCGTGACCAACGCCGCCTTCGCGCGCTTCGCCGATGCGACGGGGTATCGCACCGAGGCCGAGACCTTCGGATTCTCCGCGGTGTTCCACCTCGCGGTGGCCGCACCCGACGACGATATCGTCGGCCAACCGCCGGGCACCCCGTGGTGGCTCGGCGTGCGCGGCGCCGACTGGCGGCACCCAGGCGGATCCCGCTCCGACCTCGACGGACTCGACGACCATCCCGTCGTGCACGTGAGCTGGAACGACGCGATCGCCTACTGCGCGTGGGCGGGCCGACGCCTGCCAACCGAGGCCGAGTGGGAGTACGCGGCGCGCGGCGGCATCGACGGCGCGAAGTACCCGTGGGGCGACGCCGAGGTCGACGACGGCAGCTGGCGCGCCAACATCTGGCAGGGCGTCTTCCCCCGCGAGAACACGCTCGAAGACGGCTGGCTCACGACGGCTCCCGTCCGCACGTTCGAGGCCAACGGATACGGCCTGTGGCAGCCCGTGGGCAATGTGTGGGAGTGGTGCCAGGACTGGTTCGACCCGCGCACTTACGCGCGCGGAGCTGCGACGAACCCCGCAGGCCCCGACACCGGCGCGGTGCGCGTGCTGCGCGGAGGCAGCTACCTCTGCCACAACTCGTACTGCAACCGCTACCGCAATTCGGCCCGGTCGCAGAACACTCCCGACTCATCGATGGGCAACGCAGGCTTCCGCACCGTCGCCCGCACGAAGTCGCAGCCATGAGCGAACATCGCGGAGCGTGGCCATCTCTGCGGACAACCGCGCGAAAGGCTCCATCAGCGATCACCGCAGCTCGCCGTCTACTTGTCTTGAGGCCGCGAAGGAATTCTCAAACATAGCGGTTCTTGCTCATGCAAGATTCTCCGACCGTTCACATCCACGGCTGAGTCTGTAGCTCTCTCCTACCAACCCTTTTCCCGCGGGAGCGTCATGACCGCAATCAATCGTCGAAGCATGCTGCTCGGTGCCGCTGGTGCCGCTGCTGCGGGCCTGGCCCTCGCCGGCCCCGCTGAAGCCACACCGAACGGCGGCAAGCGTGAGCCCCTTCAAGCCGGCCCGGGTAAGAAGTGGGACCTCGACGGCAACGCCCAGCGCTTCCGCGGCAACACGGTCGTCTGCCCCGTGCCTCAGGACTCGGCCTTCTTCAACGCCCAGAAACAGGCCCAGGACATCATGAAGCGGTCGTCGTTGGCCGACCAGTACGTCTGTCTGCCGCACAACAGCATGCACATGACCGTGTTCGACGTGACCACCCAGAACACCATCATCAACAAGCAGCTGCCGCCGTGGTTGGCGGACTGCCACGACATGACCGAGGTTTCGCAGCGAGTTCTGGCCCGCCTGCAGAAGTCCCGTCTGACGCCGCTCGGCCCGATCACCATGAAAGCCAAGGGCTTCCGCCCATTCGACGCGAACTTCACCATGGACCTCACCCCGGCCGACGACGCCACGTTCACCACCCTGTGGACGGCTCGCCGGGAGCTACGGGACCTGCTCGACATCCGCGCCGCGAACTTCGACACGTACCAGTTCCACTCGACGATCGGTTACCGCCTGGTCAAGCCACTGCCCTCCGACACACGTCCGATGGAGAAAATCGCCGCGGAAATGACCCGGCTCTTCACCGGCACAGCCTCGACCATGACCTTGGAACCCGCCGCGTTCAACCTGTTCGACGACATGCTGGCATTCCCGCAGTTGTGGCTCCTGCCACGCGCCTGACACCTTGCCGCACGCCAGCGAGCATCCCGTTTGGATCTCGATGGGTGAGTGGTCGAGGCGAGAACGTCTCTCGTAGTGCGCCGATGCTCAGGCGACTACTCAGCACTGTTCGCCGCGTAGTGAAGCAGCCGGCCCTCGTCGATGGCCGTGAGGAAGACAGCGCTGCACTTCCCCCCGGCAAGCCGCCGTGGCCCGGTCTGCCCAGGCTCAACGAGATTCTGGACCGCGAGCCGATGTCGAGTGCGTGGTTCGGGCGGAGTGCTAGTCAGCTGACAGCAGGTGCTGCCGGAGGAAGGAGACGCTGGGGGCGGTGGCGTCGTCGGTGTAGGCGATCGCGTGCCGGCTGCCGGGGAGCAGTCGTGTCTCAACTGGGGTGCCGACGGCTCGGAGGCGGCCGGCGAAGTCGGTCATCTGGTCCTCGGCGACGAGTTCGTCGGCCGAGTTGAACAGCAGGGTGGGCGGGCCGGCGGCGGTGACGTTGTGGGCGGGCGAGGCTTTTTCGGCAGTGCTGGCGCAGACGCTGGTGAGCGGGAAGCAGCCGAGGTAGATCGGGGCCATCGTCAGGGCGAGGAAGTGGTTCTTGGGGCCGCCGTGGACGGTCAGGTCGTAGGGGCCGGACCAGCCGACGACGGCTTTGAGAGGGGCGTGCCCGGAGGTGACGGCTTGCATGATCAGGTGCGCGCCGGCCGAGGTGCCCAGGCCGCCGATCCGGTCGGGGTCGATGCCCAATCGGGCTCCGTTCGCGTGGATGTATGCGATAGCGGCCTGCACGTCCTGCTCTTCTCGCGGGTAGCGCGGCGCGGACAGCTCGTAGTCGATGTTGAACACCACGAGTCCGGCCGCGGCGGCCTGGCGGGCCTCGGAGTCGAGCAGCGTGCGCGACCCGCGCGCCCAGCCGCCGCCGTGCACCATGACCACGGCGGGGGCGTCTGGCTGCGGGTCGGGCGGAAAGTACACAGTCATCGCTTGCGGGCCGTGGTCGGTCGGGTACGAAGACTCCGCCGTGGTCACGGCGCGTGCGCACGCAGCGGCCGGGGTCTCGGCAGCGGCCACATCGGCGCCGAGGACGACCGCCACAACCGCTGCCGTCGCCGAGCGGGCCAGAGTGCTGAATGGAGGCATGGCTGTTCCTAGTCAGGGTCGGGGTGAGGACGGTCTCGGAGTAGGCCGACAGGGTGATCGATGTGGCAACGCGACCGCAGCGCCCCACCCGAAACCGCGATCAACGCCTGAGCTGACCACCGTCCATCTCAGTTCACCGCGGTGTGCCTTCGATACTGCTCGAGGGCTTCGGCGAACGCGGTGTAGATGCGCTTGGCGTCGGGGACGACGAGGTTGTCTGCGGCGGCGAGGGCGTGGGCGAGCAGCTGGTCCCGGACCGATTGGTAGGCCGGGTCGTCGGCGAGGTTGATCCGCTCCCCCGGGTCCGTTGTGCGGTCGGCCAGGAAGACGTCTCGTTCTCCTTCCGCTGGTGGGGCGCCGTCGATGCGGATGTTGAGGTCCAGCCGGTAGCGGTTGGTGCGCACGCACAGTCGCTGCGGCCATCCGCTGCTGTCTCGCCACAGGCCCGCGGCCAGGTTCGGGAAGGCTCGGCTTTCCGGTGCGCCGTAACCGATCACGCTCACGATGTGGTCCGGTGCCGGATCGCGGAACAGGTCCCGGCCCCGCATGCCGGCGGGCTCGACGCCGCACAGGCCGAGCACGGTGCGGGCGAGGTCCTCGCTGGAGGCGAGGTCGCCGCGTCGCTGTCCGCCGGGAAGCAGCTCGGGGCAGGACACGATCAGCGGCACGCGGTGGCTGTGCGGGGCGAAGGTGTGCTTGCCGAATCCGCCGTCTTCACCGAGGTAGGCGCCGTGATCGGAGGTCAGCACGACCACAGTGGACTCCCGTAGACCGCGCGCGGTCAAGGCGTCGAGCAACGCGCCGACCTGTTCGTCCAGCCACGCTACCGCGCCGTAGTAGAGGCGCCGGGCCGTCGCCAGTTCGTCGTCGGACATCTCGGTTCCGCCGTTGATGCGCCCGAATTCCCGCTCGAACAAGCTGATCGTGCCGTCGGCCGGCGCGCCGAACGGCACGTCGCGGTACCGGCAGGCCCACGGTTCGGGCACGACCACCGGGGTATGCGGTTGCAGGAAGGACGCTCGGAGCAAGAACGGGCCGTCACCAAGCTCGTCCAGCGCCCGAACCGCGTTGCGGGCGACTGCGTTCGCACTGAACTCGGCGTGCTCGGGCAGCACCGACCCGACCAGGTGCCCGACTTCCGGTGTGCTCAGGATGTCCGCGCCGACCCGCTGAACGTCGCGCATCAGGTCCGGCATGCTGCTACCCGCCGGATCATGGCGCTGCCAGGGTGTGAGGGCTGGTGGGATGTGCTCCTTGCCGTAGGTGTGCGTGGCCCAACCCGCGTCGGCGAGCAGTTCCGGGAAAGTCACCAGAGCATCCGGCACGGGGTGGCCCGGTACTTGCGCCTCGTTGCCGTAGATGCCGGTGTCACCCGGGTTGCGACCGGTCAGCATGGCAACCCGTGCGGGCACGCAGACCGGCGCGGCGCTGTAGGCGCTGTCGAACACGACTCCCTCGCGCGCGAGTTCGTCGATGCGCGGCGTCGAGACTTCCGGCCGGGCATTGCCGTAGCAGCTCAACGCGTCGGCTCTCAACTCGTCGCACAGGATCCACAGCACATTGCGCTGTTTCGTCATGGTGACCCGTTCCCCTTGCTCATCGCGGCGGTCAGCCTTGCTCGGCGGCGCGCAGGCGCAGCTGAGCCTCGAGCCGGGCGACGTCGCGCGGATAGGTGCGGTACAGCGCGGTGCAGTACAGGCCGTTGACGATCATGAGAATGCCGGGGAACAACAGCATGACCGTGCTCAACCCCAGCGTTGCTGCGAGAAAACCGGCGGAAAGGTTCAACGCGATGAAAGCGATGGCCTCGAAAACCGAGAGCATCAGCGCGAACGCGGCGCCGCGCAGTTCCGGCGGCACGACGGCGGCGACGATCGGACGGTTCACGCTGGGGTTGATGCCCTGCATGAATCCCATCGTGGTCCAGAAGATCGCGAAGATGGCGATCGAACCCCAGTCGATCTGCATGCCGAGCAGGGCTGCGGTACCGATGCCGAACTGCGCGGTCTGGAGCACGACTACATGACCGCGCTGCGGGAAGCGAGCGTTCAGGAGGTCGGTGACCACACCGCCGCCGAACGTGCCGATCAGGAAGCCGGCGCCGAAGGGCAGCATGACCAGCGTGGCGACCTCCGTGGTCAACCCGCGCTCCTGGACCAGGAACAACACCCCGAACGTGGCGATCAGCAGTTGGCCGGCCAGCAACCGCTGGCCGAGCATCAGCACGAAGGTGGGAATGCGGGCCAGCTGACCGATCTTCGCCCAGGTCAGCTTCGAGGCGGCGGCCCGCTGGGCGGCCGTGCGGTTGCGCAGCGCCGGTTCGCTCGCCCCCAACCCGGGGTCCTGGAATCCGACGATGATGCCGATGGTGATCAGCACGCCGATCGCCCCGGAGGCGAAGAAGCCGATCCGCCAGCCATCGGGGACCCGGGCGAGCTGTCCGAGCAGCGGCCCGAGCACGGAACTCAGCAGTGCGATCATGCCCCAGGTGTAGCCGTTGGCACGGCCCCTGGAGCGTTCGTCGAACAGGTCGGCGATGATCTCGGTGACGATCGGCAGCCCCGCGGCGATGAACACCGCGGCCACCGACCAGGCGAGGATCAGCTGTCCGTAGTTCTGCGCCAGGCCGGTCGCCGCGGTACAGGCGGAAACCAGCGCCGTGGTGATGACGAGCGTCCCCTTGCGACTGGTGCGGTGCGCGACCCAGTTCCACACCGGACCGAAGACGATCCCGATCGCCTTGCTCACCGACACCAGTACGCCGACGGCACTGACCGGCAGTGCGAGCGCGGCGATGATCACCGGGGACAGGCTGCTCAGAACGGACGTCTCGTTGTTGTCCGACCAGAAAGCGGCGGAGACCGAAGCGAGCTTGCGCCACCTGTGGGGCACGATGGGGGCACCGCCGGCCGCGGTCCCGGTTCGTTCGGCTGCGGGCTTGGTCAGCGGTGCGCTGGTTTCGTCTGCGTTCATGGCGTGCTCCCGCCAAGCGAAGAGGTATCCGATGGAGCGCTGGACAGCACATATCGTCGATCTGGTGTGGAAACCCGTTGCGCAGAGCCGTGTTTCAGAACGCACACCAGCAGGAAGTCGCCGGTCAGAAACCATCCGCGCAACGGGTCGAGGTGAGATCGTGGCGTCGCCGGCGACGGCCGAAGCCGCCGCCGATTCGGACCACGGTTTCGGCGGACTTTTTTCATCCTCTGTGCGGAATACCTGTGTCTCTGGGTCGTGAGTGGTCATGGCTGCTGGGGCGACCACAGGCACTCACGACCCCTGTGCGTCCGGGACCTGACCTGACACCGCGGACCAGGATGAAAAACTTCAACGGAAACTGCGATTCTCCCGGGCGGAACCGCCGGCTCGGGGTCGAGCAGGATCACTCTCGTCCGGCGCTCGTCCTCTCGGCCGACCAGCCGGCGTCGTCGAGCTTGGCCGCGAGTTCCCGCAGCCAGTCGATCCAGGCGTCCACCGCAGCCGCGCCCTTGTGGTGCAGTTCTTCGGCGATGAACCGGGTCCGGTCGAGGTCGGCTTCCGGCCGCGGCGCCCGCGGCTCGATCGACCGGTCGCGGTCGCGATTGGACATCACCTGAAGCACCCTGCAGTCCAGCTCCTGCGCGACCAGTTCACGCGCCCGCACCGGGTCCAGCATGGCGGTGAACAGCAGTCGGCAGGTGAACTCCGGTTCCTGGAAGCGGCGAGGCGGATCGTAGGGCGAGGCCACCCATCGCCGCAGCCGCCCGAAGCCCTGGTCGGTGAGCCGGTAGATCTTCGCGTCCGGGCCGCCGCCGCGCGGGTCGACGTCGAAGTCGATCAGCCCGTCGACGTGCATCTTGTTCAGTTCGCGGTAGATCTGGCTGGCATGCCGGTCCAGGCCCAGGAACTGGCCCTCGGTGGTCAGCCACTTCTTGATCTCGTAGCCGGACATCCGGTCCATGGCCAGCATGCCCAGCAGCGGGAACTCGAGCTTCATCGCACAGTACCCATTCCACTTTACGATAAGTGCAAATGCATCTAGCATCGGTCAGCGTAGTTCGCTGACGGGGCGTCCGTCCAGCCCTTCCGACCATGCGCGCCACTCGTTGCAGTCCTGGGGTCGATCCGCCGCGACGGATTCGCCGAACCCCGTTGCCGGCCTCGAATCTTTGGCGGTGACGACCTGTTCGACAGCGTGCTCATCGAGCCACCACAGGGGGAATCCGGTCACCTCGACCCGAGGAGCACCATGGAAGAACAGATCCAGCGGGACCCGGAGCACGGCGTATCCGTCGAAGCGCCGGGGACCGTCCACCAGCGCGGCGCGGCCAACCCGGGGTTGCGCCGCCTCTTTTTCAGCACGCCGTTCGCCGCTGCCTGCCCGCAGCTGAGCTTCGCGACAGTCAACTACTTCGCTGCGCTCCAGGTCCAGGCCATGGACGACGCGGACAAGGCCACGAAGCTCGCCCTGGTGCACATCGTCATCGCGATCGCCTCCGTCGTGGCCCAACCGGTCATCGGCGTGCTGTCCGACCGCACCCGCACCAGGCTCGGCGCCCGCACGCCGTACCTCGTCGTCGGGGCATTGATCGGTTGCGCCGGACTGATCGCTGCCGGACTGTCCCCCACGGTCGGGGTGCTGATCGCCGCCGCGACCATTTCGCACGTCGGCTTCAACATCTTCGGCGGTCCGTTCACCGCGATCCAGCCGGACCGGGTGCCGGTGGAGCGGCGCGGGCGCTACTCCTCGCTCGCCGCGGTGGGCACCATCGGCGCCGGAATCCTCGGCCCGGTGATCGGCGCGAGCTTCGCCACCCGGATTCCGCTCGGCTACACGGTGGTCGCCATCGGGATCCTGGTCGCCGCGCTGGCTTTCGTGCTGATCAACCCCGACGGAGACAACCGCGGGCAGCCGCGACCAGCGTTCTCGCTGAAGACCTTCGCCCGATCGTTCTGGGTCAACCCGGTCCGCCACCCGGACTTCGCCTGGGTGTTCCTCGGCCGCTTCCTGATCATCGCCGGCTCCATGCTGACGCACACCTACCAGCTGTACATCCTGCAGGACTACATCGGCCTCGACGTCCACGCGGCCGCCAAGCTCACCCCGGTCATCGCCATCGTGGCCGTGCCCGCGTTTCTAGTGGCCATCGCCATTGCCGGTCCGCTGTCCGACCGGATCGGCCGCCGCAAGCCGGTGGTCGTGGCCAGCGGGCTGATCGTCGCGGCGTCCGCGCTGATCCCGCTGGCTTGGCCCACCGTGCCCGGCATGTTCTGCACTGCCGTCGCGACCAGCATCGGGTACGGCGCGTTCTTGTCCGTCGACCAGGCCCTGGCGACCGAGGTGCTGCCGAACACCGCCGACGCGGCCAAGGACCTCGGCGTCATCAACATCGCGGCCACGCTGCCGAACACCTTCGTCCCGGCACTCGCCGCGCTGATCATCAACACCTTCGGCAGCTACGCCGCTCTCTACCCGGCGTTCGCGCTGATCGCCGCGTTGGGGGCGCTAGCCGTCCTGCCCGTGAAGAACACCCGTTGACGGAGAAAGCCCGAATGCGATGAACCTACCCGATCAGGACGCCACCGCGCCGAGCTGCTGCGCGCCCTCCAGAACCTCCCAGGTCACGCCAGAGGTGGCCGTCGTTCCCGAACCGGCCGGGCCCCCCGACACCACCGGGATGGTTGCGCTGCCCGGTGGCGAGTTCTCGATGGGCAACGACAGCCAGGAGGGCTATGCCGGCGACGGCGAGGGCCCGGTGCGACCGGTGCGCTTGTCCCCGTTCCTGATCGATGCCTGCGCGGTCAGCAACGACGAATTCGCCCGTTTCGCCACCGAAACCGGCTACCGCACCGAAGCCGAACGACTGGGCTGGTCCTACGTGTTCGCCGGGTTCCTGCCCGCCGCGCTGCGCCGCGATTCCCCGCGGCTGGAACGCACCCCGTGGTGGTGCGGGGTTACCGGCGCGCGCTGGGACCAGCCGGAAGGCCCTGGCAGCGACCTCGACGGCCGCGGTCGGCACCCGGTCGTCCACGTGTCCTGGAACGACGCGCACGCCTACGCCCGGTGGGCAGGCAAACGCCTCCCCACCGAGGCGGAGTGGGAGTACGCCGCACGCGGTGGACTGGTCGGCGCCCGCTATCCGTGGGGCGACGAACTCGACCCGGACGGGCAGCACCGGTGCAACATCTGGCGGGGCAGCTTCCCCGCCAAGAACACCGCCGCTGACGGCTTTCGCGGCACCGCGCCGGTGGATGCCTTCGCGCCCAACGGATTCGGCCTGCACAACATGTGCGGCAACGTCTGGGAATGGTGCGCGGACTGGTGGCACACCGCGCACCAGGCCGCACCGTCCACCGACCCGACCGGCCCCACCACCGGCAGCCACAAGGTCATTCGCGGCGGTTCCCACATGTGCCACGAGTCGTACTGCTTCCGCTACCGGGTAGCCGCCCGTTCGGCAAACACCCCGGACAGTTCCACCGGCCACGCCGGATTCCGCTGCGCCGCGGACAAAAACCCCGTTTCCCAGTGAGCCTCTTTCATGCTGGTCGGCCCGCAGCCGCGGGTCGCAAAGGTGCACGTCGATGAGGTGTCGCATGCGCCGCAGGCGCATACCCCACCTACGACACCCGCACCGCCACTCGAATCGAGGTTGAAAAACCCAGTAGAAAGGTGAATGCCTGTGAAGGCGATCATGGTGATGTTCGACAGCCTCAACCGGCGGATGCTGCCGCCGTACGGCTGCGATTGGACGCACGCACCGAACTTCGCCCGCCTGGCCGAGCGCGCGGTCACCTTCGACAACGCCTACGCGGGGTCGTTGCCGTGCATGCCGGCCCGCCGGGAAATCCACACCGGGCGGTACAACTTCCTGCACCGCAGCTGGGGTCCGCTGGAACCGTTCGACGACTCGATGCCGGAGTTGCTGAACCGGCACGGCGTGCACACCCACCTGGCCAGCGACCACCACCACTACCTGGAGGACGGCGGGGCCACGTACCACACCCGCTACAGCACCTGGGAGTACTTCCGCGGCCAGGAAGGCGACCCGTGGAAGGGGCAGATCACCCCGCCGGAGATCCCGGACGACCTCAAGACCTTGCGGCGACCGCCCTACATCCAGGACTGGGTGAACCGGCAGCACATGACCACCGAGGACAAGCACCCGCAGAAGCAGACGTTCGACGCCGGGCTGGAGTTCATCCGCACCAACGCCGAGGCCGACCGGTGGTTCGTCCAGATCGAGACGTTCGACCCGCACGAACCCTTCTTCAGCCACCAGAACTACAAGGACCTCTACCCGCACGACTACGACGGTCCGCACTTCGACTGGCCGGACTACAAGCAGGTCACCGAAACCCCCGAGCAGGTGCAGCACGCGCGGTACGAGTACGCCGCGCTGCTGTCGATGTGCGACCGCTCGCTGGGCCGGGTGCTCGACATGATGGACGAGCTGGACCTGTGGGACGACACCATGCTGATCGTCAACACCGACCACGGTTTCCTGCTCGGCGAGCACGGCTATTGGGGAAAGTCGGTGCTGCCCTGGTACAACGACCTGGTCCACCTGCCGCTGTTCGCCTGGGACCCGCGAGTCGGCGCGGCGGGCGAGCGGCGGCAGGCGCTGGTGCAGACGATCGACCTGGCGCCGACGCTGCTGGAGTACTTCGGCGTCGACCGCCCGGCCGACGTGCAGGGCGCTCCGCTGCCGCTCGCCGATGACGCGCCGATTCACGACGGTGCCCTGTTCGGCATGTTCGGCGGGCACGTCAACGTGACCGACGGCCGCTACGTCTACATGCGAGCGTGCGCCACGTCGGCCAACAGGCCTCTGCAGGAACACACCCTGATGCCCACCCACATGCGCGGCCGGTTCAGCCCGCAGGAGCTGGCCGATGTTGAGCTCGCGGGTCCGTTCGGCTTCACCAAAGGTGTGCGCACCCTGCGCATGCCGGGGCACAACCTGTTCAACCCGCACATCCACGGCACCCTGCTGTTCGACCTGGCCACCGATCCCGACCAGAAGAAGCCGATCGTCGACGACGAGGTGGAGCTGCGGATGGCGGAGCTGCTGGTCGAGCTCATGCGCGCCAACGAAGCGCCGGAAAGCCAGTTCGAGCGCCTTGGACTGCCGGTGGACGGGCCGGTCGAGGCCGAGCACCTGCTGGTGCGGGCACAACGGGAACGGGCCGAGATCGGGGTCGAACCGCTGCCGCCGTTGGCGGACTTCCCGACCGGCCGGTGGTCGGTGCGCACGCCGCTGAAGCAGCTGGTGGACGATCCGGCCGCGGCCGAAGTGCTGCGTCGGCACCTACCCCAGGTCACCAGCACGGAGTTCCTGCAGATGCTGGGCACGGTGGGGTTGTACGACTTCGCCGCCTTCGCCGCCGGCTTGGTGCCGA
Source organism: Saccharopolyspora sp. NPDC003752 (assembly GCF_053605825.1). Lineage (NCBI taxonomy): Bacteria > Bacillati > Actinomycetota > Actinomycetes > Pseudonocardiales > Pseudonocardiaceae > Saccharopolyspora > Saccharopolyspora sp. NPDC003752. The sequence goes on along the minus strand of NZ_JBSGJZ010000014.1, from coordinate 21,376 downwards.
CCCCGGTGCTGCAGCAGATCGGCACCGAACTAGCTGCGCTGTGAGCGAATGCTGACGGGGTGCCGTGGTTTCGGCGAACCACGGCACCCCGTCACATCGGGACTCGCCCGCACTACTCGTTCTCGGCGTTGGCGGTGGCGATGAGCCCGTCGATCATCTCGGCGGCGCCTTCGGAACCCAGTTGCGGGCCGAACAAACCGAGCCGGCCGACCGGGAACGATTCCAGCATCTTGGTTTCGTCCACGCCTTCCGGCATGACCGACGAGAGACCTTCTACACCGGCCATCATCTGGGCCATCGCCGACCGCATGATCGGGCCGACGACGGGGTGCGCGAAGACCTCGCCGAGCGTGGAAGTGCGCGACAGCGGCAGCATCACGTCGTCACCGGCGATCTCGACGGACGCCGTCGAGCGGATGTCGCGGCTGGAGGCGGCGACGTCCACTGTGTACGAACCGCCTTCGACGACCCAGCGGTCGACGCGGATGTCCCAGTACGCCAGGTCTTTCCGCCGCACCACGAGCGTCACCTCGCGCGACTCGCCCGCCTCCAGTGCGACCGACGCGAAGGCCTTGAGCTCGCGCACCGGCCGCTGCACCTCAGTGCCCGGCAGCGAGGTGTAGACCTGCACGACCTCGCGCCCGGCACGGTCACCGACGTTGGTCACCGTGACGGTCACGTCGACGTCGCCGTCGGCGTTCACGGCAGCCGAGGCGCCCCCGTAGGCGAACTCCGCGTACGACAGCCCGTGGCCGAAGGGGAATGCGACGTCCATGCGGCGAGCGTCGTACCAGCGGTAGCCGACGAACAGTCCTTCCCCGTACCGGACGTGCGAGAAATCGCCGGGGAAGTCGAGGTACGCGGGGGTGTCCTCCAGCCGGAGCGGGATGGTCTCGGTGAGCTTCGCCGACGGGTTCACCTCGCCGAACAGCACATCGGCCGTCGCGCCACCACCGGCCTGGCCGAGCAGCCACGCCTCGAGGATCGCCGGCACCTTCTCGGCGAAGGGCAGTGCCACGACGCCTCCGTTGGAGAGCACGACCACCGTGCGCGGGTTGGCCGCGAGCACCGCGTCGAGCAGGGCGAGCTGCTCGGCGGGCAGGTCGATGTCCTCGCGGTCGTAGCCCTCCGACTCCAGACGTGCGGGCAGCCCCAGGAACACGACCGCGGTATCGGCAGCGGACGCGGCGGCGACGGCCTCTTCGCGCAGCGCCGCGATTTCGCCGGCCGATACGTCGAGAGCGAGGCTGAATCCCTTCGCATACGTCACGTCGCTCGTCGCGAGCGCGCGGATCTCGTCCAGCGCATTGTCGAGACGCGTCGGATTGATCAACGACGATCCGGCGCCCTGGTAGCGCGGCTCGGCTGCGAACGCGCCGATGACGGCGAGCGACTCGTCCTTCGCGAGCGGGAGCAGATCGCCGTCGTTCTTCAGCAGCACGATCGACCGGCCCGCGGCCTCGCGCGCGAGCGCGTGATGCGCATCGACGTCGAGCGGGCCCGCGACCGCACCCGCACCGGCCTGGGCCTTGCGCACGAGGTCGAGCACGCGCCCTCCCGCGGTGTCCAGGACCGACTCGTCCAGCGTTCCGTCCTTCACCGCCGCCACGATCTGGGCGTCGGTGATGCCGTTCGACGACGGCATTTCGAGGTCCATGCCGGCCGCCAGGCCCGGGACACGTTCGTTGACCGCACCCCAGTCCGAAACGACCAGCCCCTCGAAGCCCCACTCGTTGCGCAGCACCTGCGTGAGCAGCCACGGGTCTTCCGAGGCGTACACGCCGTTGATGCGGTTGTACGAGCACATGACCGTCCACGGCTGGGCGTCCTCGACCACGCGCTGGAAGCCGCGCAGGTAGATCTCGCGCAACGGTCGCGCGTCGACGTCGGAGCTCGCCCGCATCCGGTCGTGTTCCTGGTTGTTCGCGGCGAAGTGCTTGAGCGAGGTGCCCACTCCCTTCGACTGGATGCCGCGCACCATCGCCGCGCCGAGCACACCGGCGACGACAGGATCCTCGGACAGGTACTCGAAGTTGCGGCCGCACAACGGCGAACGCTTGATGTTGACGCCCGGACCGAGCAGCACCGCGACGTCCTCGATCGAGGTCTCGGTGCCGAGTGCCTCGCCGACGCGCTGCACGAGCTCGGCGTCCCACGACGAACCGAGCCCCACCGCAGGCGGGAAGCACGTGGCCGGCACGCTGTCACCGAGACCGAGGTGGTCACCGCCCGCGCGCTGCTTGCGCAGACCGTGCGGGCCGTCGGTGACCATGATCGACGGGATACCCACCCGCTCGGCCGCCTGCGTGTGCCAGAAGTCCGCGCCGCTGGTCAGCGATGCCTTCTCCTCGAGCGTGAGATCGGCGACCGAGTCGGGCAACCCCGTCACGGGTGCGGTGCTGTCTGCCATCATTTCCTCTTCCGTATCCGTGTTTTCCGCTGAGTCATGACACGTCTGGCGGGTACCGGGCACCGCTGTGCAGTCGAAATTCGGGGACGGCCTTTCGGGCTCAGCGGACGGTTCGGATGAACTGGTTCACGATGGCGCCGATGATCGAGATGATGGCGCCGCCGACGAACAGTGCGGTGTAGTTGCTCGTCCCGCCGCCGATCATCAGGAACAGCGGCGCTGTGACCGGCACGAGCGTCTGCGGGAGCACGTTCGCGAGGTGGAGCACGGCCATGTCCTTGGCGACGTCGTCGCGGGAGGGCAGCACCTCCACCATCAGGGCCTGGTCGACGGCCAAGTAGACGCCGATCGCGAGTCCTGCGACCACGGCGGAGATGACGAACACGTTGAAGGTCGGCGCGAGGGCGGCGACGACGTGCGCGATCGAGATGATGACCGCCGACATGAGCACGAAGAGCTTGCGGCGGCCCAACCGGTCGGAGACGCGACCGAGCAGGATGCTGGTGGGAACGGCCGTGATCGCGTTGATCAGGGTGAGCAGCAGCACCGCCGGGCCGACGTTCGCCTGTGTGTAGCCGAACCGGTCGAGCAGGAAGTACAGCTGGTAGTTCGCCAGCGTCATGTTGCCGAAGAAGACCAGCAGGCGGGAGACCCAGGCCAGTGCGAAGTCGGGGGCCTCGCGCGGGCTCGTCCAGAACGCCTTGAGGAAGGTCAGCAGGCTGAACGACGGCACGTCCTCGCGCCTGAGACGCCGGTCTTTCAGGACGAACAGGAACACCGTCCCGAAGACCAGCAGGAAGACCCCGGGGATGAGGATGGCGGTCGTCAGGTCGGGCAGGAACAGTTGCGCCAGGAAGGCGCCGCCGACGCCGGCGAGCACCTGGGTGATGCCGATCAGGCCGGAGACGCTGCCTAGCTGCCGCCTCGGCACCTGGTCGGGGAGGACCGGGTTGAGCCCGGCGAGCAGGATGTTGAAGGTCAACTGGGTCAGCGCCCAGGCGAACACGAGCAGCGGGATGTTGCCGGCCGCAGCGAGCAGCAGCAGGCTGGCCGCGCCGGCGATCATGCCGCCGAAGATCCACGGCTTGCGCATCCCGAACCGGCTGGTGGTGCGGTCGCTGAGCGCACCGAACACGTTCTGCGCGACGAGGGCCACGAATGCACCGACCCCGAGCACGAGAGAAAGGCTGGTCGCCTTCCCGCCAGGATCGATCTGGTTCACCTTGAGGGCCAGCGTGATGCCGGTCGCCGGCAGCAGCGCGGTCCAGGCTCCGAGGAAGGCCAAGAACAGCGACGTCTGAAAGCCGGCCGATACGGGCTTGTCCGGGCGCTGCCCGGGTTCGGCAGCGCCGACGGGCCGGGCACGCTCGTCGAGCGGCGCTTGCACTGGCTGGGAGGAGCTTTGGTGGTCCACGACGGCGTGGCCTTTCTCCGGCGTCGTCCTCGAGGGGACGAGGAGCAACCGCATATATACCGAGTACTCGGTAAGTAACGCAACGGTCGGCGGCGATACGATCCAGGTATGACCGATGCCGCTCCCACTGCTCGCCCGAGGCCACGCGCGCGACGCACCTCACCCGAACAGCGCCGAGCCCAGATCATCGAGGCGGCCGTCGCCGTCTTCGGCCAGCAGGGCTACCGGCAGGGTTCGCTCAAGACCGTCGCCGACGAGGTCGGCCTGACCATCCAGGGCCTGCTGCACTACTTCCCCACCAAGGAAGAGCTCCTCCTCGCGGCGCTGGAGCACCGCAACGGGCTCATGCAGCGCGCACTCGAAGAAGAAGCGCTGACGGACGGCGGACTCGCGGCTTGCCGGTCCATACTGCGGCGAAACCTGGAAAACCCCGGATTCATGCGGCTTTTCGTCACACTCTCCGCAGAAGCAACCGATCCCGACCATCCCGCACACGAGTACTTCATCCGTCGCTACAAGACCGTGCACGCCAGGTTCGCGCAGCACGTGCGGGCAGACGCGGCGAAGGGCCTGCTCGTCGAGGACGTTGATCCGGACGCCGCCGCCGCGAAGCTGATCGCGCTGATGGACGGGCTCCAGCTCCAGTTCCTCTTCCGGCCCGAGATGGACTTGCTCGACGCGTTCGAGCAGGCCATCGCCCCGCTGCAAGCCCAGGCATAGCGCGTCCCGCTACCGCTCTGCTATATCTACCGAGTACTCGGTAAATATAGGAGGTGCGGCGTGCGCACTGCCCCAGAACGGCCGAACGTTCTCTGGATCGTCGCGGAGGACTGCCCGCCCTGGTATGGCTGCTACGGCGACCCGAGGGCATCGACCCCGGCCATCGACGCCCTCGCCGCCCGCGGTGTGCTCTACGAACGCGCCTACTCCCCCGCCCCGGTGTGCGCACCATCGCGCTTCGCCCTGCTGACCGGTGTCGCGCCCGAGAGCCACTCCCCCGCCGACCGGATGCGCGCCGCCGCGGCTCGCCCGGACTGGATGGCAACTTGCCCGGAGCTCTTCCGCAGCGCTGGCTACTACTGCACCAACAACGCGAAGACCGACTACAACCTCGACGTCGACGCGAACGCCGTCTGGGACGAGTCGTCCCGCACCGCGCACTGGCGGGACCGGCCCGCCGAGTCGCCGTTCTTCGCCGTGTTCAACTACGACCCGACGCACGAGTCGTCGATCTTCGACGAGAACTCCAGCCTCGCTCGGGCTATCGCGCAGCTCGTTGGGAAGCCGAACCCCGAGCCGCCGGGTCCGACCGTGCCGCCCGAAGCGATCCGCGTCCCGCGCTACCTGCCGGACACCCCCGAGGTGCGCGCGGACTTCGTCCGCTACTACTCCATCGTCGCCCGGCTGGACGCGTTCGTCGCCAACTTGCTCGACCAGCTGGCCGAGGACGACCTCATCGAGAACACCGTCGTGCTCCTCACCTCGGACCACGGCGGCGTCACCCCGAGGAGCAAGCGGTACCTCTACGAAGAAGGCCTGCACGTGCCGCTCCTGGTGTCCGCACCGCCGCACTTGGCCGAGCGCCTGACGGCCGCCGGATCCCGGCACCCCGACCCGGTCTCGACGCTGGCCATCCCCCCGACCCTGCTCGAACTCGCGGGCCTACCGGTCCCCGATCAGATGCGGGAGCCCGCGCTCACGGCGCCGACTGCCCCAGCGCTCGCGTTCGGCGAACGCGGCCGGATGGACGAGCGCTTCAGCCTCGTTCGCACGGTCCGCAGCCGCCGCTTCCGCTACCTGCGCAATTACACGCCGCACCGCCCGGTGATCCAGCACCAGGCCTTCGCCTGGAACGCGGCCGGCTTCCGCTCGTGGGAGCAGGAGCACACCGCCGGGCGGCTGACACCCGAGCAGGAGCGCTGGTGGCTGCCCGCCGACCCGGTCGAGCTCTACGACGTGGATGCCGACCCGGATGAGGTCGAGAACCTGGCCGGACGCCCCGAGTTCGCCGCGGTCGAGGCCGAACTGCGGGAAGCACTGCGCGAACGCATCCTCGCCGGCAACGACAACGGCTTCCTGCCGGAGGACTCGCCCCTCCTGGGCTGGGACGCGACCCGCGAGCCCGGCGCCTACCCCTTGGACCGGATCCTGTCCCTCGCCGACCGAGGGCTGGACCGCGACTCCGCTGCGCTCCCGGACTTCCTGACCGCCCTGACCGACGACGACGCGACCGTTCGCCGCTGGGCCGCTATCGGCATCCTCTGGCTCGCGCCCGCCGCTCCCGGCGCAGCAGCCGGACTGCGCATCGCGCTCACCGATTCCGAGCCGTCCGTCGTCGTCCCCGCCGCGGAAGCGTTTGCCCGGATCGCCGGCGACGAAGACGCGTACGCCGCTCTCGCCCGCGTCGCCGCTTTGGAAAGCGCACCGTGGGCGCGCCTCGAGGCGATCAACGCTCTCACCCACCTCGACCTCGACCGGGTGCGCCCGTACCGCGCTGTTATCGACGCGGCGGCCGAGTCGGGAGGCGAGTACCTCGGCAACGCCGGGCGCTACCTCCGGCTGCAGCTCGACGGCGAGTACACACCGGACGCACCAGTGTTCGACCCCACGCCACTCCTGGCCGCCATTCCACGCTGAAATCCGTCCACTGAGGATTTGCCATCCCCGTTTCGCGTGCAACGGTCATCGCCTCGTCCAGCCAGAAACCGCCGGGGACACCGTCATCCAGGTAGAGCGTGACCAGGATGGCGATCCGGTCGCCGACGGCGTTCACCGCGCCCACGATGCGCAGTGCCAGCCGGACTCGGTTGGCCAGGCTGCCGCCGTCGGACGGATACTGCTACGAGAACAGCGCCTTGTTCGCGGCCGTGCTGGAAAGGCTCGGCTTCGGTGTCATCGGCATGGGCGGGCGGATCTCCATCGGCCCGGACAACGGGCCGCTGCCCGCCACGCACGCGGTGCTGCGCGTGACCACCGCCGAGGACGATCGAGCCTGGCTCTGCGACGTCGGCTTCGGCTCGGGCCCGGCGGAACCGGTCGAGCTGACCCCGAGCGATGGCGAACTCACCATCGGCGGATGGCGGTTCCGGCTCGAACTCGGCGCGGACGAACTCGGCGCGCAGGTGGGGGCGCTGCACCACTTCTCCCGCAACGGCTGGCTGAACCGGCGCACGTTCACGATGACCCCGCAGTACCGGATCGACTACGAGGTCGGCAGCCACTACGTGTCGACGTCCTCCCATTCGCCGTTCACCACGCGACCCATCGCCCAGAAATTCCACCCGGAGGTCCACCACCTGCTCGACGGCGTCACCTTGAACACCCAGTATCCGGACGGAACCGGTGAAACCCGCGGCGTGGACCGAGCCGACCTGCCGGAGATCCTGTCCGAGACCTTCGACATCGACCTCGACGATGCGGACGCGACGCGGCTCGTCGAGCAGCCGTGGCCAGCGGACCAACGCCCTTGACCCGGTGCCGCCGGGCCGGGCGCGCCGGCACTCCCGCCTGGAGGTCAGGCCCGTGAGCGGTTCGGGGTGCTATAGCGCCCCGAACCGCTCACGGTCCGATGTGGACGTGGGTGGACCAGTAGAGCGACGGTCACCGCGCCTCCGTTTCCACGGGCAGCTCGGCGAGTTGCCATTCGAGCATCCCGTCGGTGAGCCTTCGGGCGTTGCGGCCGTGGGCGGTCAGCAGACGCACGGCATCGTGGGCGAGCACGCAGTAGCTGCCGCGGCAGTAGGCGACGATCTCTTGATCGGCCGGGATGTCGCCGAGTTTGTCGGCCAGTTCGTCCACCGGGATCGACACCGCGCCCGGGATGTGCCCGGCTTCGTACTCCTCGCTCGGACGCACGTCGAGCACGACCACGTCGCCGAGCTGGGCCCGGCGGAGCAGCTCCTCGCGGCTGACGTGCTCGGCATCATCGGGGCCGAGGTAGGCGGCGCGGGCCGCTTCCACGTCGGGCAGGTGAGCATGAGCGACGGTGCGCACCAGCGCGTACAGGGCTGCGACGTCCGTGCCGGCGAGGCGGTAGTAGATCTTGGTGCCTTCCCGGCGGGTGGCGACCAGGTTCGCCTGCTTGAGGGTCTGCAGGTGCGCGGAGGCGGTGGTCATCCCCAGCTGCGCCGCGCGCGCCAACGCTTCGACCGTGCGCTCGCCCTGGGCGAGCAGGTCGAGCAGCTCCAGCCGCTTCCCGCTGGCCAGTGCCTTGCCGACGCGGGCGAACTGATCGAACAGGGCCGTCTTCGCGTCTCGATCACCCATCGGTACTCCAATCTTCCGTGGAATAGTGTATAACAAGGTCAGGGCGATGAAGCACTGCCTGGGAGAGGTACCGCGATGAGCACGGTGGAGTTGGTTCCGCTCGTCGATGTGAGCCTGGACCTGCGGGGCGTGCGTCGGGCCGCACAGCGGCGCGGCCTGACGCTGGCGTTCGCCGCCGGACACCTGCCCGGTGCCACCCACATCGAACTCGGCACGCTCGCCGATCATGCTGAGGCACTGCCCGCCTCGCCGACCGTGGTGATGTGCGGGCACGGCGAGCGGGCGATGGGAGGGGCCAGCCTCCTGGAACGGGCCGGGCACCGCGATCTGGCGGTTCTGCAGGGCGGCCCGGAGGACTGGGGCGAGGTCACCGGCCGGTCGCTGGAGGTCTGAGCATGAGCACCACCGGCTTGCGGCTGGGCCTGCGCGCCAACCTCGCGCAGTTCAGCCTGCTCGTGGCGGTCAACGCCCTGGTGGGCGGGATGGTGGGCCAAGAGCAGACCGTGCTCCCGCTCCTGGCAAAGCAGGAATTCCACCTGGTCGGCTACACCTTCCTGCTGACCTACGTGCTCGTGTTCGGACTCAGCAAAGCTGCGACGAATTACTTCGCCGGCACCTTGTCCGACCGCTTCGGCCGCAAACCCGTCCTGGTCGCCGGGTGGTTGATCGCGATCCCCGTGCCCCTGGTGCTGATCTGGGCACCAGACTGGGCCTGGATCGTGGCCGCGAACTTCCTCCTGGGCATCAACCAGGGCTTGACCTGGTCGACGACCGTGATCATGAAGGTCGATCTCGTCGGTCCCCGGCAACGAGGGCTGGCCATGGGCTTCAACGAAGCCGCCGGATACGGGGCAGTCGCCATCACCTCCGCACTCGCGGGCCATCTCGCCGAGCAATACGGGCTCCGCCCCACACCGTTCCTGCTCGGGGCGTTCTACGTCGCGCTCGGCCTCGGCCTCTCGGCCCTGGCAGTTCGCGAAACCCGCGATCACGCCCACCTGGAAGCCGCCCAGCACGCCACCACCAGCCCCACCACGGGGCACACCAACCTGACCAACCGGCAGGTCTTCGCCCGCACCACGTTCACCGACCCGGCCCTGTCCTCGGCCAGCCAGGCCGGCCTGGTCAACAACCTCAACTTCGGCCTGTCCTGGGGGCTGTTCCCGCTGCTATTCGCCAGCGCCGGCTTGGCCGTGGACCGCGTCGGACTCCTGGTAGCCCTCTACCCCGCGGTCTGGGGAATCGGGCAACTCGCCACCGGAGCACTGTCCGACCGATGGGGCCGCAAACACCTCATCGCCACCGGCATGCTCACCCAAGCAGCCGCGCTGGCCCTCATCGCCGCAGCCAACAGCTTCCCCGCGTGGGCGATCGCCGCTGTCCTGCTGGGGGCCGGCACCGCGATGGTCTACCCGACACTGCTGGCGGCCGTCGGCGACGTCGCCCACCCCAGCTGGCGAGCCCGCGCCGTCGGTGTCTACCGACTCTGGCGCGACAGCGGCTACGCCGCCGGAGCCGTCCTCGGCGGCATCGTCGCCGACCTCTGGGACCTGCGCGCCGCCGTCTGGGCCGCCGCCGTCCTCAGCCTCGCCTCCGCGGTCAGCATCGCGATCCGCATGTACGAAACCCACCCCCGAACCCACCGCGCTGCCGAGGACACCCCATGAACATCCCCGCCGGACTCCACGACAACCCGATCTACCTGGACTACAACGCCACCACAGCCATCGACCCCCGCGTAGCCGAGGCGTGCCGGCCGTACTTGACCGAGCACTTCGGCACCCCCTCCAGCGGCCACCACTACGGCCGCAGCGCCCGCGCGGCTGCTCGACACCACGCCCGAGGAGATCGTGTTCGTGCGGCTGGAACAACTGCGCGACATGCTCCACGATGAGCTCGACCAGCGACTCCCCTGCCGCGTGCACCTCAACGGCCACCCGGCACAACGCCTGCCCAACACCCTCAACATCAGCATCGACGGCACGCAGGGCAATCAGATCCTCGCAGCCACACCCGAGCTGGCCGCATAGGCCGCAAGGCAGGTGCGGTCGGCTGGGTTGGGGGTTGGTGCGGTGGCGGGTTCGCTCGTCGATTCCGCCAGACCCCGGGGAATCACCGTGCGGCGCAGCGGTTTCCGTCGGTGGCACGGGTGATGCTGCCCGCCGCGTCATAGCCGTAGCCGGTGGTGATGCGTTCGGTGGCCGACTTCATCGCTGCCGCCGAGGAGGCCATCTTCCGCAAGCACACCATGCGGCGTGCGTGCCAAGCGCGGCTGACGCCGTTCAGGGCCCCTCCACGCGCAAGCGCTCGATCTCGGCCTTCCACTCGGCGACCGGCAGACCAACGATCGACGCACGCTCCGCCAGCCTGATCGCGTGCCCGAGGATCTCCACGAGCTCGCGCGCGTCGCGCGGATCTCGCGTCACCGCGAATGCCTGCCGCGCATGGCCGGCCATCTCCACCAGCAGTGGGGCCGCGTCGGCAGAGTCGCCCGAATTCAGCTTCTCCTCCGCGTGCAGCCCCAGCATGAAGGCAAGCCGGCTGTGATTGGCCGAGTCGTACGGGTGCCTCTCCGCCTGACGCCTGCGGACCTCCATGACCCGCTCACCCCAGACCTGCGCTTGGTCGTACCGCCGAATGCTCGCCATGAGCTCGGCCTTGCCGAAGTAAGCCTCGCAGACCAGCTCGGCGTCATCAGGGCCCGGCTCCGCGCCGTCCAGCACGAACGGCGAGATGCGGTCGATGGCCTTGGACAACTCCGTGTCCGCAGCCGCAACGTCTCCGCGGTTGCGGAAAATTTTGGCGTCGAGCAACGCGACACGAGCGGCATCGCGAAGGTCGGCCTCGTCGTACACCGCCCCTGCACGCAGCCGTCCTTCACGTGCGCCGCGCTCTTCCTCGCCATGTCGCGGGCGTCCGCGAACAGGCGGGTAGCACCCGAGCAGAACCTCGCGCTCCACCGGGCTTTCGCGCATGGACAAGTAGCCGGAGCCGAGCAACAGCCGCTCCAGCGCGTCATGGCCGGTCTTGAACAGCCGCAGATGCATGTGCTGATGACGGGCCTCGCCGGGCAGCGTCGCCGTGATCTCGATGTCGAGGTCGGTCTTCTCCGAATCGACCAATTCACTGGCACGTCGCGCTTGATCGTGCAGGACTACCTGGAAGCACGCCCGGTTCCCCGCCAGCTCGGCCAGGGCCGGGAGCTCGAAGTTCCGGCGCAGGTTGAGTCCTCCGGGCGTCCAGTCGGCCCCGTCGAACTCGAGGTGAAACTGGGCCGGGTCACCCGCGAAGGCCGGCGCCCTGATCGCCTGGCTGAGCGGCGCGACGCGTTCCATCCAGCGCATTTTCCCGTCAACCTCGGCCTGGCCGGTGCGGAAGTCACGGCGCGAAGGCTGCTCGAACGCCAACTCGGCCGGCCAGGTCGCAGCGTCCTCCCGAAAGTGCGCGAAGAAGAAGGACATCGGCGGGGTGAAGAGGTTGTCCTGCTCCACGACGAACCGGATCTCCAGTGTCTGTGACGCCGGGATAGCCCACGGATTCAGCGCGATGCCGACCTTCCGGATCGGCTCCGTGCGGAACCGCCTGAGCTGCTCGGCGATGTCCCGCATCGCCTCCGACGCGGCGAGCACCTGCTCACGCCCGGCGAGCATCCGGCGGAAGGCTTCGTCGATTTCCCGGCCGGACGCGGCCTCGTTGCCGAGGACCGCCCGGAGGATCTGCAGACCCACGTGCTCGGTGTCGATGCCGTCCTCCGCGTCGATGCACACCAGTCCGTCGAGCCGGTCAGGAAGATCGCACGGACGGAGGAGGATCGGTAACAGCCGCTGCCCACCCGCGATCGCCTCATCCAGTTCGAGCCGTACCCACTTCGAGGCAACCGACGACGGGGACAGCAGCACGCAGATCAGGTCGGCCCGATGAAGCGCGTCGACGAGTTCGGCATGCAACCGCCCTGCGGGATTGATGTCGAAGACGTCGAGCCAGACCTCGCAGCCGCGCCCAGCGAGCAGGCTGCGAAGCGCAAGAGCGTCGGCACGGTCGTGCGAGGCATATGAGACGAAAACCGTCGGGTGCTGGGGCACCGAGGCAGTGTTGCGCACCTTGCACCGCCACGTCCACGACGGATCGGCAAGCGCCCTCGGTCGGTGAGCGCGAAACAGGTTTCAGCGCCGCCCGGAGCTGATCTCCGGTCACGCGTTGGGGGCGAGTTCGGTTGGTAGGGTGCGAAAATGACCGTTGCTCGGGGGCGGCTCGGCAGTCAAGAGTTGGCAAGTGTCGTGCGAGCGGCGTTCGGCTCGCGCGAGTTGGTCTCGGTGGAACGACTGCGCGGCGGCTCGAAAAAGGGCGTCTATCGGCTGATGCCGGACGACCGCACGACAAGCATCGCCTATGTGTGGAGCGCCGATGAGGACTACTGGCCGGACGCAGCGCCGCAGGACCACAACGACCCGTTCGGTCATGCTACTGGCCTCGGGCTGTTCGAGGCCGCTCACGCCGCGCTCTCCGCTACCGGAGTCCGAGTCCCCCAGGTGATCATGCTGGACAGCAGCAAGAGGCTCCTCGCCGGTGACGTGGCCGTGGTGGAGGACGTACGCGGTGGCACGCTCGAAGCCCTGTGGGAACACGACCCGCACCGTGCTCAACACGTGCTGGCTCGTCTCGGTGATGTCGTCCGGACGATGCACCACACTCAACGTGATCAATACGGCCGCTTGGGCGCCGACCGGCCCGGTGGCACCGACCCGGTGGAACACGTCGTGCTGCGCCGTGCGCTGGACCACCTCGCCCAAGCCGCCGCTCGCGTCGAGGCGATCGCGGCCGTCGAACGTCGCCTCGCGGATCTTCTTGACGAGCGACACGCTGCCGTGGCAACACGCGCAGAATACGGGTTGATCCATGGCGAGCTGGGCGCCGACCACGTCCTCATCGATGATCACGACCAGCCGGTGCTCATCGATATCGAGAGTGCGATGCTCTTCGACATCGAATGAGGTTTTTCCAACCTCGATTTGCGTGGCGGTGCGGGTAGCGGAACCTCAGAGGCTCCCTGGACTGTGGGTGCCCCTCCTGATGTATGTCCAATACACGGCGGAGGGGCCGTCCTCGCCAGGAAGCCTCTGAGAACCCGCGGCGGTGCCGGCGTCGTAGGTGGGCTATGCGCCTGCGGCGCATGCGACACCTCATCGACGTGTGGCTTTGCGACCCGCGGCTGCGGACCGACCAGGATGAAAAAGGCTCAATGGGAGCACGTCTTTCTGGAATTGCGCTTCGGCGACAACTATCACCATCTCCGCGGTGACGACCTGGACGACGACCGCATGCGGTTCTATCGCCTTGCCATGTACTTGTCACTCGTGGCAGGCCCCTTGAGGTTGCTCGACGGTGACTTCCCGCATCGAGCGGCAATGCTCGGCATCGTGGAGCAGAACATCGGTCGCACGTTGGGTCAGCTTTCCTGAGATCATCAGAGTCCGGACCCGTAGTGCGCGACCAGTTCCCGAGACCCGGACTGCTCGGTCAGCAGCGTGCATCCGCGGAGTTCGCACGGAAGAGTCGCGGCCGCTACCGAGGCCCGTGTTCGGGGCCGTGTGGACTGCTCCATGATCTTGCTAACTGGGCTGGGTGGGGAGAGTGCCGGTGGCGGCGAACTCCAGGCGTCGGGCCACGGAGACCGCCTGATCGGCAAAGCGCTCGTAGAACCGGGCCAGCAACGCCACGTTCACCGCCGCGGGGATCCCGTGCGGCCAGTCCCCATCGGTAACGGTCTCGAGAATTCTCGCGTGCAGGGCGTCGACGGCGTCGTCGGTGTGGTTGAGCTCGGCGAACCGGCCTTCCGCACTGCCGGTGACGAGGTCGCAGAGTGCTCGCACATGCGCACGTCGAGTTCTCCCATTTCCCTGAACTGATCTTCCAAGTCCGGTGGCACGACCCTGGCCGGATGGTTGCGGCGAACGAGTTTCGCGATGTTGACGGCGAGACCACCCATCCGCTCGACCTTCACCGCGCAGTAGAGCGCGGCCAGAACGGTGCGCAGGTCGCTGGCCACTGGTGTCTGCAGGGCCAGCAGCGACTGGGCGAGCCCTTCGCAGGCCTTGCCCGCTTGGTCCAACGTGGCATCCTCCTCGATCACCTGCTCGGCGAGTCCCACATCGCCGTTGAGCAGGGCCGCGGTGGCGCGCCGCATGGTGTCGGCGGCGAGCTCGCACATGCCGGACAGCTGATTTCCCAGCTGTATTAGCTCATTGTGAAAAGCTTCCCGCACGCGATTCAGCGTAAGCCTGGGGTGAGATGCCCGCGATGTGCGGAGGGCTACCGAAAGCGGCGGTCCTGCCAAGCTCGCGTGGGTGGAAGGGCCACCAGTGGGCTGCGCGGTTGGCCCGTCAGTCCACCGACAACGGACGACGACCCGCCCCGCGGGCAGGCCCCACGTCCGATCGGCCGCGTTTCTACCGCCACCACGACCGGGTAGCCGAAAACAGGCTTCCGCATGCGAACGGGAGGGATCAGTGATGGCGACCCGCCATGTGGCTCCGCACCCGGACGGTGGCTGGCAGGTGACCGATCCGGTCGGGCGTGACTCGCCGACGCGCACCACCACCCAGGACGAAGCGGTCTCGACGGCACACGAGCAACTACTCGTCCGCGACGGCGGCGGCGAACTGGTCATCCACGGATTCCTTGGCAGAGGTCGTCCCTCTCAGGAGGCGACAGGCTTCGATGGCCCAGGAACTAAAATCTTCCCAACGTTCTGCCGCGTCCAGACGGTCAGAATCGAGGACGTCGCACGATCGCTACCCCACACGGAGGTGGGCGAGCTGGTGGACACGCTCTCCTCCGACTGACAGGCAGAAGTACGCGGCACGAAACGCGGGCTGTGTGCGCCGACGTCAGCAACGCTCGATTGTACGAGAGACCTTGCGGCCGCCCCGCGAATGTTGGTCGAACGAGAGCGAGACACGTTCCAGACGCCGAGCGATGAACGTTGGTGGACGGAGTTGGAAGGCCGGGCCAAGGTCGAAGCCATAGATGGCGACACCGGATTTTGGAATGATGGCAACGCGCTGGAGGCCGCTCTGCGCGAGAAACCGCCCCGGGTTCCGCCGCACTTCGGCTACGACGCGCTCGGGTCAGAACTCTTCGAGGAGATCACCGAGCTACCGGACTACTACCTGACCCGCGTGGAAGACGGTTTGCTGCAGCGGCATGCCGGGGCGATCGCGGACGAGCTCGGAACACCGTGGGTCGCCGAACTGGGCAGCGGCAGCGCCAAGAAGACACGAGTACTGCTCGCCGCGTGCGCTGCTCGGCGTCGAACGACGTTCCTTCCCATCGATGTCAGCCGCGAAATGCTCGTCTCCAGCGGTGACGCGCTGGCCGCCGATTGCCGCGAGGTGACCGTGCGCGGGTTGTGGGGCCGGTACGAAGCGGGGCTTCGCTGGATCCGCCGGCAACGTCGCGCGCCGGTCACGATGATGTTCTTGGGGAGCACGTTGGGAAACGCGACCGTCGCAGAACGCCACGCGCTGCTCGCGGAGATCGAGCGCACACTCGCACCTGGCGACCGCTTTCTCGTTTCGGCAGACCTGGTCAAACCCAAGCACGTCCTCGAAACCTGCTACAACGATCCGCCGGGCGGCTCCGCGTTCGTGCGGTTCCGCCTGAACCACCTGGCCCACCTCAACCGTCGCTTCGACGGTGATTTCCTGCTAGACCGCTTCCAGGCGCGGGCCCATTACAACGAGCACACCCGCACGGTCGAAGGCCACCTCTACGCCACCGCGGAGCACGTGGCGGAACTGCGAGCACTGGACATCCGGCTGAAGTTCCGGGCAGGCGATTCGATCAACGTCGGATTCTCCGCGAAGTTCGAACCCGGGCGCTTCATCGATGAGATGCGCGCCTTCGGCCTCGTCCCCCGCACTCATTGGGTGGACGAGCGCTGGCAGTACGGCCTCTTCCTCTTCTGCCGTCGCTGAAGGCCAGCGTCACCGGAAACATCCAGGGGCCCATGTTTCGACCGCCGGACAAGGGGTATCAGGGCGGAGTGCCCCTCATCCGGCCTCCCGGCGTCTACCGGGTAGCTCACGACACTTCGCTGCTGGCGGATGTCATGCACCAAGGCGGGTACGCCCGCGGACGGCGCGTGCTGGACGTTGGCTGCGGTACAGGTGCGCTCGCCCTTGAGGCGGCCCGGGCCGGGGCGGCATCGGTCATGGCGGTCGACCTATCTCTGCGGTCCGCAGTCGCAACGTGGCTCAACGCCCGGGCCCATCGAGCCTCGGTCGATGTTCGTCGCGGTGACCTCTTCGAGCCGGTGCGGGGCGAACGGTTCGATCTCGTGCTGGCCAATCCGCCCTACATGCCCGCGCCCACATCGATGCTCCCCCGCCACCGGATTGCTCGCTGCTGGGACGCCGGCATCGACGGCAGGCAAGTCCTCGACCGGATCTGTTCGGGGTCTGCCAAAGCGCTCAGGAGCGGCGGCACGGTCTTGATCGTGCAATCCGAGGTGTGCGACGAGCGCGCGACCCTGAAGCGCCTGGAGGGAGTCGGCATTCGGTCACAGGTGATCGCGCGATCGATCGTGCCGTTCGGCCCGGTGATGCGAACTCGTGCCGAGCTTCTCGAATCTCGTGGTCTGTTGAAGTCAGGCCGCCGCGACGAGGAACTCGTCGTCGTGGAGGGTTGCCGTGGCTGACCGCTCTCCCACCCGCATCGAGATCACCGGCGAGGGGCCCGTGCTCATCCACGACCCGGTCGAAATGATCATGCCAGACGGACGTCGCGTGTGTTCCGAACGTGCGGTGACCGCCCTGTGCACGTGCCGCCGGAGTCGCCGCTACCCGATGTGCGACACCAGCCACCGCCGCTGCGCCCCAAACCGCCGGAGGAAGACCGATGACGACCAGAACGGGACCTCCAGAGATGATCGGCAGCACTGAGGAAGCAGAGTTACCGTCCCCACGTGGCCCGCTGTCATCCGCAGTCCTCGAAACGCTCCGCGGCAACCCGGCCCCGCCTGCGCCCCCGAACGAGACCGACCCCTACGGGCAAGACCTGCAACTCGCCCTCTACTGCCTTTACGAACTGCACTACCGCGGCTTCCGCAGTGTCGAACCGGAGCGGGAATGGGACCCCACGCTGTTGGTGCTCCGCCACGGGCTTGAACGAGTGTTCCTGACCGCCCTGCGCGATGACGTCCCGGCCGGCGATGACGTGGAGGCCGAACTGCGAAGGGTCCTCGTCGAGCCCGCCGATGCGTGGGGGGTCACGCACCACCTCCGCCGCGACGGGCAGTTGTGGCAGTTGCGCGAGTACGTAGCGCACCGGTCGCTGTACCACCTCAAGGAAGCGGACCCACAGGCCTGGGTGATCCCCCGGCTCTCCGGGGCGGCCAAATCCGCTTTCGTCACGATCGAACACGACGAATACGGTGCCGGTAACCCCGAACGCATGCATTCCCACCTGTTCGCCAGGATGATGCGCGCTCTCGGCTTGGACGACCGGTACGGGGCCTACCTCGATTCCGCCCCGGCGGAAGCGCTCGCCGAAGTCAACCTGATGTCGATGTGCGGGCTGCACCGCGGTCTTCGAGGCGCGTTGCTGGGGCAGTTCGCCACCGTCGAGCTCACCTCCTCGCCCGGTTCCGACCGGCTCGTCCAGGCGATGCGACGGCTCGGCTGCGGCCCGGACGCCATCGAGTTCTACGCCGAGCACGTCGAAGCCGACGCTGTCCACGAACAACTGGTGAGGCGGAGCGTCCTCACCCCCCTGCTGGCAGCCGAGCCAGAACTCGCCTCCGATGTCGTGTTCGGCATCCGCGCCAGCACCCACCTGGGCAGCAAACTCGAAACGCTGCTGCTCGACCGATGGGCCAACGACGAGCGTTCTCTCCTGCCCCCGGCCGACCAGCAACCGCCGTAGCCGTAGTCGGCACTCGACGAGCGCAGAAGCGCCGTAACTCCCCGTCAGGGAGCTGAACTGGGCGATGGTTGGTGAGTTTCGGACCTCGCTCCGGTCGGGTCGACTACTGCCGTGCGCTACGCCTCACCTGCGCGCGAGGCCTTCAGCCGGCCCCGCGCGAGGGATACCGTGGTGGCAGCCGTCCCGAGCAGCGAGGAAGCGAGACCCCGACTTGTCCTCGGCCCTTGCCCCGATGATCACGGCCACCGCCCGCTGGCTGACCACCGCCTACCCCGCGTCCAGCGGAGGCGCCTTCAGCCGCGCGCTGGTGGAGGCCCAGGCCGTGCAGGCCGTAACCGTGGCTGCCCTGCTTCGCTATCCGACCACCGTGGATGCCGACCTCGTCCTGATCGCCGGCCCCGGCGGGGCGGGCCGCCTGGACGCGCTGGTCGGCGGCGTTGCAACGGCGCACGACGACGCGGACCAGGCGTGGCGGACCTGGGTCGACGAGGTGGTCGCCAGCTGGGCCGCCTGCCTGCTCGGGGACCTTGCACTGGCCGCGGCGGCGGTCGACGTGCTGGTCGACCGCCACCGCTCCGCCTCGCCGGACCAGTTCCGCCGCCTCACCGGCCCTGGCGACCGGGAACTGGGCGCTGCGACCCTCCTCCGCCACCCGGACCTGCTGGCCCCAGTGGCGGACCTGCACCGCGGCGTGCTCCTCGAAGCGTTGGACGTCGACACCTCCAACGCCGCCTGAACGGCAGCCGCCGCAGCCGCGATCAACGATTCCGACCGGACAGTGCGTCCCTCATCCGGTCGATCATCCCGACGCCCGGGTCCAGGATCATGTTGGCCGGCGGGCGGTCCGGCGCCGAGGGGTGCGGCCTGGTCGGGGCGGTCTTCTTCGCCGCCTGGATCTTCTTCCCGAGGTCCATCAGCTCGTCGGCGTTGCAAGCCTGCTCCAAGCGTGGGAAGAGGTCTCGCTCCTCCTCCTCGACGTGCTGGCGGATGTCGCGGATCAACTGCGCCATCAGGTCGTCGAACCCGGCGTCGGCGACGTCCATGCTCTCCAACCGCTTCATCACCTCTTCGGCCTCGGCGTGCTCGGCGATCTCCTTGTCGGCCACCTCGTCACCGTTCGGCAGCGTTTCCCGCGCCGTGGGGTAGAGGTACTGCTCCTCCGCCACCGAGTGCCGCACCAGTTCCGTGATGATGTGATCCACGAGTTCGCGGCGCTGTTCGTCGGACAGACCACCGCGCTCGTAGTCGGCGAACGCCTGCTCCACCTCGCGATGATCCGTCACCAAAACGTCGACCATGCCCCCGGAATGCCTCGTTGCGCGCGTCATCGTGCAGTCCTTCCAAGAGAAATCGGTCGTTGTCCTCCTCTCGTCCTTCCCCCGCAGCCGGTCTCTAAACGGAGTTCGATGCGCCGGACCGGTCGGCGCGCGAGAACGCGTTGCTATGCCCGTGCCGCGCGGCCGGTGCCGCGCCATTGCAGGCCTGCCCGCCGGAGAACGCCAGGGGTGAGCTGGTTGCGAGTGTCGATCAGCTCCGACTGCTCGGCGAGTTCCGCCGGCCGCGACCAGTCCAGGTCGCCGAACTCCGGCCAGTCCGTGCGGCGCCGAGCACGGCCTTCCCCAGCGGGGAACATGTCATTCCGACGTCATCGCCTGCGCACATCGGTAGGGGTACCCGCCCGGGTTTCGGTCAACGCACCCGGAGACTCGCGAGCACGACTCCCGCGGCCGCTGCGTGAGGTCGCTCCGCAGCGGGCACCCTCGTACTAGCTCGGTACCGGAAGGCCGGGGGTGCCCGATGTTCGAGAGGTTCACCGACCGCGCGAGGCAGGTGATCGTCCTAGCCCAGGAAGAGGCCCGGACGCTCGACCACAACTGCATCGGCACCGAGCACATCCTCCTGGGATTGGTCGACCAGGGCGATCCCGTCGTCGCCGAGGCGTTGGAGTCGCTCGGGATCACGCTCGATGGCGTGCGCCGCCAGGTGGAACACCTCTTCGGCCGGGGGCACATCGCGCCCAGCGGGCACATCCCGTTCACGGTGCAGGCGAAGGAGGTGCTGGAGCTGTCGCTTCGGGAAGCGCGGCGCCGCGGCCACGACCGCATCGATGCCGAGCACATCCTGCTCGGGTTGATCGACGAGGGCGAATGCCCAGCGGCCCGGGTGCTCGTCAGCCTCGGCGCAGACCTCGACCGGGTTCGCCGGCAGGTCGAGAGTCTTCTCGACCGCAACCAGCCCGATGCCGCGCCGGACCACCCCGGTGAAGGGCCGCAGCTCCCCGCCCGGCTCAACGACTACGGGCGCAACCTGACGCAGAGCGCCCGCGAGGGCAAGCTCGACCCGGTGATCGGCCGGGAGAAGGAGATCGAGCGGGTCATGCAGGTCCTCTGCCGGCGCACCAAGAACAACCCGGTGCTCATCGGCGAGGCAGGCGTCGGCAAGACGGCGGTCGTGGAGGGGCTGGCGCAGAAGATCGTCGCGGGCGAGGTGCCGGAAACGCTGACGGACAAGCAGCTCTACATCCTGGACCTGGGTTCGCTGGTCGCCGGCGCGCGGTACCGCGGCGACTTCGAAGAACGCCTGAAGAAGGTGCTCAAGGAGATCGAGACCCGCGGCGACATCATCCTGTTCATCGACGAGATCCACACGCTCGTCGGCGCCGGTGCGGCGGAGGGCTCGATCGACGCGTCCGGCATGCTCAAACCGATGCTGGCGCGCGGCGAGGTGCAGACGATCGGCACGACGACCATTGCGGACTACCGCAAGCACATGGAGAAGGACCCGGCCCTGGATCGCCGCTTCCAGCCGATCCAGGTCGACGAACCATCGGTGGCTCAGACCGTGGCCATCCTCAAGGGATTGCGCTCGCGCTACGAGGATCACCACCAGGTGTCCATCATGGACACCGCTCTCGTGGCGGCGGCGAGCCTGGCGGATCGCTACCTCAACGACCGCTTCCTGCCGGACAAGGCCGTGGATCTCATCGACGAAGCGGCCGCCCGCCTGCGCGTGCGCGCCGGGGCCGCGAACCAGGTCGATGACGAGCAGATCGCCGAGGTGCTGGCGAACTGGACGGGCATCCCGGTGTTCAAGCTCACCGAGGAGGAGACGACCCGCCTGCTGCGCATGGAGGACGAGCTCCACAAGCGGATCATCGGCCAGGACGACGCGGTCAAGGCCGTGTCGCAGGCGATCCGCCGCACCCGCGCGGGCCTGAAGGACCCGAAGCGGCCGTCGGGGTCGTTCATCTTCGCCGGGCCGTCGGGAGTCGGCAAGACCGAGCTGTCGAAGGCGCTGGCGGAGTTCCTGTTCGGGGACGACGACGCGCTGGTGCAGATCGACATGGGCGAGTTCCACGACCG
>NZ_JBSGJZ010000013.1:0-232803 GCF_053605825.1 Saccharopolyspora sp. NPDC003752 | reverse complement strand
GCGCGAAATCGCCGGTGCGGCCAGCGGCCTGCTCGTGTTCGGCCCCGTCGCGCAGTACCTGGGCGACCTGGCCGCCGCGATGAACCGGCGCTCTGCTCCCCAGGCGGCCACGTCCCACACGTGCCCGCGCACCACTCGGAAACGACTCCTCAGGTCAGGCGGGCGCGGGCGGCGGCGATCCAGTGCGGCGCCCCGGCTTGCCGCGCGACGGCCTC
Organism: Saccharopolyspora sp. NPDC003752; assembly: GCF_053605825.1. Lineage (NCBI taxonomy): Bacteria > Bacillati > Actinomycetota > Actinomycetes > Pseudonocardiales > Pseudonocardiaceae > Saccharopolyspora > Saccharopolyspora sp. NPDC003752. Next base: position 232,588 of record NZ_JBSGJZ010000013.1, on the reverse strand, counting down.
CGCTTGCCGGTAGTGGTTCCCGGCCGCTTCGCGCCGGTCCATCGCGGCGGCCAGGTCGCCCAGGTACTGCGCGACGGGGCCGAACACGAGCAGGCCGCTGGCCGCACCGGCGATTTCGCGCGCGGCGGGCTGGAGCAGCTCGTAGACCCGCGCCATCATCTCGCGGTCCGCGAGGCCGATGGCCAGCACGGCTTCCAGGCACAGGCGTGCCTCGTAGAGCAGATCGCGAGGCGAGTCGGGCAGCGCCCGCGCCGCTTCCCGGGCCTGCTCGCGGTGACCGGCGGCGAGCAGGCCCAGCGGGCGAACCCAATCCCCGTACGGGCCCCAGTCCGCGTTCCAGTCCACTTCGGACATATCCGGCAGCCGCAGTCCCAGCAGGGCGAGTGGGAGGGCTCCCTGCTCCATGCCCCGCATCCCGGTGCCCCGCAACCGGATCGCGGCCGCGCGGTAAGCGGCTTCCGCCGCCGCCGATTGGCCGGAAACCGCCAGCCGCAGCGCGGCGTACCACTCGGTGAACACTCCCACCAGGGGAATCTCGTGGCGCTGGGCGAGCCGGTCGGCGGCCGTCGCGTGCGCGTCGGCGGCGGCGAACTCGGCCAGCGCGCAGTGGGCCTGGATCAGGATCAGGCGGCCGAGCACCTCGAAGGTCACCAGGCCGTGGCGTTCCGCCAGCTCGACCAGCTCCGCGCCGATGCGGGCGCGCTGCGGGGCGAGCCCGGTGCGCTGGAAGCACTGCATGAACCGGCCGTTGAGGGCGAACGCGAGCAGCGCCGGATCGTCCAGCTCGCGGGCGATCGCCTCGGCCTCGACGGCGGCCTCGTGCCCGCGCTGCGCCCGCGTGCCGCGCAGTTCCAGCGCGAGCGTGCTGAGCAGCCGGCCGCGTGCTTCGGCCCGGTCGTCCGGCAGGGCTGCCAGGGTGCGCTCGGTGGCCTCGATGACTTGCCGCGCAACGTCTTCGTCATCGTTGCGGGTCCAGATCGCGGGCACGTCGAACGCGCCGATCACCCGCGCCGTCAGCTCGGGATCGCCGAGCTCGTCGGCCGCGGCGATCGCTTCGGCGCGGTGCCGCCGGGCCTCGTCGAGCCCGCCCGCGACGGCGAGGGCCCGCACCAGGCCCGTGATCAGTTCGAGCCGGGCGCGGGCATCGCCGCTCCCGGAGCGGTCGTGGGCCGCGATCGCTTGCCGCCACAGCCGCGCCGCCTCGTGCGGGGCGAACCGCCGCTCGGCCGCCTCGGCCGCCTCCTTGGCGTAGCGGGCGGCCCGGCCCGCCGTCCGGCGGTCGTCGGCGTGGAAGTAGTGGTGCGCCAGGGATTCCACCTCGCCGGGCCGCAGCTGCTCGATCGTCTCCGCGATGGCGGCGTGCCAGCGGGCCCGGCGCAGGCGCGGCGCTTCCTCGTAGAGCGTGTCGCGGATCAGCTCGTGGGTGAACCGCAGCCGGTTCGGGCCCGGTTCGGCGACGAATCCCATGAGCAGCGCCGATTCGACCACGTCGAGCACCAGGTCCTCGTCCCCGGCCAGCGGGACGAGCAGATCGAGGTCGACGTCGCGGCCGACGACCGCGGCCTGGCGCAGGACCGTGCGCGCCTGCTGCGGCAGCCCCGCCAGGCGACGGCGGATGACGTCCCGCACGCCCGCCGGAATCCCGGAGAGCGCCTTGCTCCCCTCCGCCTCGAACAGCCGCGTGAGCTCCCGGACGAAGAACGGGTTGCCGCCGCTGCGCCGGTGGATCGCGCTGGTGGTCGCGGCATCCAGCTCCCGGCCGGTGACCGCGCGGGCGAGTTCGTCCACTTCGGACTCCGCCAGACCGCCCAGGTAGACCCGGGTCGGTTCGGCCGGGGCGAAGCGGCCGAGCGCGTCGGTGAGCGCTGCGGAGATCTCGGTGCTGCGGTAGGTCCCCACGACCAGCACCCGCCGGTCGACGGGTGCCGCCGCCAGGAATGCCAGCAGGGAAAGGGTTTCCTCACCGGCCCGGTGCAGGTCGTCGAAGACCAGCAGCACGGGTGCGCGCTCGGCGACGGCGGACAGGTAGGAGGCGGCCTCCCGATGCATCCGGAACCGCGCCGCGGCGGGGTCTTCGCCCGCTGCCGGCGGAACGGGCGGCGGATGCCCCGCGGCCGCGAGGGCGGTGGTGATCTCCGTCCAGGGCCACCCGGCCGGTGCGCCGTCCTGCTCCGGGCTGCGCCCCCAGGCGGTGATCCAGCCGGCGGCCGCCAGCTCGTCGGTCAGGGCTTCGGCGAGCGCGGTCTTGCCCGCCCCGGCCTCACCGGAGATCAGCGCCAGCCCCAGGCGGCCGCGTGCGCCGGCGGCCGCGAGCTGCGCGAGCTCGGCCCTGCGGCCGACGATCGGCGGCTCGACCGGCTGGTCGGCGCCGGCCGGGACGGGCGCCGCGGACAAGTGCGGCGCCTGGCTGAGGATGTCCGCCTCCAGCCGTTGCAGGTCCCAGCCGGGATCCACGCCCAGCTCGGTCGCCAGGACCTTGCGCGCCTCGCGGAGCACGCCCAGGGCGTCGCCTTGCCGCCCGCTGCGGTAGAGCGCGAGCGCCAGCAGCTGCCAGGCCGTCTCGCGCCAGGGGTGTTCGGCGACCTGGCCTTCCAGATCGGGCACCGCCTCGGCGGCCCGCCCCAGCGCCAAGGCCGCCTGCGCCCGCCGCTCCACGGCCAGCAGGCGCAGCTCGTCGAGCCGCGAGATCTCGTGACGCGCCCAGGCCCGGTCGTCGAACTCCGCGAACGCGGGCCCCCGCCACAGCGCCAAGGCCTCGTCCAAAGTGGACCGCGCCGCATCGGCCCGCCCCGCCGCGAGCATGGACGCGGAGTCGCCCACCGCCGCCTCGAACCGCTGGGCGTCCACCGATCCGGATGCCGCGCGCAGCGCATAGCCCGGCGCCGCGGTCACCAGCAGCCGGGCGGGCGACCGGGGCGGCCGGTCCGGTTCGAGGGCTCGGCGCAAGCTGGAAACGACGGTCCGGATGGTGCCGACCGCGCTCTCCGGCGGGTCGTCCCACAGGTCGTCGATGAGCCGGGCGAGGGGCACGACCCGGCCCCTGGCGATCAGCAGCCGGGCGAGCACGGCGCGGTGCAGCGGTCCCTTGAGGTCGACCGGACCGCTCGCACCGACCGCTTCCAGCGGACCGAGCACACCGAAGGTCACCCTCGACGCGCTCACCTGCACAGACACGCCACGCACTGTATAAGCCGCCGCGCGAACCCGGGCACTGAGCCGCCGTTGACCGGTTGTTGATCGGCCGCGCGCAGGCTCGACGGGTCAACGCGAAACGAGGAAGGCCCACCATGGCACCGACGATCACCGGATTCGACTACCAGCGCGTCACCGTCGCCGACGGCGTGGCGCTCAACGCGGCCGTGGGCGGCTCGGGCAGCCCTATCGTGCTGCTGCACGGCTTCCCGCAGACCCACCTGATGTGGCGGCACGTCGCCGCCGACCTCGCCGCCGACCACACCGTCATCTGCCCCGACCTGCGCGGATACGGCGACAGCGACAAGCCCTCCGACACCGACGGCCAGGCCTACTCCAAGCGCACCATGGCCGCCGACGTCGTCGCCCTCGCCCGCGCCTTCGGCCACGAGCGCTTCGCGCTGGCCGGGCACGACCGCGGCGCCCTGGTCGCCATCCGCGCCGGCCTCGACCACCCCGAGACGATCACCCACCTCGCCTCGCTCGACGTGCTGCCGACGCTGGACATGTGGGACGTCATGCACGGCACCTCGGCCGCGGTGGGCTTCCACCTCTACCTGATGGCCCAGCCGCCCGGCCTGCCGGAACGGATGATCGGCGCCAGCGCCGACGCGTTCTTCGGCCACTTCCTCGACATCTGGACCCAGGACCCCGGCGCCATCCCCGCCGACGTCCGCGCCGCCTACCTGGCGGCCTCCCGCGAAGCGGTCACCTCGATCGTCGCCGACTACCGCGCATCGGCCCACGTCGACGTCGAGCACGACGAGGCCGACCGGAAGTCCGGGAACCGGCTGCGGATGCCGGTGACCGTCCTGCAGCAGGACTGGGGCGCCGTGCTCGGCTTCGACGCCGCCGCCCTCTGGCGCGAATGGGCGCCCGATCTCCGCCACGTCCCGGTCTCCTGCGGCCACTTCATGGCCGAAGAAGCCCCGGCGGAGGTCACCAAGGCCCTGCGCGAACTCCTCACCAGGTGACGGCGCCCCGGGCGCGGCTCAGGCGTGCTGCTGCGCGTCGAAGCGGTGGCGGGACGCCTCGATCTCGTCGAGGTGGGTGCGGCTCCACGCGCACATGCCGTTGACCGTGTCGCGCAGCGACCGGCCCGCATCGGTGAGGCGGTACTCGACGCGCGGCGGCACGGTGGGGTGCACCGTGCGGTGCACCACGCCGTCGCGTTCGAGCCTTCGCAGGGTCTGGGTGAGCATCTTGTGGCTGATGCCATCCACCTCGGCCCGCAGTTCGGTGAAGCGGAGGGTGCGGTCCCGCAGGACCTCGATGATCAGGAGCGACCACTTGTTGGCCACGCCCGTGAAGATCTCGCGGGCGAGGGAGTCGGCGCGCACCGCATCGGCGTCCGCGGGCGCCCGCCCGGCCTGCTCCGTTCCCACGAGGCTCCCCCTTCGCCCGAAAAGTGCGTCATCACGAAGCGTACCCACCTCCGGTGTCCGGGCCGCCAAGAGCAGTTCCACCCCGGCGGCGAAGCGACGCGGGTCCTCGACGAGCACGGCACCGCCGAAAGCCTCGACATGTTGTTCGGCGCCGACCCGGTCGGGGGCCTGCTCGCCCAGTTCGCCCCGCAGCACTGGTCACCGGCCGTCGAAGTACACCTCCAGCTCGGCGATCGACGTGAACGTCGCCGTGCCGCCGGGGACTCCGATGATCCGGACGCCGTCCCCGGCGATCGGGTCGAACGCGAGCACGTAGGTCTTGTTCGGGCCCGCGGTGCTGTCGTAGGGGTACGCGGGAGCGGTCGTCAGGCCCCTGACGCCCACCCAGTTCGCGCCCTGGCGGACCTGCACGGTCAGGTCGCGGGCGAACCAGCCGCCATCCGAGAACATGCTGCCGGTCGTGTAGACGACGCGGTCGATCCAGTACTCGTCCTGCCAGACGTACCCCCAGAAGTCGGCCTGCTTGCGGGCGCCGTCGAAGCTGTCCTCGCTCTCCTCCCGGACGCCGTTGTTGAGGTAGTCGCCGTGGCCGTAGTGGGCCGACTTCTCGATGGGGAACGGGCTTCTCCCGGGGGCGGCGAGGTTGTCCGCCGGGTCGGGCGGGTTTCGCCCCGGATCGCCGGGCCTGCGCGGGGAAACGTGGAAGCGGCGCAGCGAGAACTCGTAGTTGGGCAGCCCGCACGCCACGTTCAGGAACCAGTTGGACTGCAACCACATCCGCGTCCCGTCGGCCGAGACGAACTTGGCCGGGATGGTGGGCGCGTAGCCGCCGTTCTTCGGCCCGGCGCAGGGCGGCTTCGGTTCGCCGGTCTCCGGTTTCGGCACGTCGTGGCCGCCCGGCACGGGGAGCAGCCGGACGCGGCCGGGGCGGCCGAACCAGGGCTGGGCGCCGAAGTCCTTCGACATGAACAGCTGCCAGGGCCCCCACGGCGCCGGGGCCTCGTAGAACTCGAAGGTGTACTCGGTCCACGAGGTGTAGATGAACCGGCGCAGCGGGGCGTTGTAGAGGACGCCGCCCTGGGAGATCACGGTCAGATCGCGACGGCCTTCGCCGTACAGACCGGTGTAGAGCCGCCGATCGTCGGTGAGCACCGGCGCCTTCTCGCCGATGCCCGCGCTCCACCGTGGACTGCCGTCGCTCCCGGCCCCGGCGTAGAACCGCCAGGTGTCCCGCTGCTGGATCGAGTTCCGGGGAACCCGGGCCAGGTAGAGGTTCGTCGGCGAAGTCACCTCGTTGCTGTAGGAGTCGCGCCAGTTGCCGTCCAGGCCGTAGGCGTACACGTACCCGGCGTTCTCCGGGCCGAGCGACCGGGCGTGCTCCTGGCTGCGGCCGAAGTCGAGGAACATCACGGTGGTGAAGACGTGGCCGGTGAACATCGGCTGGGACGGCTGCTGCCAGGTGAGCCCGTAGTCCTCCGACTTGACGACGGTGGCGTCCACGGCGTCGTCGAACGCCGTGGACGCGGGCGCGAAGCGCAGGTCCTGCACCGCCAGGTACAGCTCGTCCCGGCCGTCGCCGTTGCCGTCGACGGCGACGATGCCGGTGGGTTTCGCGTTGTACAGCTTGGGATCGGCGTGGGGCTTGGCGACCGCGTCGCCGGCGGCCAGCCGTTCGCCGCGCAGGCCGGTCTCGGGCGTTCCGGCGATCCGGTTCACCACGATGGCCGCCATCGGCTCGTCGCCGAATCCCTGGCCGTCGCCGTTGGCCGTGTAGACGTAGTCGTCGTCCGCCCAGCAGGTCGGCCACAGGTCGCCGGTGCTGTCGGTGGTGACGGTGGCGGCGTAGTCGCTGAACGCGGTCGCGAAGAAGGTGCTGGCCGGATCGGCGACGGTCAGGCCTTGCGCCTCGCCCGCACGCGGCACGCCGCCGAAGAGCACCGCGCCCGCGCCCGCGAGCGAGAGCTTGACGAACTCGCGCCGGTCCACGTCATCCCTCCGGCCGGAAGCGGGTGCCCCGCCGGAAGGCCCGCTCCAGCGATTCCAGGCTCCGCTGCTTGGTCTCCGGCACGCACCACCAGACGATCGGGAAGACGATCACGCCCGCGGCGGCGTAGGCGATGAACACGACCCCGGCGCCCACCAGGGCGGTGAACGTGGGGAAGGTCAGCGAGACGAAGAAGTCGGTGAGCCAGTTGAACAGCGTGGCGACGGCCATCGCCGCGCCGCGGATCGCCAGCGGGAAGATCTCCGCCAGCACCACCCACAGCACCGGCCCCCAGGTGGCCGAGAAGGTGTTGGTGAACACGACGAAGGCGGCGACGGCGATCCCGAACAGAGCCGGGGATTCACCGGGCAGCACCAGCGCCGCCGCGCCGACCGCGAACAGGCTCGCCGACATGCCCACCAGCCCGGCGAGCAGGACGGGTTTGCGGCCCCAGCGGTCCACCACCCCGGCCCGCACGACGACCGCGATCGTCAGGATGTTCAGCAGCCCGTTGAGGAAGGTGAACAGCAGCGCCGTGACCTCGGAGACCCCGAAGGTGGTGAGCACGCCGGGCGCGTAGTAGACGATCGTGTTGATGCCGGTGATCTGCTGGAACACGGCGAGCATCGCGCCCAGCAGCAGCAACCGCCGCACCCAGGGCGCGGACATCCGGGCGCCGAGCCGGGCGTCCCGCTGCTGGCGTTCGAGCTCGGTGATCTCGGCGAGCTCCCGGTCGGCGGCGGCCGGATCGCCGCGCAGGCCGGCCAGCAGCGCGCGACCCTGCTCCGGGCGTCCCCGCCGGACCAGCGACCGGGGCGTGTCCGGCGCGGCCAGCAACCCCAGGACCAGCACCACGGCGGGGAACACACCGATGAGGATCATCCACCGCCACGAGGCGACGAACGCCAGCCCGTAACCGGTGGCGGCGGCCAGCGCCGTGCCCACGATGATCATGTACTGGTTCAGCGAGGTCACCACGCCGCGCTGCCCGGCGGGCGCCATCTCCGCCAGGTAGAGCGGGACCACCACCGAGGCGATGCCGATGCCGAGCCCGATGACGAACCGGAACAGCACCAGCACGGCGACCGTCGGCGCCACCCCGGCGCCGAGCGCGCCGATGGCGAACACGACCCCGGCGGCGAGCAGGACGCGCTGCCGCCCGAGCCGGTCGGCCGCCGGCCCGCTGCCCAAGGCCCCCACCATCGCCCCGACGACGGTCGAGCTGACGACGGTTCCCTTGAGCAGCGGGGTGAGCGGCAGCTCGTGCGGGATGAACAGGATGGCGGCCGAGATGATCCCGTTGTCGTAGCCGAAGAGGATCGCCGCCAGCGACCCCAGCGCGTAAACGCGCCGGGTGACCCGGGACTTCGAGGACGGCGCTGCCATCGACCACCTCCACGCGGCAACGGGCACCGGGGAGGGACGAGCAGACTCCGATCGCGCCGCCCCCTCGACGCGCCCACCACACCCCTGGTACCCCGCATACCGGCCCGCAATACCTGCGCTGGTGGTGCGCGTCGGCAGCCCGCCCACGAGCGGTGCTCGTCCACAAGGGACCGAGCCGGGGACGCCCGGCCGGGGTCAGGCTTGCGCCTCGGGCCGTTCTCCCTGCTCCGCGGGCGGGGCATCGCCCAGGATGTTGATCGGCCGGCGGCTGCGGACGGTACCGAACAGCAGTGCCTGCGCCGTTGCCACCATGTGGTCCTGGATCACCGTTTGCGTCTTGACCGGGTCGCCCGATTCGATCGCCGTGACGATCTCCAGGTGGCGGTCGGCGCTCATGTTGCTCAGCGCTCGCTCCAGGCCGCGGTACATGATGCACATCCGGATCGAGCCTTCCAGCAGCTTCCAGGACCGCAGCAGCGCGTCGTTCCCGGTGAGCTCGCACAGCAGCTCGTGGAAGGCCAGGTCCGCCTCGATCTGCGCCTCCAGCGAGACCTGCGCGGCCGCCGCCATGTCGTCGACGGCGGCGCGCAGGCTCTGGCAGTGCTGTTCCCGGTAGTAGCTGGAGGCCAGCGTCTCACCGGCCACCGCTTCCAGCGCGGCCCGGACGGTGAAGGTGTTGATGATGTCCTTCTCGTCGATCTGCCGGACCGCGACCCGGCCGCGATCGCCGTAGGAGACCAGGCCCTCCTGCTGCAGTTCGCGCAGCGCCTCGCGCAGCGTGCCGCGGCTGATGCCGAGCTGGTCGGACACCTGCACCTCGCCGAGGTGGGTGCCCGGCGGGAACGTGCCGGTGGTGATCGCCTTCCGCAGGGCGTCGACGGCCATCTGCCGGAGGTTCCGGCCTGCCTGCGCCTGACGGCTCACCACTCGCAGCCTCCTCGGTTCCGCGCCACCGACGGCGCTCAGCACCGTTCGTACCCGGCAATCAACTCTACCTTCGCCGCGCTGGGCGATCGGTGGTCGAACTCGTAACCGAGCCATTCGCGCACCAGCCGGCGGGCCAGTTCGAGCCCCACCACCCGCTGCCCGAGGGCCAGCACCTGGCAGTTGTTGGACAGCACGGACCGCTCCACCGAGTACGAGTCGTGGGCGGTGGTGGCCCGCACGCCGGGCACCTCGTTGGCCGACAGCGCCATCCCGATGCCGGTGCCGCAGACGAGCACGGCCCGGTCGGCGGTGCCCGCGCGCACGGCCTCGCCCGCGGCCAGCCCGATCTCCGGGTACGGGCGGTGCACGTCGTCGGCGTCGCGGTGCACGCCGAGGTCGATCACCTCGCTCACCCGGGGATCGGCGCGCAGGTCGGCGGCGAGGCGTTCCTTGTGGTCCAGTCCGGCGTCATCGCAGCCGATCGCGATCCGGTAGGTCATCGGAGTTCTCCCGTCAGGTGGTCGGCGATCGTCCGGGCGATCAGGGCAGTGGACACCGCGCCGGGATCGGGCGTGCCGATGCTGCGCTCGGCCAGCGGCCGGGCCCGTCCCTTGCGCGGCACCAGTTCCGAGGTGTTCCGGGCCGCCTTGTCGGCGGCCTCGGCTGCGCGCGACCACGCGGCGGCCGCCGGAGCACCGGCAGCGACGGCGGACAGCAGTTCGGCCCGGAACGGTTCCAGTGCGTCCACCAGCGTCTTGTCCCCGACCGCCGCGCCACCGAGCGTCGTGATGCGGGTGGTCAGGGCTTCCACCGCCTCGGCCGCGACTTCCGCGCTGCCGCCGCGGTCGCCGATGGCTTCGCCGGCGGCCCGCAGCCCGGCGCCCCACAGGACGCCGGACGTGCCGCCCGCGCGCGCCGCCCAGCCGTCCCCGGCGGCGGCGAGGCAGTCCCCCGCTCCCGCCCCGGCCCGCTGGGCTTCCTCGGCCGCGGCCAGCGCGGCGCCGATGCCGCGGACCATGCCGCGGCCGTGGTCGCCGTCGCCCGCCACGGCGTCGATGGCACCCAACTCGCTTTCCGCTTCCCCCAGCGCCGAAGCCACCTGGCGCAGCGCCGCGAGCACGTGTTCCGCGAGCTCGCGGGACTCGGCCGGGGCGGGCGAGTACACCGGCGCAGTCGTTTCCGGCTCGCTCGCCTCGGGCTGGACCGCCGCCTCCGGCTCGTCGGCCGTCCGGCTGCGCCGGAACGCCGGTGTCCACGCCGGTGCCGCCCACAGGCGTTCGAGTTCGTCGTCCAGCCACGTGACGGTGAGCGACACCCCCGCCATGTCGAGGCTCGTCACGAGCTCGCCCACCTCGGGCAGCACCGGGACGTGCCCTGACTCGCGCAGCAGCGCGGCCACCGGCCGCCACAGCACGAGCAGTTCCTCCTGCTTGACCGCGCCGAGGCCGTTGAGCAGCACCGCCACCCGCTCCCCCGCGTCCGCGGGCTTCTCGGCCAGGAGCCTGCCGACGAAGTCGGCCGCGAGTTCCCCGGCCGAGGGCAGGGGAACGTCCCGGAGGCCGGGCTCGCCGTGGATGCCCAGCCCCAGGCCCATCTGCCCGTCCGGCACGCTGAACAGCGGCTCTGGCGCACCGGGGAAGGTGCACCCGGCGAACGCGGTGCCGATGGTGCGCGTGCGCTCGTTGGCCTTCCGGCCCACCCGCACGACCCCGGCGAGGTCCATGCCCTCGTCGGCGGCCGCGCCCATGATCTTGAAGACCGCGAAGTCGCCCGCGATCCCGCGCCGCCGCTGGGCCTCCGCCGCCGGGGCGCTGGCGATGTCGTCGGTGACCACCACGTTGTCGACGGCGATCCCCTCGGCCCGCAGCCGGTCGGTGGCGAGGCCGAAGTTCATCACGTCGCCGGCGTAGTTGCCGTAGCTGAACACCACTCCGGCACCGGACTGCGCGGCCATCGCCACCGAGTAGGCGTCCTGCGCGGACGGCGACGTGAACAGGTTGCCGCTGACCGCGCCGTCCGCCAGGCCGGGGCCGATGATCCCGTAGAAGGCCGGGTAGTGGCCGGAGCCGCCGCCGGGCAGCACCGCGACCTTCGGGCGCCGCGGGCGGGCCCTCCGCACCGCGCCGCCCGGCACCTGCCGCACCAGGTCGGCGTGCAGATCGCAGAACCCGGCCAGCGCGTCGTCGGCGAACGTGGCCGGATCGTCCCACAGATACGTCATGTCACCCATCCGTCCTCAGTGGAGGAACGATCCGCCGTTGATGTCGATCGTGGTGCCCTGCAGGTACCCGGCGTCGTCGGTGGACAGCCAGGTGATCACCGCGGCCACGTCGTCCACTGTGGCCTGACGGCCGATCGGGATGCCGTCCGTGATGGCGTCCTCCAGCTCCGGGGTGGTCGCGCCCGCGCGGATGTCGGTGTCCACCGCGCCCGGCGCGACGGCGTTGACGGTGATCCCGGCCGCGCCGAGCTCCTTGGCCAGCGACTTGGTGAACCCGAGGATGGCGGCCTTCGCGGCGCAGTACGGGGTCTTGCCGAACACTCCCCCGCCCTGCTGGGCCGACACCGACGACATGGTGACGATGCGCCCCCAGCCCGCCTCGATCAGATCCGGCAGGAACGCCTTGGTGACCAGGTAGGTGCCGGTCGCGTTGACCGCCAGCACCTTGTTCCACAACTCGAGCGTGGTCTCCAGGAACGGCACCGGCGAGGTGATGCCCGCGATGTTGGCCAGCGCGCCGACAGCGGGCAGCCGGCCCGCGGCCACCTCGGCCCGCACCGCGTCGTAGGCGGCCTGCACCGACGGCTCGTCGGCGACGTCGATGCCGTGCGCGAACACCGTCGCGCCGGTCCGCGCGGCGATGTCCTCGGCGGCGGTCTTCGCAGCCGGTTCGTCGAGGTCGAGCACGACGACGGCCCACCCCTCGCGGGCGTACCGCAGTGCCGCGGCCTTCCCGATGCCTCGCGGCGCGGCCGCGCCCGTCACCACCGCCGTGCGCTGGATGCTGGTCACTGCTGGTCCTCCTTCGGTCGACGATTCAGAGCAGGGTCGCGATGTACTCGGCGGCGCGCACCGCCGCGGCGGGCCGTTCGTCGTCGGTGACATCGCGGGTTTCGAGTTCGAGCGCGAACGATCCGCCGTAACCGGCGGAGCGCAGCGCCTCGAACGCGGCGGGGAAATCGACCACGCCGTTGCCGATGCTGTGGTTGATCCCGCCGGGGACGGCGTCCCTGAGGTGCACGTGGGCGAGCCGCGGCCCGAACCGCAGCGCGAAGGCGGCCGGGTCGCCGCCGGAGGCCACGATGTGGCTGGTGTCGAGCACGACGCCCACCGCCGGATCCAGCCGCTCGATCAGCTTCGCGGCCAGGTCGACGTCGGCGCACAGGCGGAAGAAGTGCGGCGCCTCGACCCAGATCGCCACGCCGTGGGCGCTCGCGAGCCCGGCGGCCCGCGCGAGCTCGCCCGCGACGCGATCCAGGTCTTCGTCCAGGCCGGTCACCGGCTCGTGCGACTGGGTGCCGCACGGCAGCACCAGGGCATCCGCGCCGCAGCCCGCGGTCAGATCGAGCAGGCGGCGCAGGTGCGTCTCCCGCTCCCGGGCGGCGTTCGCGTCGAGCACGAGGTTGAGGTCACCGATGTCGCCGTTGACCGACCGGACGGCGAGGCCGCCAGCCCGCACCGTCGACACCACCTCGGCCACGGCGGCCTCGGTCAGCTCGTAGGGCACGTGGTCGCACACGCCGGGCAGCGCGCCCAGATCGATCTCCGCGAAGCCGCACCCCGCGATCACGCCGAGCGCCTCGGACAGCCCGAGGTGGCGGAAGCTGATGGTCGAGCACCCGGGCCAGCGGTCCGACAAGGTTCCTCCTCAAGCAGCGAATGCGGAGATGTTAACAGCGCCCTGTCAACACACAAGAGCATCTCGTCAAGCATAGGCATCATCGCTCGTGACAGCAGTTTTACTCGACAGATCACTGTTGACAAAGCAGCGAATAGAGCTGAATATCTCCCGCAGTGTTGACACTGCTGAGCCGGTGTCGGCAACGTCGAACTACCCCAATGAAGAGGTGAGTGATGAGCGCGGAACCGCTGCGCATTAGCGGGCCGGTGCACGGCACACCGGACGTGCGCCGGGTGGCGTGGGGATCGACCGCGGGCGCCGTGATCGAGAGCTATGACTTCATCGGTTTCGGCACCGCCGCGGCCCTCTACTTCGGCACCGCGTTCTTCCCGAACGCCTCACCGATCGTCGGGACCCTGTCGGCCTTCGCCACGCTCGGCGTCGGGTTCATCGCCCGGCCGCTCGGCGGCGTCATCGGCGGCCACCTCGGCGACCGGATCGGCCGCAAGCCCGTGCTGGTCGCCTCGCTGATCGTGATGGGCCTGGCCACGTTCGCCATCGGCCTGCTGCCCACCTACGCGCAGGCCGGCGTGCTCGCCCCGGCGCTGCTGGTCACCGTCCGGATCATCCAGGGCATCGCCTACGGCGCCGAATGGGGCGGGGCGATCCTCATGACCTACGAGCACGCCCCGTGGCTGCGCAAGGGCAAGTTCACCGGCATCGTGCAGGCCGGCTTCCCGATCGGGCTGCTGCTGGCCAACCTCGTCTTCCTCGGCTCGGTCGCGCTGCCCGGCGACTGGGCCTGGCGCGTGCCGTTCCTGGCCAGCCTGCTGCTGGTGATCATCGGGCTGATCGTGCGGTCGAAGGTGCCCGAGTCGCCGGTGTTCGAGGACGTCCGGGACAGGGGCGAGATCGTCAAGTCGCCGATCGTCGAGGTGATCAAGGACGACTGGCGGAACCTGCTGCGCGGCATCGGCCTGCGCATCGCCGAGACCGCGGGCTACGCCGTGGCCATCACGTACATGATCTCCTACCTGAAGTCGGAGAAGCTGGCCACCAGCGGCGAGACGATCCTGTCGCTGTGCATCGCCTCGGCGATCGGCATCTTCGCCACGATCGGCTGGGGCTGGCTGACCGACCTGATCGGACGGCGTCCGGTGTACGTCTGGGTCTGCCTCTTCGGTGCGGCCTGGGCGATCCCGATGTTCCTGCTGGTCAACACGGGCTCGGTGCTGGCGATCATCGCCACCGTGGTCATCTCCTACGGCGTCTGCCAGAACGCGCTGGCCGGCTCGCAGGGCGCCTGGTTCCCGGAGCTGTTCCAGGCGAAGACCCGCTCCTCGGGCGCCTCGCTGGCCTACCAGATCTCGGCGATGATCTCCGGTTTCACGCCGTTCGTCACCACCCTGCTGTTCCTCGCGCTCGGCTGGATGGGTCCCGCGCTGCTGTTCCTGGCCTACTCGGTGCTCGGCCTGGTCGCCGCCCTGCTGACCCGGGAGACCTTCGGCAAGCGGGTGCGGCAGGAAGCGCTCCGCCGCAGCGCGGAGAACGACGAGCCCCGGCCCGCCGCCGCGCACTGAGAAGCCTGTTTCCAGACGCGTCTTGCGTGGCGGCGCGGGTGGCAGAACCGACTTCGCCAACAGTCTCCGAGACCGCTTCCACTGCCTGAGAGGAACACGATGACGATCGCCACCGGCAGCGACCTGACGGCGCGCGCCGACCGGGTGCGTGCGGCGGCCTTCCGCATGCGGCACCACGTGCTGGACATGGGAGAGGTGCAGGGCCAGGGGTACGTCGGGCAGGCGCTGGGCGTCGCCGACGTCCTCGCCGCGCTCTACGTCGACCAGCTGCGCTTCCGCGCCGACGACCCGCACTGGCCGGAGCGGGACCGGTTCCTGCTGTCCACCGGCCACTACGCCATCGCCCTGTACGCCGCGCTCGCGGAGGCCGGCACCATCCCGGTCGACGAGCTGGAGACCTACGGCGCCGACGGCTCCCGGCTGCCCATGTCGGGCATGGCCTCCTACACGCCCGGCATGGAGATCTCCGGCGGCTCGCTCGGGCACGGCCTCACCGTCGCGGTCGGCATGGCGCTCGGCACCCGGCTGCGGGGCGAGCGGCCCCGCATCGTCAACTTCCTGTCCGACGGCGAGCTGGACGAGGGCTCCACCTGGGAGGCCGCGATGGGCGCGGCCCACCACCGGCTCGGCCGGATCCTGGCCGTCGTGGACATGAACGCGCTGCAAGCGGACGGGCCCACGAAGGGCGTGCTGGGCATCGAGCCCGCCGAGGAGAAGTGGGCCGCGGCGGGCTGGTTCACCCAGCGCGTCGACGGCAATGACGTGCCGGCGCTGCTGCGCGCGCTGGACGCCGCCGCGCGGCGATCGGCGCCCGTCGGCGAGCCGGCGGTGATCCTCTGCGACACCAGGATCGGGCGCGACGTCCCGCTGCTGGAGGCCAGGGAGAAGGCGCACTTCATGCGGATCGAGGAGCACGAGTGGCAGCTGTGCCGCGAGCAGCTGACCGAGAACCACCCGGGAGAGCAGACACGATGACCGCCATGACCCCGAAGCGGCTGACCACCTCCGCGATGATCGCCTCCTTCGCCGACCCCGGGCAGCGGACCACCAGCGCCCCGTTCGGCCACGCGCTGGCCGCGCTCGCCGAGTCGGACGACCGGATCGTCGGGCTGACCGCCGATCTCGGCAAGTACACCGACATGCACGTGTTCGCCGCGGCCCACCCCGACCGGTTCTTCCAGATGGGCATGGCCGAGCAGCTGCTCCTCGGCGCGGCCGCCGGGATGGCCGAGGTGGGGCTCGTGCCGTTCGCGTCGACCTACAGCGTCTTCGCCGCCCGGCGCGCCTACGACTTCCTCTGCCTGGACATCGCCGAGCCGAACCTCAACGTCAACGTCGTCGGCGGGCTCCCGGGCCTGACGACCGGCTACGGGCCCAGCCACCAGGCGACCGAGGACGTGGCTGTCTTCCGCGGCATGCCGAACCTCACCATCGTCGACCCGTGCGACGCGGTGGACATCGAGCAGGCGGTGCCGCAGCTGGCCGCCGCCGAAGGGCCGACGTACCTGCGGCTGCTGCGCGGCAAGGTGCCGACCGTGCTGGACGAGTACGACTACTCGTTCCGCCTCGGCGAGGCAGCGGTGCTGCGCGGCGGTTCGGACGTCGTGTTCGTCTCAAGTGGACTGATGACGATGCGGGCGCTGCAGGCCGCGGAGGAGCTCGCGAAGCACCGGGTCGACGTCGCCGTGGTGCACGCGCCGACCATCAAGCCGTTCGACGCCGACACCGTTCTGTCCGAAGTGGACTCCGACCGGCTGGTGGTGACGCTGGAGAACCACACCGTGGTGGGCGGGCTTTTCGAGACGGTCGCCTCGGCCGTGGTCAGCCGCGGGCTCGGCAAGCGGATCGTGCCGATCGCGCTGCCCGACGCCTTCCTGGACGCCGGTGCCCTGCCGACGCTGCACGAGCGCTACGGCCTCGCTACCGGCGCCATCGTCAGCAAGGTCCTCGACGCCCTCGGCTGACCGCGACGGCCGGGACCCGGCGTCGTACCCGGCTCCCGGCCCGCGGGCCACCGCTCGCCCACAGTGGGGTGAATTGCGGGGTTTTCGGCGAGATCGCAGTGAACTCGGTGACGCACGTGCCCGAAGAGCGCGTGCGATGTGAATCTACTTCTCGATTGAGGTGAGTTCATTGCGGAATGCGAGCCACTGGACCCTGGCGGCCTTGGGCGCACTGTGCCTGAGCGGATCGGCCGCACTGCCGGTCGCGGCAGCCGCGCCCGCTCCCCTGGAGGCGTCGTTCAGCAACGTGGCGGCGGGCACGTGCCTGCAGAGCCCGGACGGCTACGCGATCACGTTGACCGACTGCAACCCGAGCGATCCCAAGCAGAACTGGTCGCGCGAGTACCTCGGCCACTCGGAGCTGATCCGGATCAACCGCACGAACAGCTGCATGGGGCACGCGGGCGGCCCGAACGTGCGCCTGATGCCGTGCGATTCCTACGACCCGACCCAGCAGTGGCGGGCGGAGGCCGCCGACGAAGGCAGCCTGCTGCACCACATGGACACCAACACCTGCCTGGGCCACCTGAGCGGGTCGGACGTGCGGCTGTTCCCCTGCGACCCGGAGAACCCGGCGCAGCAGTGGGGCCTGACCGCGAGCTGAACCGAGTGCCGCGGGTCTTCCGGGCCGCTGCGGCCGCCCGGAAGACCCACGACCGGATTAGCGGCCCGTGCCTCGCGCTGTGCCCGCAGTCGCCGCGTCGCGATCGCTACGGGGTGACGAGTCCGGTCTGGTAGGCGACGACGACCAGTTGTGCGCGGTCGCGGGCCCCGAGCTTCGCCATGGCGCGGCTGACGTGGGTGCGGGCGGTGGCCGGGCTGACGAAGAGCTCCGCGCCGATCTCGTCATTGCTCATGCCCCGGCCCACGAGCGCCAGGACCTCGCGTTCCCGTTCGGTGAGGACCGAAAGCCGGCGTTCGGCGGCGTCGCCGGCGGTCCGCCGCGCGGTGAAGTGGGCGATGAGGCGGCGCGTGATGCGCGGCGCGAGCAGGGATTCGCCGGCGGCGACCACTCGGACGCCGTGCAGGAGCTCGGCCGGGCCGGCGTCCTTGAGCAGGAACCCGCTGGCGCCGGCCTGCAGGCCTTCGAAGACGTGGTCATCGGTGTCGTAGGTGGTCAGGATGAGGACGCGGACGTGCTGCAGCCCGTTCGCGGTGGCGATCCGCCTGGTGGCCTGGATGCCGTCCATCCCCGGCATGCGGATGTCCATGAGCACGACGTCCGGGCGCGCGGTGCGGGCCAGCTCCACGGCTTCGGCGCCGGTGGTGGCTTCCCCGACCACCGTGATGTCGTCCTCCAGGTCGAGCAGGAGCCTGAAACCGGAGCGCACCAGCTGCTCGTCGTCGGCGAGCAGCACCTTGATGGGCGCACCGCGTTTCGACGCGGCTGTCGCGGTGTTCATGCGCCCACCACCGCGGTCGGGGCCAACGGCAGTCTCGCGGTGACGGCGAAACCGCCGCCCGGGATCGGGCCGGCTTCGAGTTCGCCGCCCAGCAGCCGACAGCGCTCGCGCATCCCGACGATCCCGCGGCCGGGCTCGTCCCGGCCGTCGTTCCCGCCCGGATGCGGTGCGGCCATGCCTGTTCGTTCTCGTCCGCCCTCGTCCGCCACGCGGACCTCCAAGGTGTCGGCGTCGTGGTCCAGCACGATCGCGACCCGGGTCGGGCCGACGTGGCGGATCACGTTGGTGATCGATTCCTGCACGATCCGGTACACGGCGCTGCCCACCGCGCTGGGGACCTCCGGCGGCGAACTCACCGCGAGTTCCACTTCGAGCCCGGCTTCCCGCGCCTTGGCGGTGAGCTCATCGATCTGCCCGAGGCCGGGGTTCGGGACGCGGCCGTCGCCGTCGTCCCGGAGGACCCCGAGGATGGTCCGCATCTCCTGCAGCGCCCGGGCGCTGGTCCGCTCGATCGCCTCCAGGGTCTCGCGTGCTCGCTCCGGCCGTTTGTCGAGCACGTGCGCGGTGACTCCGGACTGGACGTTGATGATGGCGATGGCGTGCGCGACCGTGTCGTGGACCTCCCGCGCGATCCTGAGCCGTTCCTCGTCGACCCGGGCCCGCGCTTCCTCCTCGCGAGTTCGCTCTGCCAGCTCGGCGCGCGCCAGCGCCTCGGCCGCGATGAACCTCCGCGAGCGGACGCTCTCGCCGAGCGCTGCACTCATGACCGACGCACCGATGCGGAAGAACACCCAGCCGATGGCCGCCGGTGGTTCGATGTCGGCGGCAGCGATCAGCCAGCACGCGGCCAGGACCGCGATGCCGGTGCCGGCGATCACCAGCGAGCGGCGTCCGTCGCCGAAGGCGGCGAGCGTGTAGGTGGCGACGAAGAGTCCGAGCCATCCGGGCCCGTCCGGGAAGTCGAGGGCGTAGTAAGCCGCGCTGGCGAGTGCGGTTGCGCCGAACACCGCGACGGGCCAACGGCGACGCACGGCCACGACCACGCCACCGGCGATCAGCAGGACGTATCCCAGGTGCCCGAGGTCGGTGAGGGGGCGCAGCACCGATTCGGGATCGCGGGCGGCGCGAGATGCGGTGCCCTGGACCTGCATCGCGGTGATGAACAGCGCCAGCAACAAGTCCTGCGCCCAGGCGGGCAGGCGGAATAACGCGACGCGGTCCGGCATGTCGCGATCATAGGGTTCCCGGCCGGGAAACCACTCCGCCCGGCTGCGCGGCCGGCTACGTCGAGGAGCGCGGTCCCGAGCGGGCCACCTACGCCGAACTCCGTATCCGTCGCCGCCTGCCGACGGAGGACGTCCGGACGTCGAGGCGCAACGATCGTTCGCAGCCAATCGACGAAAGCCTCCACCGGCGTCGTCGACCGAGTGCGGCCGGTGCACGTGCTGCCGGCGGCCGACCGAAGGGATCCTCGATGTCCGTCCTCCTCCTGCCCGCCGCGCACGTCGCCGCCGCAATCGGCGGTTACGACCTCGGCGCGGGGCGAGCCGTGCCCACCACTGCCGCCGTGATCGGTCTGGTCAGCGCGGTCCTCGGCGGGCTGGCCCTGAAGCGCGCCGGCGCAGGCAACCGGCGAGCCTGGGCCGGCGCAGCCCTGGTGCTGGGCCCGATCAGCGCGATCGTCGGCGGGCTGCACGCGGCCAACTCCGCTGGTGGTCTCGGCACCGGCAACGGGTTCGCCGGGGCGATCGTGGCAGTGCTGGTCGGTGTGCTCGGCACGGTCCTAGGTGGACTGGCCTTGGCCCGCTCCCGCCGACCGGGGCGTGATGCCGCGTCGTGACGACCGCGGGGAATTCCCCTGCGGCACGGGGATTCGCTCCCGCACCTCGCGTCTCGCCGTGATCCGCCGATACCTCGCAATGAGAGGTAGCTTTGTCGGGTGGGCGATGTGGACTCATGGGCCGTCGCCGACGAGCTGACGACCGTGATCTCGACCCTGCGGCGGGTCGTGCGGCGCAGCCTTCGCGCCGAATTGCCGATGCCGGACCTGCGGGGCGCGCAGGTCGAACTGCTGCAGGTCGTCGAGCAGCAGCCGGGCGTCGGCGTGGCCGGTGCCGCGCTCCGGCTGCGCATGGCGGCGAACTCCGCGAGCACCCTGGTCAACCAGCTCACCCGGGTCGGCCTGCTGCGCCGCGAGACCGATCCGGCCGATCGCCGCGCGGTACGGCTGCACCTGACCGACGCCGCCACGCACCGGGTCGCCGCCTGGCGGCAGGCGCGGACCCGCCTGGTCGGCGACGCCCTCGCCGAGCTGTCCGCGGCGGATCAGAAGGCGGTCGCCGATGCCCTGCGCGGGTTGCGCGCATTGGTCCTCGCGCTGGAAGGAGGTGGCGCCGATGACCGAGGTGGCGGTGCGGTGCCGGGGCCTGCGGCAGTCGTTCGGCGAGCAGGTCGCGGTCGACGGGATTGACCTGGACGTCCGGGCCGGCGAGGTGTTCGGGCTGCTGGGTCCCAACGGCGCGGGCAAGACCACCACGATCCGGGCGATCACCACGCTGCTGCCCACCGCGGCGGGGACGGTCGAGATCTTCGGCGTCGACGCGGCACGCCGCAAGCTGGCGGCGCGTCGGCTGATCGGCTATGTGCCGCAACAGCTTTCGGCCGACGGGTCGCTGACCGGGTGGGAGAACGTCGCGCTGTTCGCCCGCCTCTTCGACGTTCCGCGCGCGCAGCGGCGCTCCGCGGTGCGCACGGCGCTGGGCGCGGTCGGGCTCACCGCCGTCGCCGAACGCTTGGCCGGCACCTACTCCGGCGGCATGGTGCGCCGCCTCGAACTCGCGCAGGCTCTGGTCAGCGGGCCGAGGCTGCTGGTGCTGGACGAGCCGACGATCGGCCTCGACCCCATCGGCCGGGAGGGCGTGTGGGACCGGATCGCCCGGATCCGCGCCGAGACCGGGATGACCGTGCTGGTCACGACGCACTACATGGACGAGGCCGACCAGCACTGCGAGCGGCTCGCCCTGATGCACCGCGGGCGGATCCGGGCGCGGGGAACCCCCGCCGAGCTCAAGGCGGCCGTGGGACCGGACGCCACGCTGGACGACGTCTTCCGGACGATCACCGACGACACCTTCGAGGAAACGGGAGAAGGGATGCGAGATGTCCGCGCGACTCGACGCACCTCCGGCCGCCTCGGTTGAACCGGTGCGGCGCAGCCCGCCGGGCCTGGTGGCGGCGCGGGTGGCGGCGATGTGCCTAGTGGAGCTGCAGAAGCTGCGGCACGACCGGGCCGAGCTGCTCACCAGGGCCGTGCAGCCCGCGCTGTGGCTGCTGATCTTCGGCCAGGTGTTCACCGGGCTGCGCGCGATCCCCACCGGGAACGTCCCCTACCTCGACTTCCTCGCGCCGGGCATCCTCGCGCAGTCGGCGCTGTTCATCGCGATCTTCTACGGCATCCAGATCATCTGGGAGCGGGATGCGGGAGTGCTGGCGAAACTGCTGGTCACACCCACTCCGCGAGTCGCCCTGGTGACCGGCAAGGCATTCGCCGCCGGGGTGCGCGCGCTGGTGCAGGCTCTCGTGGTGCTGGTGCTGGCGGCGCTGCTCGGCGTCGGCCTCACCGCGAACCCGGTGAACCTGCTCGCGATGGGCGCCGTGGTGGTCCTCGGTTCGGCCTTCTTCTGCTGCCTGTCCATCACGATCGCCGGGCTGGTGCTGTCCCGGGACCGGCTGATGGGCATCGGGCAGGCGATCACCATGCCGCTGTTCTTCGCTTCCAACGCCCTGTACCCGGTCGACCTGATGCCGGGGTGGCTGAAGGCGGTCAACTACGCGAACCCGCTCGGCTACGAGGTCGACGCCCTGCGCGGACTGCTGATCGGCACGCCCGCGCACCTGGCGCTGGACTTCGGCGTCCTGGTCGTCGCCGCAGGCGCCATGATCGGCATCGCGGCGGCCCTGCTCGGGCGCTTGGCGCGCTGAGCGGGCAGTGTTCGGCCAGCGCGCCCGGCTGGGATGCCGGTGGCGTTACCCAGGATCTCGTCGAGCACGTAGTGCGGGACCTATGTCTCGTTGCTACCCGATCCCGTTGGCACGGCGGAGCTTCCGGTCATGCGGACAGGTCGGTCGGCCAGCACGTGTGCGCGCCGTCCGGCGTGCGTGCGGAACTCATTCTCCGGGTCGGAGACCTCGACGTAGCCCGCGATCTTGTCCGGCTGCTCCGCCTCGTAGTGCATCGGCACTGCGTACCGGGCGTCGAGGATCTCCGCGGCCGCGGCGGCCTGCCTCGGGTGCGGCGCGTCGACCACCGCGCCGTTGGCGGGCAGGAACACCGCGTCGAGCGGGCTGAACCGGCGCGCGATGAGCCACCAGTAGCCGTGGAACCTCGTGTCGCCGCCGTGGAAGACCCGCTGCCCGCCGGCCTCCACCACCCAGTTCAGCACCGCACGCCAGACCGGGCACGCCAAGCGAGCGGCGATCGAGCGGACCCCACCGACTTCGCCACCCTGGATACGACCGCCTGAACCGTTGTTGCAAACCATTCGCAACTACACTCGCGGCTGACCAGAAAGGCGGTGCCGATGGGCGACGACCTGCGAGCGGCGATCGATGCGGTCCGCGACAACTGGGACCGCCGGGCCCCGGCGTACGACCGCTTCTACCAGGACTACGCGCAGGGCAAGCGCGATGCGTGGCGCGCGACCTGCGAGAAGGCCCTGGCCGAGCTGCTCGGCCGGCGCGACGGGCCGCTCGAAGTGCTCGACGTCGGCACCGGCACCGGGTTCCTCTCCACCCTGCTGGCCGAACTCGGGCACAACGTCACCGCGATCGACGCCTCCAGCACGATGCTCGGCTTCGCCCGCGCCGAAGCGCGGCGCCGGGGTGTCGCGGTGCGGACCGTCACCTGCGGCGCCCACGAGGTCGCGGCGCTGGACGCCGAGTTCGACCTCGTGACCTCGCGCTACGTCCTGTGGACGCTGCCCGATCCGGTCGCCGCGCTGCGGGCCTGGCGCGGGGTCGTCAAACCCGGCGGCGGCCTGCTGCTCGCCGACGGGGTCTGGCACACCTGGCGCCACGACCTCCGCCGGCTCGTCGCATCGCTGCGGCCCGGCGGCGACCACCGCTTCCCCTGGCTGCTCCTGCGCGACTACGCGCAGATCGGCCACGCGACGCCGCACTGGGCGGGCCTGACGGCGGACCGCGCGCGGGCCCTGCTCGCCGCGGGCGGATTCCAGTGCGGCACGCGCCACGACCGGCTCCTCCCCGGATGTGCGCGACCGGTCAGCGCGGACTTCTTCCTCCTCTGCACCCGGCCGGCACAGCTGTCCTGACGCCCGCTATCAGCGGTGGTACCTGTGCGCGACCGCGTGCCCCTTGCCGCGGGCGATCAGCACCCGGTTCACCGGCACCGTCAGCACGAAGGCGATCGCGAGGGAGACCGCCAGCGAACCCCAGAACAGCGGGCTGGTGAGCCCGGCGTCCATCGCGCCGGGGATGACCACCACGATCAGGTTGTCCACGATCTCCATCACGGCGATCGACAGCGTGTCGGAGGCCAGCGCGACCCCGAGCGCGGCGCCGAAGGCCAGCCCCGAGCGGAGCACCGGCATGATCGTCAAGCCGTAGCCGAACACGAACGCCAGCGCCACGGCCAGCAGGATCGTCGCCACGTTCGACAGGCCCAGCGCGGTGCCGATGACCATGCCGAGCACCTCGCCGATCGCGCAGCCGGTCAGGCAGTGCAGGGTGGCCGAGATCGCGGACCGCGTCAGCGCCCGTCCGGTCAGCCGCCGGTGATCCGCGTGCCCGTGGTGGCCATGGGTTTCCGGGGGGTCGGCCATGATTCGCATTCCCCTCGACGACGGTGTTCGGCGAGCGGTCCCCTGTATACCCAACGGGGGTATTGCTTGCAACCCGGGCGATTCGACGCTCACATCCAGCCGAGGCGACCCGTCCGTGACCGCCGGAAAAAAGGGGGGCGGCCTCCTGCGCCTAGGCGCCGTGGCGGCTCACGCGCGGGATTCGGCTGGCGAGCGCGGCTTCGGCGACGGCGACGTCGTTGAAGGGGAAGCGGATTCCGCCGACCGTCTGGTAGCGCTCGTGGCCCCGGCCGGCGATGAGCACGACATCACCGGGCTCGGCCCGCTCGACGGCCGCGGTGATCGCCCGCCTGCGATCCTCCTGCACCAGCACCTCCGCGCCGCCGCAGCCGATCGTGCCGGTGAGCATCTGGGCGATGATCTCCCCCGGGCGCTCGTCGTAGGGGTCGTCGGCGGTGAAGATCGCGGTGTCGGCGGCCAGCGCGATGCGCCCCATGTCCGGGCGGTTGAACCGGTCCCGGTTGCCCGCGCTGCCCACCACCAGGTGGACGCGCCCGGCCGGGTTCGCCCGGCGCGCGGTGGCGATCAGCTGGGCCAGCGCGGACGGCGTGTGGGCGAAGTCGACGACCACCTGGAACGGCTGGCCGGCGTCCACCCGCTGGTACCGGCCGGGCGGCGGCGCCGCGCCCAGGCCGGCCGTCGCGTCCCGCCGGGACACCCCCATCAGGCGGGCCGCCGCGTAGGCGGCGGCCAGGTTCGCGGCCTGTCCCCCGCAGGCGGGAGTGGCCAGCTCGACCTCGTCGTGCCCGTCCCGCACGAGGACCCGCATCCCGCCGGGCGTCGAGGTCGCCGCGTCGACCCGCACGTCCGCCAGGCGGGCGCGGCCCACGGTCACCGTCGGCACCCGCGCCTGGGCCGCCAGCCGCCGCCCCCACGCGTCGTCGATGTTGATCACCGCCCGGCGGCAGGCGTCCGGGGTGAACAGCGCCGCCTTCGCCGCGTAGTACTGCTCCGCGGTGCCGTGGTAGTCGAGGTGCTCCGGGCTGAGGTTCGTGAACACCGCGACCTCGGCCGTGACCGGGTCGATGCGGTGCTGGTCGACGGCGTGCGAGGACACCTCCATCGCCGCCGCCTGGACCCCCGCCGCGCGCATCCGGCACAGGGTCCGCTGGAGCTCGGCGGCTTCCGGGGTGGTCAGGGCCGCCGGGTCGCGCGCCCCGGGGACCCGGGCCTCCACCGTGGACACCAGGCCCGTGCGGTACCCGGCGGCGGCGAGCGCCGCCTCGATCAGGTGCACCGTGGTGGTCTTGCCGTTCGTGCCGGTCACTGCGGCGACCGCCAGCGCATCCGCCGGATGGCCGTGCACCGCGGCGGCCACCGGCCCCACCGCCGGCCGCACGGCGGGAACCCGAACCTGCGGCACCGGCGCATCGACGAACCGCCGCACCAGCAGCGCGCAGGCCCCCGCCGCCACCGCCTCGTCCGCGAAGTCGTGCCCGTCCACGTGCGCTCCGGGCACCGCGCAGAACAGCGCGCCCTGCCTCACCCACCTGCTGTCCTCGGTGACGTCCAGGACGTCGGCGTCGCCGCGCAGCTCGGCCCCGGGAAGGTCCTGAGTGGCCTTCGCGAGGCTGATTCCCCCGTGCCGACAACCGCATTCCATTCCGCGTCACCGTGAACTTCCCGAATCGACGCAAGCCGTCCGCGCATCCGGTCTGCAGTGTCGACCCGACGCCGCCCGCCCGCGAATCGCTGTGGCCACGGGAGAAACGGGAGTGACAGGTGGTGCGACCCACTCGTTTTGACTACAATACCCCCCTAGGGTATAAATGACGCGTCGGCGACGAGCCGGCGGAACCCAGCGGAAGAGGACGGCGACGTGATCGAGACCAACTACACCGTGACCGGCATGACCTGCGACCACTGCGTGCGGTCGGTGACCGAGGAGATCACCAAGATCGGCTCGGTCTCGGACGTCCGCGTGGACCTGCCGACCGGCGCCGTGACCGTGCGCAGCGGCGAACCGGTGAGCGACGCGGACGTGCGCGAAGCGGTCGAGGAAGCCGGATACGAACTGGTCGCCGGCTGAGGCGCCCAACGGATCCGCCGCCGCGCGGATCCAGCACGAAAGGGTCGTGATGAACACAGCAGCGAAGCTCGCCGCCTACGGTGCGGTGGTCGCGCTCGGCTTCGGCGGGGCGTGGATCACCGGAACCGCTGTCGGCCCGCTCACGCCCGGCACCGCGCAAGCGCACGCCGGACACCCCGGCGGTGGGAACGCCGGGGAAGCGGGCAACCACAGCGGCACCGTCGCGGGAGCCACGCAGGACCAGACTCCAGCCGGACTGACGTCGACCAGGGGCGGCTACACCCTCGCGCCCACCACGACGTTGCTCGCGCCGGAGACCACCGACGAGTTCTCCTTCCACATCACCGGCGCCGACGGACGACCGGTCACCCGGTTCGACGTCGAGCACGACAAGCGGATGCACCTGATCGTCGTCCGCCGGGACACCGCCGGATATCAGCACCTCCACCCCGAGATGTCCCCGGACGGGACCTGGCACGTGCCGATGCGCCTGCCCGGCGCCGGGACCTACCGGGTGTTCGCCGACTTCACACCGACCGGCGGCGAGAGCCGGACGCTGGGCGTCGACGTGTCCGCGCCGGGTGCCTTCTCCCCCATCACCACCGCCCCGTCCCGGCTCGCCGAGGTCGATGGCTACCAGGTCCGCCTCGACGGCGAGCTGGTCGCCGGCCGGTCCTCGCCGGTCGCGCTGACGGTGCGCAAGGACGGGATGCCGGTCACCGACCTGCAGCCCTACCTGGCCGCCTACGGCCACCTCGTGGCGCTGCGCACCGGCGACCTCGCCTACTCGCACGTGCATCCGACCGGCTCGCCCGGCGACGGACGCACCCCGGCCGGGCCGGGCATCGCCTTCCAGGCCGAGGTGCCCTCCGGCGGCACCTACCGGCTGTTCTTGGACTTCCAGCACGGCGGTACGGTCCGCACCGCGGAATTCACAGTCAACGCGCAGGAACCGGCGGACGGGCAGCACAGCCCCGCCCCCACCGGGGACGGCCACGGCGGTCACGGGTGAACGGGAGAACTCCGATGAGCACTGAGACAAGTCCCACCGCGGAGATCGAACTGGCCATCGGCGGCATGACGTGCGCCTCCTGCGCCGCCCGGATCGAACGACGGCTCGGCAAGCTCGACGGCGTCACCGCGACGGTCAACTACGCCACCGAGAAGGCCAAGATCAGCTACCCCGAGGGGCTCGACCCGAAGCAGCTGGTCGAGCAGGTCGAGGCCGCCGGTTACTCCGCCGAGCTGCCGCTGCCGCCCCATCAGTCCGAAGTGGACGAAGCCGGGCCCGGGGACCCGACGAAGTCCCTGCGGGACCGGCTGATCACCTCGGCCGTGCTGTCGGTTCCGGTGATCGCGCTGGCGATGGCGCCGGCCCTGCAGTTCACCTACTGGCAGTGGATCTCGCTCACCCTCGCCGCGCCCGTCGTGGTGTGGGGCGCGTGGCCGTTCCACAAGGCCGCGTGGACGAACCTGCGCCACGGCGCGGCCACCATGGACACGCTGATCTCCATGGGCACGCTGGCCGCGTTCCTGTGGTCGCTCTACGCCCTGCTGTTCGGCACCGCCGGTGTCCCCGGCATGACCCACCCGTTCGAGCTGACCATCCAACGCATGAGCGGCGACGGCAACATCTACCTGGAGGTCGCCGCCGGGGTCACGACGTTCATCCTCGCCGGGCGCTACTTCGAGGCCCGCTCCAAGCGCCGGGCCGGTGCCGCGCTGCGGGCGCTGCTGGAACTCGGCGCCAAGGACGTCGCGGTGCTGCGCGGCGACCGCGAGGTCCGCATCCCGACCGATCAGCTCGCCGTCGGCGACCGGTTCGTCGTCCGGCCCGGCGAGAAGATCGCCACCGACGGCGTCATCGAGGAGGGCAGCTCGGCGGTCGACGCGAGCATGCTCACCGGCGAGTCCGTGCCCGTGGAGGTCGGTGCCGGCGACACCGTCGTGGGCGCCACCGTCAACGCCGGCGGCCGGCTGGTCGTCCGCGCCACCCGCGTCGGCTCCGACACCCAGCTGGCCCAGATGGCCAAGCTCGTGGAGGACGCGCAGAACGGCAAGGCCGCCGTGCAGCGGCTCGCGGACCGGATCTCCGCGGTGTTCGTCCCCATCGTCATCGCGCTGGCGATCGGGACCCTCGGGTTCTGGCTCGGCACCGGTGCCGGTGCCGCGGCGGCCTTCACCGCCGCCGTCGCGGTGCTGATCATCGCCTGCCCGTGCGCCCTGGGTCTGGCCACCCCGACCGCGCTGCTGGTCGGCACCGGCCGCGGCGCGCAGATGGGCATCCTCATCAAGGGCCCGGAAGTGCTGGAATCGACCCGGCGCATCGACACCATCGTGCTGGACAAGACCGGCACCGTCACCAGTGGGCAGATGTCGCTCGTCTCGGTGCACGCCGCCGACGGGATCGACGAGGACGCGGTGCTGCGGCTGGCCGGTGCGGCGGAGAACGCGTCGGAGCACCCGATCGCCAAGGCGATCGCCCGGGGCGCGACCGAGCGCGTGGGCGAGCTGCCCGCCGTCGAGGAGTTCAGCAACGTCGAGGGCCTGGGCGTGCAGGCGGTCATCGACGGTCACGCCGTGCTCGTCGGGCGGCCGGCGCTGCTGGAGCAGTGGAGCCAGCCGCTGACCGCGGAGCTGGCCGCGGCGCAGGCCGACGCCGAACGTCAGGGTCGCACCGCCGTCGCCGTGGCGTGGGACGGTGCCGCCCGGGCCGTGCTGGAGGTCGCCGACACCGTCAAGCCGACGTCCGCCGAGGCCATCGCCGGGCTGCGCAAGCTCGGGTTGAAGCCGGTGCTGCTCACCGGCGACAACGAGACCGTGGCGCGCACCGTCGCGGCCGAGGTGGGCATCGACGAGGTGATCGCCGAGGTCCTGCCGCAGGACAAGGTCGACGTGGTCAAGCGGCTGCAGGCCGAGGGCCGCGTGGTGGCCATGGCCGGTGACGGCGTCAACGACGCCGCCGCGCTCGCCCAGGCCGACCTCGGCCTGGCCATGGGCACCGGCACGGACGTCGCCATCGAGGCCAGCGACCTGACCCTGGTGCGCGGCGACCTCCGCGCCGCGGTGGACGCCATCCGGCTCTCCCGCCGCACGCTCGGCACGATCAAGGGCAACCTGTTCTGGGCCTTCGCCTACAACGTCGCGGCCCTGCCGCTGGCCGCGACCGGGCTGCTCAACCCGATGATCGCCGGGGCGGCGATGGCGTTCAGCTCGGTGTTCGTGGTCGGCAACAGCCTGCGGTTGCGCCGCTTCCGCAGCACCATCACCGAGGAACCGCTGCCCGGCGCGACCGAGCGCGAAGCGGTTCCGGCGGCCGCCCTCCGCGGCTGACCACGACCGGGCACACGGATGAGCGGTTCCGGTCCGGCCGGAACCGCTCATCCGCTTTCCGGCCCACACGCCGGGCAGACGAAGCGAACGGCCTGCTCACCTCACCTACCGAGGCAAACGGTCCGTTCACCCCACGTGGCGGGAACTCCCCTACCGCACGTGGACGATCGCGGATCCCGATCCGCGACTGTCCGATGCTCCGGTTCTCACCCCAGGAAGGACGATCGATGCGCACCCTCATCCGTCTACAACGGACTTTCCAGCGCGGGCAGCTGCACGGGAACCTGGCCGCCGCCGTGCACCTCTGCTGCCACCGGCTCGTGCCCGCCGCCAGGGCCGGGCTCCGGCGGCGCGGAGCGTTCGGCGAAGTGGCCGTCGAGGTCGCCGCCACCGCGCTGGCGGCCTGCCGGCGCACGCCGCAGAAGTGATCAGCCGGTGATGGCGTGCTCGGTGTACTGCCCGCAGGAGCGGAACCCGAGGCGGCGGTAGACGGGCTCGCCGTCCGCTGACGCCTGCAGGACCGCGATGCGGTGGCCTGCGGCGCGGGCCGCGTGGAGCGTCGCCAGGGTCATCGCCCCGCCGTAGCCGCGCCGCCGGTGGTCGGCCAGCGTGCAGATGTTGTAGATCCCGGCGACTCCCGCGTGGCAGAACACCTCGGCCGAGCAGACCGGTCGGCCCGCCGCGTAGCCGACCAGGTAGCGGGCCGGACAGTCGGCGGCCAGCGCCTGCGAGGCCGCCGCGGCGAAGAAGCGACGCACCGTGTCGGCGGGCGGATCCCAGTTCGCGGCGAGCACCGTCGCGTAGTCGGCGAGCTGCTCGGGCGTGGTCACCGGGCGGATCTCCAGCCGCTCCGCGCGCGGCTGCGGCAGGGAATCGTCGAGTTCCGCCCACATCGCCGTCTCGCGCTCGGCGGCCGGCAGACCTGCATCCGCCAGGAGGGAGCTCAGGTCCGCGGGCTCGGAGGCCGGGCCCACCCACCAGGAGAACGGACGGCCGGTGGCGGCCAGCGCCCGGATCGTCTCGGCGATCCGGGCCGGCGCGGCTTCTGCGGCGAAGCGGGCCGCCGCGACGATGTTGAAGGTGTCGTCGTCGAGCCCGCTGTCGGCGACTACGAGGTCGCCGGTGTCCGCCACGGTCGCGCCGCTCAACCCCCGGTGCAGGTGGCACGCGTGCTCGGCCAGGTTCTGGTCCATCCGGGCCGGCAGGTCGGCCTCGGGAACCGGATTCGTCGTCGGTCGCACGAGGCTCGATCCCACCACGCGCACGGCCCGCGGCGCACGCCGATTTCGAGCGCGGCACCGGCCGCGGGCCTCCCCGGTGAGGCCCGCGGCCGGTCGACTTCCCTCGCGGGGTCAGTGGATCGCGATCAGCCCGAGGCCGAAGCCGGCGGTGATGACGACGGCGCAGACCACGAGCGCCCACTTGATCGCGAAGCGGTGGTGGTCGCCCAGGTCCACCTTCGCCAGTCCGATGAGGACGTACATCGCGGGCACCAGCGGGCTGAGCATGTGGATCGGCTGGCCGAGCAGGGAGGCGCGGGCGATCTCCATCGCGCCGATGCCGTGCTGGGCGCCCGCCTCCGCCAGGATCGGCATGACGCCGAAGTAGAAGGCGTCGTTGCTCATGAAGAACGTGAACGGCACGCTCAGCACCGCGACGATGATGCTGAAGAACGGGAACAGCGCGTCCGGCATCGCGGTCAGCAGGTAGTGCGCCATCTGCTCGATCATCCCGGTGCCCGAGAGCACGCCGGTGAACACCGCCGCCGCGAACACCATCGCGACCACCGCGACCACGCTGTCCGCGTGCGAGGCGATGCGGGCGCGCTGCTGCTCCAGCCGCGGGTAGTTGACGATCAGCGCGAGCCCGCAGCCGATCATGAACAGCACCGCGATCGGCAGGATGCCGATGATGAGCGCGGTGAGCAGCGCGATCGTCAGAACGGCGTTGAACCAGAACAGCTTCGGGCGCAGCGACTCGCGGTCGGGGGCGAGGACGTCGAAGTCCGCCGAGCCCCCGTGGTAGGTGTCGGGCCCGCCCGCCCCGACGAGCACGGGCGCGGCGGTGCGCAGCCGGGCGCGCTCGCGCAGGCCGATGGCGTAGGCGATGACGAACACGGTGGCCAGCCCGGCGACCAGCGCGGGGATCATCGGGACGAACAGCTCCTGCGGGTCCAGCTTCAGCGCGCTGGCCGCCCGCGCCGCCGGGCCGCCCCAGGGCACGACGTTGAGGACCGCGTTGGTCATGCAGGCCAGGCCGGTCATCAGCACCGGGCTGACGCCCAGCTTGCGGTAGATCGGCAGCAGCGCCGAGACCGTGATCATGAACGTGGTCGTGCCGTCGCCGTCCAGCGACACCACCGCCACCAGGGCGACTGTGCCCATGATCAGCCGCAGCGGGTCGTTGCGGGTCAGCCGGACCACCGCGCGGGCGATCGGGTCGAACAGCCCGGCGTCGATCATGATTCCGAAGTAGAGGATCGCGAACAGCAGCATGGCGGCCGTCGGGGCGACCGACTTGATGCCGTCGGTGATCATGTCACCGAGGTCCGGCGCGAAGCCGCCGAGCACCGCGAACGCCGCCGGAACCACGATCAGCGACACCATTGGGGAGAGCCGTTTGCTCATCACCAGATAGAGGAAAACGGTAACCATGCACAAGCCGAGCAGCGCGATCAACGCTCCTCCTCCCCGCGGACCGACGGTGGTCCTCGTTACAACGGCGTTTCGTTCTGCGGAACCGTAGGTGACCCCGTTCACCTTGGGGAGGGTTGTCGACGTTGTCCGCCTATCCCGCGTTCGCCGCGTTTTGCGCGTTTTGCTCGCCGGGTACAGTCGAGGGATGTCACGCCGCCCGATGCGGTTCGCGCGGCAGGCCCTGGCCCTCCAGATCTGCTTGATCGCCCTGGTCACCGCGATCGGTTTCGTCCTCGTCGCCTCCCTGCTCGACCGCAACCTCGTCGATCAGTACGGCCAGCGCGCCCTCGCCGTCGCCCGCTCGGTGGCCGCCGACAGCGACCTGGGCGGCGCGGTCGCGCGTCGCGACCTGCCGCAGGTGCGCGATCAGGCCGAGCGGGCCCGCGCCGCCACCGGCGCGCTGTTCGTCGTCGTCACCGACCACAACGGCATCCGGCTGGCGCACCCGGACGCCGCCAAGATCGGCGAGCCGGTCAGCACCGACCCGAGCTGGGTGCTCACCGGCCACGAGGTCGTCGACGTGCAGCGGGGCACGCTGGGCCTCTCCGCGCGGGGCAAGGTCCCGCTGCGCACCCCGGACGGCGCGATCGTCGGGCAGGTGAGCGTCGGTTTCGACGCCGAGGACATCAGCGACGCGTTCCTGCACCTGATCGGGACCACCGCGGCGTTCACCGGCGGGGCGCTGCTGGTCGGCGTGGCCGGGGCGGCGTGGCTCACCCGCATGCTCAAGCGGCGCACCCTGGGGCTGGAGCCGCAGGAGCTGGCGGAGTTGGTGCGTCAGCGCGAAGCGGTGCTCTTCGGCATCCGCGAGGGCGTGCTCGCCGTCGACGCCGACGGCCGCGTCTCGGTGCGCAACCGCGAGGCCGAGCGGCTGCTGGACACGCCCATCGAGGTCGGCACCCCGGCCGCGGAACTGGCCATCCCCCAGCGGCTCCGGGACGTGCTCGCCGAACGCCGGCCCGCCGACGACCTGATCACCGTGACCGGCGACCGGATGCTGGTGGTCAACCACCGCCCCGTGGTCCGCGGCGGCACCGAGCTCGGCAGCGTGCTGACCCTCCGCGACCAGACCGATCTCGCGGCGCTCAGCCGGGAACTGGAGTCGGTGCGCAGCATGACCGACACGCTGCGCGCCCAGCGGCACGAGTTCACCAACCGGCTGCACACCCTCTCCGGGCTGCTCCAGACCGGGCGGCACCAGGAAGCGGTCGAATACGTGCAGGTGCTTTCCTCCGGGTCGGTGGCCCGGCTCGGTCCGGCGACCGAAGCGGTGCGCGATCCCTACCTGGTGGCGTTCCTGTCCGCCAAGAAGGCGGTCGCGGCGGAACGCGGCGTCGAGCTGGAGCTCGGCGAGACGAGCTGGGTACCGTCGGCGGTGGTCGCCCCGGTCGAGGTCATGACCGTCGTCGGGAACCTGGTCGACAACGCGATCGACGCGGCACGGCTGGGATCGGCCCGCCCGGCCCGCGTCGAGGTGGACCTGCTCGCCGACGGCACGACGCTGCACCTGTCCGTTGTGGACACCGGCGACGGCGTGCCGGAACCGTTGCGGGAGAAGATCTTCACCGAGGGCGTGTCGACGAAGGGCGACGACGGAAACGGGCTGGGGCTCGCGCTGTGCCGGCAGGCGGCGCGCAGCCTCGGCGGCGACGTGCGGCTGGCCGATGCCGGCGAGGCGCATGGGACGGTGTTCGTCGCGGTGCTGCCGAAGGTTCTCGAAACCACTCAGGAGGTGACGGTGTGATCGGGGTTGTCGTGGTGGAGGACGATTTCCGGGTCGCGCAGGTGCACGCGGAATTCACCGAGCGGGTGGCCGGATTCCGCGTCCTGGGCACCGCGCACACCGCGGCGCAGGCGCGGGAGCTGATCGACGCGCACAGCCCGGACCTCGTGCTGCTGGACAACTACCTGCCCGACTGCGCCGGGGTCTCGCTGCTCGCCGAGCTCGACGTCGACACGATCATGCTCACCGCGGCGACCGATCCCGCCACCGTCCGCGCCGCGTTCGCGGCGGGCGCGCTGAACTACCTCATCAAGCCGTTCACCGCGGAACAGCTCGCCGACCGGCTCACGGCCTACGCCCGCTACCACTCGCGGCTGCCGGTGACCGGCAGCGCGGTCGACCAGGAGGAGATCGACCGGGCGGTGCGGCTGCTGCACGAGGGAGACCGGCCTGCGGCACCGAAGGGCCAGTCCACCCTGACGTCGCAGCTCGTGATCGACGCGCTGCGCAACGGCGGCGGCGCCCGCTCCGCGGCGGAGATCGCCGAAGAGCTGGGCATCGCCCGCGCCACCGCGCAGCGCTACCTGGCGGCGCTGGCCCAGGACGGCAGGGCCGTCATGACGTTGCGGTACGGCGCCAGCGGCCGGCCCGAGCACCAGTACGAGCCGATCGCCGCGACCCGCTAACCCACACGTCCTATGTGGACAACCTGTCGGCCGCCGGCCGGCGAGTCCGTGACCCTTCCGGGTTAGGTCTGCCGCAATTTCCATTGAAATCGAAGGTCCAATTTCCATTGAAATTGCGGCCCTCCGCACGGACCGCTTCGGGGCGGTCGCGTGGGACTACTGGTTGCGCGGGTGTCCGGTGGCCAGCAGGGCCAGCGGTTCGTGGCCTTCCGGGCAGTGCCCCGTTCGTACCGGCAGCTCCCGGCGGGCACGTCCGCGACGTCGCCCGCCACGAGCGTCAGTCCCAGGAAGAACGATCCGCCCGCGGACGGGGCCGTCCGCAGTCCCAGGCAGCTGACGCCTTGCCCTGCTCAGAGCAACCGGCTCACCGCCAGTGCGGACAGGGGTGCGCCGGAGTACTCCCGGGTGTTCCGACGCCGCCGAAGCACTTCGTCGAACGAAGGCGTGGCCGGTCCGTCCGGTGGCGGCAACATCACCGGACGAGCGTATCGGGGCTCAGCTTCCGAAGTCCTGGGTCCAGTAGTCGCCGTTGGTGTCGAAGCCGACGCCGATGGTCTTGTTGGAGCAGTTCAGGATGTTCGCCTTGTGCCCGTCGGACTTCATCCAGCCGGCCATGACCTCGGCGGCGTCCTGGTAGCCCTGGGCGATGTTCTCCGCGCCCGGCGACGGGTGGCCGGCCTTCGAAATGCGCTGCGTGAAGGTCACACCGTCGGGGGTGGTGTGATCGAGGTAGGTGCGCTTGGCCATGTCGGCGCTGTGCTCCTGGGCCGCCTTGGTGAGCCGGGAGTCCACCTTGACGGCGCCGCAGCCGGCACCGGCCCGTTCCTTGTTGACCAGGGCGACGACCTGGTCCTCCAGCGAGGTGGCCGCACCCGCCATGGGGGCGAAGGCGGCGGCGGCACCGGTGCCGATCATCAGGGCAGTCAGGGTGATTACAGAGCGTCGCAGATTCGGGGGTTTCATGCCGTCGCAAGCTACCCCATTCGGTTGAGATCAAACCGTTATATGTGGATACGCTCACTCTCCGTGACAGCATGGAGTAATCGGCCGAACACCGAGCGACTCGCCCCGGGCCGGAACCGGCACACCTGACTTTTGTCATCCCTGGCCGGTGACGCCCGCTCACTACCCGGAACACCGCGGCGAGCCGAACATGATCAGTCATGGGGAACGTGTTGGAAGTCCGCGCGGCGCGCCACCGGTACGGCGGCACCCGCGCCCTGGACGGGGTGGACCTGGACGTCGGTGCCGGGGAGTGCGTGGCGCTGCTCGGGCCGAACGGTGCCGGGAAGACGACGCTGGTGAACCTGGTGACCGGCCTGCT
Organism: Saccharopolyspora sp. NPDC003752; assembly: GCF_053605825.1. Lineage (NCBI taxonomy): Bacteria > Bacillati > Actinomycetota > Actinomycetes > Pseudonocardiales > Pseudonocardiaceae > Saccharopolyspora > Saccharopolyspora sp. NPDC003752. The sequence continues at coordinate 197,216 of NZ_JBSGJZ010000013.1, read as the reverse complement.
CCACCCGCAGGACGGCGGCCGGATCCGGGTCGGCGGCGGCGATCCGCGGATCGCCGCGACCCGGCGGCGCCTCGGCGTCGTGCAGCAGTCGCTCGGGTTCCCGAACACGCTGAAGGTCGGAGAGCTGGTCACCGGCGCCGCCGTGCGCGGAGGCTTCCCCCGCGCCGCGGCAGGCCCGGTGATGGCCGAGCTGGACCTGACCGAGCTGGCCGGGCGCCGGGCGACCAAGCTCTCCGGCGGCCAGCGGCAGCGGCTGCAGCTGGCCATGGCGCTGGTGACCGAACCGGCGCTGCTCGTGCTCGACGAGCCGACCACCGGCCTCGACGTGCCGGCGCGCAGGCGGTTCTGGCAGGTGCTGGCCGAGCGCCGCGCGCGCGGCACCGGCGTGCTGGTGACCACGCACCTGATCGAGGAGTCCGGCGCCGTCGCCGACCGCGTGGTGGTGCTGGACCGCGGCCGCATCGTGGCCGCCGGGCGGCCCGAGGAGCTGATGTCCCGGCTGCCCGACCGCACGGTCACCGCGAGGACCGCGCTCGACCAGGCCCGGCTGCGCGAATTGCCCGAGGTCGTGTCGATCAGCCGCGACGGCGACCACGTCCGCCTGGGCACCCGCAGCCCGGAGGCGCTTCTGCGCGTGCTCCTGGCCGAAGATCCGCACCTGGCCGATCTCCGCGTCGAGGGCGCGGGTCTGGAGGAAGCCGTGGTCGGCCTGACCGGACGGAGCGCCGCATGAACGCCAGGATCTTCGGCGTCGAGGTCGCGGACGAGCTGCGGGCCATCTTCCGGGAGCCCACCGCGCTGTTCTTCTCCATCGTGATGCCGGTCGGGTTCTTCACCCTGTTCGTCTCGCTGTACGGGAGGATCCCGGCCGGTCCGGTCCCGGTCGGGACCGGCATGCTGGCGACCTTCGGGACCTTCGCCGTGCTGTCGGTGTCGTTGACCAACCCCGGGATCACCGTCGCGGGAGACCGCGAGCGCGGCTGGCTGCGGGCGAAGCGGGTGTCCGCCGTGCCGATCGGCGTGACGCTGGCCGCGAAGCTGGTCGCGGTGCTGCCCTACTCGGCCGGGGTCCTGCTGGCCATGACCGCCACCGCCGCCCTCACCGGTTCGCTGAACGTCTCGGTCGTCGAGCTGCTGCGCGTCTTCGCCGTGCTGGTCCTCGGCGCGCTGCCGTTCGCGCTGCTGGGCCTCGCGGTGGGTTTCCAGGCCGGACCGAACGCCACCGCCGCGATCCTCAACGCGATCCTGTTCCCGTCGGCGGTGCTCTCCGGCCTGTGGATGCCGCTGGAGGTCCTGCCCGCGTTCTTCGGTCACATCGCGCAATTCCTGCCGACCTACCACCTGGCGCAGCTGGCGCTCGCCCAGCTGGCCGGCGAGGGCGCCGCGCCGCATGTGCTCGTGATGCTCGGCGCGACCGCGGTGACCGCGGCGCTCGCCGCGATGTCGTACCGTCATGCCCGATCATGAAAACGTGCGCACGGCTCGGCCGCTGGATCCACCTCGTCTACCTGGCGAACCTGCTCTGGGGCCCGGCCCTCGACCCGAGATCGACCTGGGTGGACTGGGCGCTGGCGGTCGCCGTGATAGCCGCGGTCGCGCCGATGTACCTGCTCGCCTGGCACCGACCGGCTCGCGCGCGCTGGTGGTGCACCGTGCCGACCGCTGTGCTCGGCGCGGCCATGACGCCGGTCAACTCCGGCGCCGCGGTGCTGTTCGTCTACGCCGCGGCGTTCGCGGGCGTCTCCGAATCGCGGCGGACCGCCCTGCGCTGGTTCGTCGGCCTGTCGGTGCTGGTCAGCCTGTTCTCCGTGGTCTCCACCGTGCCGATGCCCTGGCGGCTCTACGGCCTCATCCCGTCGCTGGTGCTCCTGTGGGCCATCGGGACGATGCAGATCAACTGGGTCGAGCGGGACCGCGCCGCGGCGGAACTGCGCAGCCAGAACGCGCGCATCGAGCACCTGGCCACCCTGGCGGAGCGCGAGCGCATCGCGCGCGATCTGCACGACCTCCTCGGCCATTCGCTGACGGCGATCGTGGTGCGGGCGGCGCTCACCAACGAGCTCATCGGCCGCGATCCCGACCGGGCGCGAGGCGAAGCCGCCGAGATCGAAAGCACCGCCCGCGCGGCGCTCACCGAGATCCGCGACGCCGTCACGGGCTGGCGGCAGGCCAGCCTCGACTCCGAGCTGGAGGCGGCGCGCCACGCGCTGTCGAGCCTCGGCGTCGACGTCGTCGTGCGGCGCGATGAGAAACTGGCGATCGTGGGTTCCACCGAGCACGAAATGGCGTTGGCACTGCGCGAGGCGGTGACCAACGTCGTCCGGCACGCCGCCGCGACGACCTGCCACATCGGGCTGAAGGCCCAGGACGGCGAGCTCCAGCTGGTGATCGCCGACGACGGCGTCGGCGGCGACGCGCCGGAGGGCAACGGCCTGTCCGGCATGCGCGAGCGGATCGCCGCGCTGGGCGGCCGGGTGCAGCGCACCGGTTCGGCGGGGACCACGCTCACCGTCGCGGTGCCGCTGCGGGTGGCGACCTAGATGGGCGCGGAGATCCGGATCGTGCTCGCGGAAGACCAGGGCATGGTCCTCGACGCGTTCGCCGCGCTGCTGGACCTGCAGCCGGACGTCAGCGTGGTGGCGACGGCGGGCAACGGCGACGAAGCGCTGGCGGCCGTCGAGCGGCACCGGCCCGACATCCTGCTCACCGACATCGAAATGCCGGGGCGAACGGGACTCGAAGTGGCCGCGGAGCTCCACCGGGCCGGCGATCCGGTGCGGGTCCTCATCGTCACGACCTTCGCCCGCAGCGGCTACCTGCGGCGCGCGCTGGACAGCGGCGTCGCGGGATACGTGCTCAAGGACGCGCCGATCGCGGAACTGGTGGCGGCGCTGCGCCGCGTGCACGCCGGAGAACGCGTCGTGGCACCGGAATTGGCGATCGCGGCGTGGGATCACGCGGATCCGCTCACCGACCGGGAACGGGAACTCCTGCGCGAGGCCACCACCGGCGCGAGCAACGCCGAGCTGGCGCGCCGCCTGAGCCTCGCCGAGGGCACGGTCCGCAACTACCTGTCGACGGCGATGGCCAAGCTCGGCGCCCGCAACCGCATCGAGGCGGCCAACACCGCCCGCGAACGGGGCTGGCTCTAGAACTCGTCCTGCGGGCGGCAGTGCGACGGTTTCGCGCGAAACCGCCGCTTCCGAGGCCAGGGCGAGGCACCGATTCCGCGCATGCGCCAAGTGTTGGGCGTTGCGCAGGGCAGAATCCCTCGCATGGGTGAGCGCAAGATCGGTTTGGTCGCGACGATCGCCGTCGCCGTCGTGGTCTTCGGGGGCGCCAGCGTCGCCTTGCTCATCTTCGATCCGCGGACCACCGGCGCCGATGCCCTGCGAACCGGCGGGCTGGCGGCGGGATCGGTGGTCGCTCTCTACGCCCTGTGGCTCAACGACCGGCGCCGACGCGTCGAGGAGAAGCGGCAGGAACTCGACAGCCAGCGGCAGGAGCTGGATCGGCAGCGGTACGCGCTCGAACAGCAGCGGCAGGCCCTGGAAGACCGGCGGACCGACCAGGATCGGGACCGCGCCGCCGATGAGCGCTTCGCGCGGTCGGTCGAGCTGCTCGGCAACGAGGCCGATCAGGTGCGGGTCGGCGCCATGCACGCCCTCGCCGGGCTCGCCCGCAGCAATCCCGACTACACCCAGACCGTGCTCGACGTGCTCTGCTCCTACCTGCGGCGACCGTTCGAGCATCCGAAGTGGACATCGCCCTCGGAGTTGCCGGCGGATCCCGACGAATGGCCGGATGCCGGGCCGGAGCAGGAGCGCGAACGGTACGTCCGGCAGACGGCGCAGCGCCTGATCCAAGAGCTGCTGCCCAGCACCGCCGACCCGGATCCGGAGATCTACGAGCTCGATCTGACCAGGGCTTGGCTGGAGCGGTTCAACCTGTCCGACCGGGTCGTGGGCCGCATCGCCGCCTACCGGTGCCGGTTCCGGCACACCACGAACTTCAACCGCGCCGTCTTCCACGGCTCGGTGCACCTCCGCGACAGCGTCTTCGTGGGGCGGATCAGGGCGGAGGAGACCCGGTTCCGGCAGCGGCTGGAGCTGCGCGGGATCGTCACGCACGGGCCGGTCGGTTTCGAGCGCGCCGAGTTCGAGGGTGCCGTGGACCTCAAGGGAGTCGTGTGCCGGGAAGGCGTGTACTTCGACGGCGCGGTGTGCACCGCACCGCTGGATCTCCGCCGCGCACGCTTCCTCGGCAGAGCCGACCTGCACTTCGCCGAGCCCGCCCCGACGGCGCAGCTCGACGACATCGAGATCGCCGGGTGGTCGCGGCTGCCGGGCGCCTGGCAGGTTCCGGGAACCGATCACGCAGTCGATCTCACCGGGCAGAATCCCTCGCATGGGTGAACGCAAGATCGGGCTGATCGCGACGATCGCCATCGCCGTCGTGGTCCTCGTCGGCGTCAGCATCGCCTTGCTGGTCTTCGATCCCCGGACCACCGGCGCGGATGCCCTGCGGACCGGCGGGCTGGCCGCCGGTTCGGTCGTCGCGCTCTACGCGCTCTGGCTCAACGACCGGCGCAGGCGCGTCGAGGAGGAGCGGCAGAAGACCGAGCGGCAGCGCCACGAGTTGGAGAACCGCCGGGCCGACCTCGACCGCGACCGGGTCGCCGACGAGCGCTTCGCCCGCGCCGTGGAACTCCTCGGGCACGAGGCCGATCAGGTCCGGGTCGGCGCGCTGCACGCCCTCGCCGGGCTCGCCCGCAGCAATCCCGACTACACCCAAACCGTCCTCGACGTGCTCTGTTCCTACCTGCGGCGACCGTTCTGGCACCACCGCCACAGCGATAACGCCCCGGCGTCCGCCGGAGCCCCTTTGAACACCGACGGCGACGGGCCGGTGCAGTGGTCCCGGGACGCGAAGGACGGGGCCGAGCGGAAACTGCAGGTGCGGCTGACCGCGCAGCGGCTCATCGCCGACCTGCTCCCGGCCACCGGTGACGAGGCCGCCCCGGCCTACGACCTCGACCTCACCAACGCCTCGCTGGAGTACTTCGACCTGTCCGACCGGAAGGTCGGGTCGTTGCTCCTGCGGTACGGGAAGTTGTTCAGCGACAACAACTTCAGCCGCTGCGAGTTCCACGGCGACGTGTGGTTCACCGGCACGGCGGTCGGCGCCGGGCGGCTGTACGGGCGGTTCCGCTGCGACGACGCGGTTTTCCACCAGCGCGCCTGGTTTCCCGGGGTCGAGTTCAACGGCCGGTCGAGCTTCCGGCGGACCCGCTTCCACGGCCAGACGAGGTTCGCCGACAGCCGGTTCGCCGGCTCGGTGTTGATGACGCAGGCGGAATTCCACGGCCCGGCCGATTTCCGCGCGGTCCACTTCGAGCACGACGCCGACCTGAGCGGCACGACGTTCCACGACGAGGCCCAGCACACCGGCATCACGACCAGCCCGGACCGCGAGGTCGTCCTCCCCGACGACTGGCAGGTCGCGAGCGCGTAGCGCGAGAAGGGTGGCCGGGCGCCGGGTCGGGGGCGGAGCGCCCGGCCACCATGCGGTCCGGCGAGGGGAGGGGGTTTCGCCGGACCTGGCCTCGGTCAGATGCGCAGGCGCGCAAGGGTTTCGGTGTTCAGGCAGTGCCGCCCGGTGGACTCCGCTTCCCGTTGTCGCTCGGCCTCGACCTCTTCGATCAACTGCCACACGTTCAACGCGCCATCACCCGCACCTGCATGCTGCGCGCGCGGAGCGCGGACCAGCAGCATGCTCGCGATCAGCACGTTGACCAGGACCAGAGTGCTCACCTGAAGCCAGAACATCGTTGTCTCCTCATCGCCAAAGGTTTCGTTTGCGCTGGTCAGGACCCGTGCGTACTTAGTGTCGCCATAGCAGCAAAAAGTGCTCACGGGCCCGTGACCCACCGGGCGCTGATGCGCCGCCAGCAGTCCATGCCGGTGTAGACACTGGGAGCCGAACTCAGGAAGCTCCGCAACTCCCGCGAGCTCTCGGCTGATCAGATCGCGGATCTCCTGGGCTGTTCCCAGGCCAAGGTGCGGCACATGGAAAACGGCCGCACAACCCCGTCCAAGGCAGAGCTCAAGGTTCTGATGGACCACTATGGACTGCCTGAGGAACGACGGGCCACCTTGGAGGAAACGCGAGGGGAGGCCCGCCAACGCAGCTGGTGGTCAGCGTATCGGCTAACGAGTTGGTTCCAGGAGTACGTGGGCCTGGAGACGGATGCAGTAAGCGTCCGAACCTTCGAAATCGAAATCCTGCCTGGCCTTCTGCAGACGGAGGCTTACGCTCGCACGGTCCATGTGCTTGGCAGCCACGTCACTGCGCCTGAAGAAGTGGATCGGCAAGTGGCTCTCCGGCTCAAACGGCAGGAACGTCTGGTCAACGAGCCAGCACTCGACTTCCACGCCGTGATCTCTGAAGCAGCGTTGGCTCGCTGTGCCCATCAAGAATCGATCGCGAACGAGCAGTTCGCCCACTTGCTTCGCATGTCCAAGAGACCGAACGTGTCGATTCGAGTTCTCCCTTTCGAAGCCGGCCTGCACAACTCGATGACAGGTGCCTTCGTCCTTCTCGATTTCCCGCCAGACACTTGGTCTCCCGCGGTGTACCAAGAGCACGCCGTTGGTGGTCATCTCAGTCACGATCGCGCGCTAGTCTCGGGACTCAGTTCCGTCTTCGAGGACCTGCGCAGCCGTGCTCTGGCGGAGTCGGCCAGCCACAAGGTGATCAGTAGATACGCGCAGAGGTGAGTGTCATGGAAGTTTGGCGGAAGTCCAGCTACAGCGGCCCGAGCAGCAACTGCGTCGAGGTCGGCCTCGGGGTCGACGCCGTTGGGGTGCGGGACACGAAGGATCGCGACGGTGGGCACTTAGCCGTGCCGGTGTCGAGCTGGCACCGGTTCATCGGCGCCGTCAAGGGCGGCTTCTTCGACCGCTAGCGGATGAGCGAACGGCCCGTTCGCCTCGATAGACGAGGTGAACGGGCCGTTCGCGTCAGCTCTGGATCAGCCGAACAGCTTGGGGAGGGTGCCTTCCCAAGCTTCGCGCAGCTCCGCCAGCGGGATGTCCGCCACGTCCTGGATGTCGAGCGACTGCGCGCCCGCGTCCGCGACGCCGACCTTGGCCCACGGGAGGCCCCGGGCCGAGCACATGTCCGTGAAGCGGAGCTCCTCGGTGCGCGGCACCGCCACCAGGATCCGGCCCGCCGACTCGGAGAACAGCCAGACGAACGGGTCCACGCCTTCCGGCAGGACCACTCGGGCGCCGCACTCACCGATCAGCGCCGTCTCCACGAGCGCCTGCGCCAGGCCGCCCTCGGAGAGGTCGTGCGCCGCCGAGATCATGCCGTCGCGGGAGCCCGCGAGCACGATCTCCGCCAGCAGCTTCTCGCGCGCCAGGTCGACCTTCGGCGGCACGCCGCCGAGGTGGTCGTGGGTGACGCGCGCCCACTCCGAGCCGCCGAGCTCCTCGTGCGTCTCGCCGAGCAGCAGCAGCGTTTCGCCTTCCTCGCCACCGATTCCGGTGGGGATGCGGCGGGTCACGTCGTCGATCGTGCCCAGCACGCCGACCACCGGCGTCGGCAGGATCGGCTTCGCGCCGGTCTGGTTGTAGAAGCTGACGTTGCCGCCGGTCACCGGGATGCCCAGCTCCTGGCAGGCGTCGGCCAGGCCGCGCACCGCCTGCTGGAACTGCCACATCACCGCCGGATCCTCCGGCGAACCGAAGTTCAGGCAGTTGGTGACCGCCACCGGCGTGGCACCGGTGGTCGCCACGTTGCGGTAGGCCTCGGCCAGCGCCAGCTGCGCGCCCGCGTACGGGTCGAGCCGGGTGTAGCGGGCGTTGCAGTCGGTGGCGACCGCGATGCCGCGCCCGGTCTCCTCGTCGATGCGCAGCACGCCGCCGTCCGACGGCTGGGCCAGCACGGTGTTGCCGCGCACGTACCGGTCGTACTGGTCCGTGACCCACGCCCGGGAGCACAGGTTCGGCGACGCCGCCATCCGCAGGATCGTCTCCCGCAGTTCGTCCGATGTGGACGGCCGGGTCAGCGTGTTCGCGCTGTCCGCGACGATCAGGTCCTGCTCGGCGGGTCGCTCGACCGGCCGCTCGTAGACCGGGCCCTGGTGCGCGACGGTCCGCGGCGGCACGTCCACCACGAGCTCGCCGTGCCAGAAGATCTCCAGGTTCTCGCCGTCGGTGACCTCACCGATGACGTTCGCGGTGACGTCCCAGCGGCGGCACACCTCCATGAACGCGTCCACGTTGGACGGATCCACGACCGCGCACATCCGCTCCTGCGACTCGCTGGAGAGGATCTCCGCCGGGGTCATCCCGGTGGCGCGCAGCGGGACCTGGTCCAGGTCGACCCGCATGCCGCCGTCGCCGGCCGACGCCAGCTCCGACGTGGCGCAGGACAGGCCCGCGCCGCCGAGGTCCTGGATGCCCACGACCAGTCCGGCGTGGTACAGCTCCAGGCAGCACTCGATGAGCACCTTCTCGGCGAACGGGTCGCCGACCTGCACGCTGGGCAGCTTCTTGCGGCCGCCACCGCTCTCGTCGCCGTCGAACGTCTCCGACGCCAGCACTGACACGCCGCCGATGCCGTCGAGGCCGGTGCGCGCGCCGAACAGGATGATCTTGTTGCCCTTGCCGCTGGCGTGCGCCAGGTGCAGGTCCTCGACCTTCATCACGCCCACGCACATGGCGTTGACCAGCGGGTTGCCCGCGTAGCACTCGTCGAAGACGACCTCGCCGCCGATGTTCGGCAGGCCCAGGCAGTTGCCGTAGCCGCCGACGCCCGCGACGACGCCGGGCAGCACGCGCTTGGTGTCCGGCGCGTCGGCCGGGCCGAAGCGCAGCGGGTCCGCCACCGCGACCGGACGGGCGCCCATCGCCATGATGTCGCGGACGATGCCGCCGACGCCGGTGGCCGCACCCTGGTAGGGCTCGACGTACGACGGGTGGTTGTGGCTCTCCAGCTTGAACGTGACCGCCCAGCCGTCGCCGATGTCGACCACGCCCGCGTTCTCGCCGATGCCCGCGAGCATCTTCTCGCGCATCTCGTCGGTGGTGGTCTCGCCGAAGTACTTCAGGTGCACCTTCGACGACTTGTAGGAGCAGTGCTCGCTCCACATCACCGAGTACATGGCCAGCTCGGCGTCCGTGGGCCGGCGGCCCAGGATCTCGCGGATCCGGGCGTACTCGTCGTCCTTCAGCCCGAGCTCGCGGAACGGCTGGTCGACGTCGGGGGTGGACTTCGCGTGGTCGACGCTATCCACATTCACGGTGCTAGTCACGCTGCCACCAGTGCATCCAGAACGGACAGGAACATGCCGAGGCCGTCATCGGTGGGGCCGGTCAGCGGGTCGATCGCGTGCTCCGGGTGCGGCATCATGCCCGCGACCCGGCCGCGCGCGTCGGTGATGCCCGCGATGTCGCGCCGCGAACCGTTCGGGTTCTCGCCCGCGTAGCGGAACAGCACCCGGCCTTCGCCTTCGAGCTCGTCGAGGACGGCCTCGTCGGCCACGTAGTTGCCCTCGCCGTGCTTGATCGGGATCAGCAGCTCGGCGCCCGCGTCGTAGCGGGTGGTCCAGGCGCTGCTGTTGTTCTCCACCTTCAACCACTGGTCGCGGCAGACGTAATGCAGGCCCGCGTTGCGGGTCAGCACTCCGGGCAGCAGCCCGGACTCGCACAGGATCTGGAAGCCGTTGCACACGCCGAGCACCGGCATGCCCTTGCGGGCGGCCTCGACGACCTCGGTCATGACCGGGGCGAACTTGGCGATCGCGCCGCAGCGCAGGTAGTCGCCGTAGGAGAAGCCGCCGGGGACGACCACCGCGTCCACGCCCTTGAGGTCGTGGTCGGCGTGCCAGAGGGCGACCGGTTCGGCACCGGCACGGCGCGCCGCGCGGGCCGCGTCCACGTCATCGAGGGTGCCGGGGAAGGTGATGACGCCGATCTTCGCGCTCATGCTTCCACCCGGCGGACGGTCCAGTCCTCGATCACCGGGTTGGCCAGCAGCGTCTCAGCGATCTTGGCGAGCGTGGCGTCGTCGACGTCGTCGGCGACCTCCAGCTCGAACCGCTTCCCCTGGCGGACTTCGGTGATGCCGTCGAAACCGAGACGGGGCAGCGCGTTCGCCACCGCCTGTCCCTGCGGATCGAGGATTTCCTGCTTCGGCATGACGTCGACAACGACTCGGGCCACGGGTGCTGCTCCCGGTTTCCGTGCAGATCCGCCGGGACCCCGGCGGATGGCCAGCAGTACCGCCAAAGGGTAACTGAGCTGGGAGTTCACCCTGCCGGGCAGGGGCCAGAGGTGCGGCGTGGCTCACGACACCCTTCCCATAATGTGTCTTGCGCCACATTTTTCGCACGTTGTCTAAACCTTTCGCCGATCGGACGTCTATTACGACCGGGGCACCGAAACCCGGGCCCCGCTTGCGGTTACCTAGGGGGAACGCACACCGATGCGCACAATCAAGACGCTGATGGCGGCCGGCCTGCTCGCCGGCCTCGCGCTGACCACCACCGTGCCGGCGATGGCGGCGCCGAGCCCCGGCCCGGCGGCCGTTGCACCGGTCGAGGACGCACTGCTGACCGCCGACAAGTCGCAGGTCCGGGCGGGCAACACGCTGGTCCTGCGGCTGGAGCACGGCACCGAAGGCGTCAACTGGATCTCGTCGGCGGCGTTCGTGCGCAACGGGGAGCACCCGTTCGGCGCGGACGAGGGCCTGGCCCAGGTCGTGAACGACCGCGACGGCAACGCCGAGGCGGTGGCCACCATCGCCGACGTCGAGCCCGGCGAGTACACCGTGCACACCCGCATGGGCGGCGGCGCGGGCCCGACCATGAAGATCACCGTCACGGAGTGACTCGCCGGAAGATCACCGTCACGGAGTGACCTCGCGAGAGGGGCGTCCCCGACCAGGGGCGTCCCTCTCGGGATTCAGCTGATCGCATAAACCCGTTCACCCGCAGCGAGAACCGTCGTGGTGCCCGAGCCGGTCGGGCAGGGTGCCCATATGCGGATCCTGGTTTTGGGCGGAACGGTTTTCCTCGGGCAAGCGGTGGCGGCCGAGGCTCTCCGGCGAGGGCACGACGTCGTCTGCGCGGCGCGCGGCACGGGCGGCAACATTCCTGACGGCGCGAAGCTGGTGACGGTGGACCGGGAGCAGGGCCTCGGCTCGCTCGCCGGGGAACGGTTCGACGCCGTGGTCGACGTGGCGCGTAACTACCGGTGGGTGCGGGACGCCCTCGACGTCCTGGGCGCGACGGCCGGGCACTGGACGTTCGTGTCCACCATCAACGTCTACGCCGACAACGAGACGCACGGCCTGAGCACCGACGCCGAACTGCTGGAGCCGATCACCGACTCCGACGACGTGAGCACGTCCGAGTCCTACGGCGGGATCAAGGTGGCCTGCGAGAACGCGGTGCGCGCCGCGGTCGGGGACCGGGCCTTCGTGCTGCGCCCCGGCCTGATCACCGGGCCCAACGACCCCTCGGACCGGTTCGGCTACTGGCCGGCGCGGATGGCGCGCGGCGGTCGCGTGCTCGTGCCGGACGCCGACCACCCGACCCAGCACGCCGACGTGCGCGACCTGGCGGCGTGGATCGTGGACGCCGGGGAACAGGGCATCACCGGCACCTTCGACGGCACGAGCCCGACCACGCCGCTCAACGAGCTGCTGTCGCAGATCGCCGAGCTGGTCGCGCCGACGGGCACCGAACTCGTGGCCGTCGCGCCGGAAGACCTGACCGAGGCGGGCGTGCAGCCCTGGGCAGGCCCGAAGTCGCTGCCGTTCTGGCTGCCGGAAAGCCACCAGGGCATCGTCGCGCGCAACGCGCGCCCCAGCCTGGACGCGGGCCTGCGCATCCGGCCGCTCGCCGAGACGGTGTCGGCGGCGCTGGAGACCGAGCGCTCGCTGGGCCTGGACCGAGAGCGTCGAGCGGGGCTCACCCCGGAGGAGGAAGCCGAACTCCTCGCCGCCCTCCCCCACCGGACCCGGTGACCTCGCCGAAGGCCCAGGCACGGTGACCTAGGCACCGCGCCAGACGTCGTCACCCCACCCCCGCCGTCACCCCACCCCCGAGGTTCAGACGTGATGATCCCGGTGCAGTTTCAATTGAAACTGCACCGGGATCACCGGCGTGTCGCACCCCGACACTCCGACGGCTGTGGACAACTCCCGCAATTTCAATGGAAATCGAAGGTCCGATTTCCATTGAAATTGCGGTCCACCAGGGGTGGGGAGTCGGCGTGGGAGGTGGGTCGATGGCCTTCCTTCCGGGGTCGGTGGAGCGTGGAAGAGTGGAGGTGCTCGCTCATCTAGGAGGAAACACCGTGCAGATCACCCACTTCGGACACGCGTGCGTGCTGATCGAGACCGACTCGGCGCGGCTGCTGATCGACCCCGGCACGTTCTCCGCCGACTTCGAAGACCTCCGCGACCTCGACGCCGTGCTGATCACGCACCAGCACTTCGACCACCTCGACCTCGACCGGCTGCCGGCCCTGCTCGCCGCCAACCCGAACGCCCGGCTGGTGGCCGACCCGGGCTCGGCGCCCGCGATCTCCGAGAAGGGCCTGGCCGCGACCACCGCGCGCCCCGGCGAGTCGCTGGAGCTGGGCGGCGCGTCGATCAACGTCGTCGGCGGCACGCACGCGGTGATCCACCCGGACATCCCGGTGATCGACAACATCGGCTACGTCGTCGACCACGGCGCCTTCTACCACCCCGGCGACTCGTTCTACGTGCCGGAACAGCGGATCGAGGTGCTCGGCGTGCCGACCGGGGCGCCGTGGCTGAAGCTCTCCGAGGCGGTCGACTTCCTGCGTGCGGTGGCGCCGCGAGCGGCGGTGCCGATCCACGAAGCGGTGCTGGCGAACCCGAACATGCACTACCGCATGTTCGAGCAGCTCGGCCCGAAGGACACCGCCCTCGAAGTCCTGACCAAGGGAGCCCAGACCGCGGTCTGACCCGGCAGCGGACGCCGAAGCGTCCCGACGCGGGCCCGCCGGTTTCGCGCGAAACCGTCACCGGCCACGCGTGAGACCGCTGGTTTCGCGCGAAACCGTCATCCGCAGACTCGCTGCGCCCCGCCACGGGAGCGACCAAGCGGCGATTTCGCGCGAAATCACCCCCGGCCACGCGTGGGATATGGCGATTTCGCGCGAAACCGCCCTCTCCTCGGCGTGTTGCGCCTCGCGGCGGGCCGCAGGTTCAGTCGTCGTCGCGGTCGTCGTCCTGGTCGGCGATGTCGTGGTGGTCACCGTGCTGGTCGTCCAGGTGGTCGTCCAGGTCGAGGCGGTCGTCCAGGTCGAAGCGGTCGTCCAGATCGAAGCGGTCGTCCAGGTCGAGCTGGTCGTCGCAGTCGTCGAAGCGGTCGTCGACATCATCGCGGTCGTCGTCGAACCGGTCGTCCGCGTCGTCGAACCGGTCGTCCGGGTCGTCGAAGCGGTCGTCCGGGTCGTCGTCGAAGCAGACCGGGGCCGGTTGGGCGACCGGGGGCTGGTCGACCGGGGTCGCCGCCCGCGGGGTTTCGACCGTGCCGGTGTCCGCGGCGAGCGCGGCGCCGGTTCCGCCGAGGCCCACCAGCGCTACCGCCGCCACCACCGCGAGCCAGGTTCGCTTCGTGTTCCGAATCCGCATCGTCCTCGTCCTCCATTGGCCGCTTTCGCCTGACGAGAACCAGCTTGGGCGCCCACCGTGAGGCGGCCCTGAAGGTCGAATGAAGGGGTTCTCATCCGCGGGCCGGCGTCGCGGAGCGGCGGGCGAACGAGGCATAGGTGACCGGCCGCGCGCCGTGGTGCAACGCCAGGTCCACGGCGTCCAGGAGCGCTTGTCTCGCGGCCGGTTTCCGCAGCTCGGCGGCGTCCATCGCGAGCCGGACCGGTCGCCCGCGGCGCGCTGCCCGCTCGACGCCCAGCACCAGTGCCCGGCACCACCACGGCTCCGCACGCTCGCCAGGGCCGAGCATCCGGATCCGCGCCCGGTGCACTTGGCCGGTCGTGAGATCCCGGACCCCCATCGCGTCCGCGCAGACGGAGAATCCGCGCCGCTGCAGCGCGGTGACCGTGCCGGGCGAGGCGAGCCAGCGCGGCGGGATGAAGCTGTTCGTCCTCAGTCCGACCTGTTCGAGCACCGCCGACGCGGCCGCCAGCCGCAGCCCGGCTTCGTGCGCCGGCAGCTGGGCGGCCGGGGCGAGGCGGGCGCGCAGGCCCGGGGACAGGCGGGCGAAGCCGTGCAGGCTGATGGCATCGCGCCGCGTCAGGCGCTCGGCCACCCAGTGCAGCAGCGGGGACTGCGGGTTCCGCGCCTCGAGGTGATCCGGGCGCGGCGAGATCAGCAGGGACAGCGGGACCTGGCGGCGGTCCAGTTCCGCGGCGAATTCCGCGCACTGGTCCAGCACCCGGAGCCCAAGGCCGGACAACGACACGACGAGCGGCGTGCTCACGGTCCCTCATTCCGCCTGGTCCGGGTGTCCACGACCTGACGGCCAGGTGTCGCCCCGGCGCAAATCCGGCGAACCTCCACGCCGCCACTTTCGGCAGGCCAGGTCCCGGCGCGACGCCGACACGCCGACGCATACTCCGACCGGGGGGAAGGCAGCGGCTCCCGAGCTGTGCGGGGCTACTGCGTGGGGGCGAGCCAGTCCGCGAAGGAACGGCCGGTGATCCGCTCGTACGCCTCGACGTAGCGGGCGCGCGTGGCGTCGAGGACGTCAGCCGGCAGCGGGGGCGGCGGGGTGTCCGAGGCGCGGTCCCAGCCGGACGCCGGCGAGGTCAGCCAGTTGCGCACGTACTGCTTGTCGAACGACGGCTGCACCTTGCCCACCTCGTACCCGTCCGCCGGCCAGTACCGCGACGAGTCGGGCGTGAGCACCTCGTCACCGAGCACCAGCGAACCGTCCCCGGCCAGGCCGAACTCGAACTTGGTGTCCGCGAGGATCACGCCGCGACCGCGCGCGTGCTCCGCCGCCCGGCGGTAGACCAGCAGCGTCAGGTCGCGCAGCTCCGCGGCGCGATCCGCGCCCAGCTGCGCGGCGACCGCATCGAAGCTCACGTTCTCGTCGTGCTCGCCGATCTCGGCCTTCGTCGCCGGGGTGAAGATCGGTTCCGGCAGCTCGGACGCCTCGACGAGCCCGTCGGGCAGCTGCACGCCGCACACCGCGCCGGTGCGCTGGTAGTCGGCGAGCCCGGAGCCCGTCAGGTAGCCGCGCGCCACGCACTCCACCGGCAGCATCTCCAGCCGCTTCACCAGCAGCGCGCGACCGCGCACCTCGCCGGGGATGCGCGGGTCGTCGGCGGCGACCAGGTGGTTCGGCATCACGTCGGCGAGCAGCTCGAACCAGAACACGCTCATCGCGGTCAGCACCCGGCCCTTGTCGGGGATCGGGGTGTCGAGCACGTGGTCGTACGCCGAGATGCGGTCGGAGGCGACCAGCAGCAGGTGTTCGTCGTCCACGGCGTGCAGCTGGCGAACCTTGCCGGCCGCGATCTGGGGGTAATCGGCGAGTGCAACCACGTGCGGATTGTCTCGCACCGGGGCCAGGGCACTCGCACGCGGGCCGGTGGTAAGAACCGGCGTGGGCCGTCCGGACCAGCCCCGATCGAGCACAGGAGGACTTCGTGACCGAGACATTCACCGACTGGCTCCGCCAGCGCAGCGAGCCCGACTGGACAGCGGTCGTCACGCACCCGTTCACCGGGGCCCTGTTCGACGGGCTGGTGCCGGTCGAGTCGATGCGCTCCTACCTGGTGCAGGACTACCAGTTCGTCGACGACTTCCTGGCGCTGCTGGGTTCCGCGCTGGCCAAGGCGGATCGCTACTCATCGCGGCTGGCGATCGCGGGCAGCATCGCCGTGGTCACCAGCGAGGAGAACACCTACTTCCAGCGCTCGTTCGACGCGCTGGGCGTCGGCGAGGCGGACCGGGTGCGCCCGGTGCTGGACGAGGCGACGGTGGCGTTCCGGGACGTGATGACCGACGCCAACGCGAACGGCAGCTACGCCGAGGTGCTGACGGTGCTGACCGTCGCGGAGTGGACCTACCTGGAGTGGGCGATGCGCGCGCCGGCCTCGCTGCCGGAGAACTTCGTGCACGCGGAGTGGATCACGCTGCACAACAACCCCGGCTTCCAGGGCTGGGTGCGGTGGTTGTGCGGCGAGCTCGACCGGATCGGCGCCGACCTGGACGAGCGCGAGCGGGCCCGCTGCCTGCGCGTGTTCCAGCAGGCGACCCGCTGCGAGCTCGACTTCTTCAACGCCCACTGGAAGTGATCGGGGCCTTTGGGGTTTCGCCACCTGGCCTGCCCCGAGCGCGGCGTGGGCCCTGCGGTGAGAGGCGGCGGTTTCGCGCGAAACCGCCCCTCGCAGGCGTGGCGGACACCGGTTTCGCGCGAAACCGCCGCGCGGAGAAGCACCCGAAAGGCTCATGAGAAGGCTCGTTGCAGCCCGTCGAAGGCCTGCTCGGCGAGGGGTTCGATCGCCGCCGCGATCTCCTCGTGGTCCGCGCCGTCGAGCGTTCTCCTGAAGATCTCCTCCAGCAGCACGCGGTACGTCGTCGTCGCTTGTGCCGCCAGCAGCTTCGCGGTGAACTCGTCGAGCTCCGGCGCCAGCGCGTCGGTCAACGCCCGTTCCCGCTGCTCGTGGATCTCCCGCAGCCGGGCCTGCAGCGTCGGGCTCCCGCTGATCACGCGGACGAACTCCGCCCCGGAGAAGCCGATCAGCGCGTCGCGCCGGGCCAGCGCCTCGAAGTAGGCGCGGCGCAGCGCCGCCGGCGCCGACTCGCCCGGCTCGCGCTCCAAAACCGTCTGCGCCGGCCCGGCGACCAGTTCCTCGTGCATGTCGAGGAGCAGGTCCTCCTTGCGCGGGAAGTGGTTGGTGACGGTCATCTTCGCCACCCCGGCCGCGGCCGCCACCTGCGCGATCGTCACGTTTTCGAAGCCGTGCTCGATGAACAGCCGCGTCGCGACGTGCGAAATCTCCTGCCTCGTCTGCCGCTTGCGCCGTTCCCGCAGTCCCTCCGTGCTCATGACTGGTCCGCCTCTCCGCGATCCACAGCGGTGGTTGCGTTCAGCCCACTCTCCCGTTGCGTGGTTTCTCGCGGCTGGTTCGCGTCACTGTCCCCTGGGGCGCGGTTGAGGCGGGCTGAGGTTGGCACAGGGCTCATGCCGCCAGCCTAGTCATCAGGTTAGGTCACGCCCAAATAATGTACTTGACCTAATTATTGGGTTCAACCTAAGTTAACCTCCGTTGCTCGATGCGAGGAGGTGCGATGACGGTTGCGAAAGCCGCCCCGGCGGCGCGATCGGATGACGAGGTTCCAGCCCAGCTGTGGCGGATGGCCGGAGTCCTGCTGCTCGGCGCGGTGCTGGGCGGGCTGGACGCCACGATCGTCAACGTCGGGATCGACGCGATCGCCGGCGAGCTGCGCAGCCCGCTGAGCACGATCCAGTGGGTGTCGACCGGATACCTGCTGGCCGTGTCGCTGGTGATGCCGATCTCCGGCTGGGCGTCCGAGCGGTTCGGCGCCAAGCGGATGTGGCTGGTCTCGGTGGCCCTGTTCGTCGGCGGGTCCGCGCTCTGCGGCATCGCCTGGTCGGCCCCGGCGCTGGTCGCGTTCCGCGTCCTGCAGGGCATCGGCGGCGGGATGATGCAGCCGATCGGCCAATCGATGGTCGCCCAGGCCGCCGGATCCAAGATCGGCCGCGTGATGGGCGTGACGTCGATCCCGGTGATGCTCGCGCCGGTGGTCGGCCCGATCCTCGGCGGCGCGATCGTGCAGAGCCTGGACTGGCGCTGGATGTTCCTGATCAACCTGCCGATCGGGCTCGTCACGCTGTGGCTCGCGGTGCGGGTGCTGCCGTCCGAGCCGGGCACCGCGAGCGGCAACCGGCTGGACGCCGTCGGCCTGCTGCTGCTCCCGCCCGGGCTGGCCGCCGTGGTGCACGGGTTCACCGCGGCCGGGGCCGCCGGCGGTTTCGGTTCAATGTGGACGGTGGCTTCGCTGGCCGCAGGAGCGGCCTTGCTGATCGGCTACGGCGTGCACGCGCTGCGGGGCCGGGGCACGCCGCTGATCGACCTGCGCCTGTTCGCGCGCCGGGGATTTGCCGCCGCCACCGGCAATTCGTTCCTGCTCGGCGCCTCGCTCTACAGCTCGATGCTGCTGATTCCGCTTTACTACCAACAGGTCCAGCACGTCGGCCCGCTCGCCGCCGGGCTGCTGCTCGCGCCGCAAGCGCTGGGCACCGCGATCACCACGTTCGCTGCTGGGCGGCTCTCCGACCGGATCGGATCGCGACCGCTGCTGCTCACCGGCATCCTCGTGGCCCTGGCCGGAACGGTGTCGTTCACCCAGCTCGCCGCCCAGCCGCCGGGCTGGTTGCTGACCGCCTCCCTGCTGCTGCGCGGGATCGGCATGGGCATGACGATGGCGCCCGGCATGGCCGCGGTCTACCGGAGCGTGCAGCGGCACGAGGTTCCCCGGGCGGCCAGCGCGTTGAACGTGCTCAACCGGATCGGCGGATCGCTGGGCACCGCGCTGCTGGTGGTGGTGTTGCAGGGCTCGTCGGCGCCGGAACCGGCGGCCGCGTTCGGCGACACCTTCTGGTGGGCGTTCGGCATCACCGCGTTGAGCCTGATCCCCGCATTCCTGCTGCCCGCCGCGAAGGAGGAGCCGAAATGACCTTGCGCCTGATGAGCGTGCACGCCCACCCCGACGACGAATCCAGCAAGGGCGCCGCCACCCTGGCCCGCTACGCGGCCACAGGTGCGGAAGTGCTGGTCGTGACCTGCACCGGCGGGGAGCGCGGCGACGTGCTGAACAAGCGGCTGGACCGCCCCGAGGTGCGGGCGGACCTGGCCGGGATCCGCCGACGGGAGATGGCCGCCGCCGCGGAGATCCTCGGCGTGCGGCAGCGGTTCCTCGGGTTCGTCGACTCCGGGCTGCCCGCCGGCGGCGAGCCGCTGCCGGACGACTGCTTCGCCGTCCAGCCGCTCGACGTCGCGGCCCGGCCGCTGGTCGCCGCGATCCGCGAGTTCCGGCCGCACGTGGTCATCACCTACGACGAGACCGGCGGCTACCCGCATCCCGATCACATCAGGACCCACGAGGTGACCGCCGCCGCCTTCGAGGCGGCCGCCGACCCGGCGCGCTACCCCGGCGACGGGCGGCCGTGGCAGCCGCTGAAGCTGTACTACCAGGCCGCGCTGTCCCGGGCGTGGTTCGAGGCGCTGGACGAGGCGATGACGGCACGCGGCCTGGAGTCGCTGTTCGCGCCGGTGCTCGCCGACTGGCCGGACAGCGCGCCGAACCTGGCCGTCACCACCCGGATCCGGTGCGCGGAGCACTTCGAGACCCGGGACCGGGCGGCGCTCGCGCACGCCACGCAGATGGACCCGGACCACCCGTTCTTCGCGCACCCGCGCGAGGTCGAGCGGGAGGTGTGGCCGACCGAGGACTACCACCTGGCCCGCAGCCTGGTCGACACGACGTTCCCGGAGGACGACCTGTTCGCCGGGATCACGGTCTCGTGAGCACTTTGGGTCCAAAGTGCTCACGAGCCCTGAGCGGTCCGCTGCCGTCAGATATCGGCCGGGGCCTTCAGCTGGGTGAAGCGGAGGCGGTTGCCGAAGGGGTCGCGGAGGCCGCAGTCGATGCCGTACGGGCGCTCGGTGGGTTCCTCGGTGAACTCGACGCCCCTGGCCAGCAACGTCTCGTACGTCTTGTGGCAGTCGTCCGTGGTGAGGATGAACCATCCGCCCATCGCGCCCTTGGTCACCAGTTCGCGGACCTCCTTCGCGGTCTCCTCGGACAGCGACGGCGCCCCCGGCTTCTCCAGCATGATCTGGCGCTCCGGGTGGCCGGGAACGCTGACGGTCAGCCAGCGCATGAAACCCATGTCGATGTCGGTGTTGACCTCCAGGCCGAGCTTGCCGACGTAGAAGTCGAGGGCCTCGTCCTGGTCGAGGACGTAGATCTGCGAGTGGGTGATGGCGTTGAACATGGACAACACGCTAATCAGCCGGGCCCAGGAAAACTTATCCAGAACTGATCGATCGGCAGGCTCCGGAACTCGGCCGCGTCCACGCCATCACGAAGCAGTTCGGCACGTTCGTAACCACGGCTTCCTTGCGGTACGCCCGCGGCGAGCTGCCGACGATGTCGTGGAACGTGCGGCTGAACGTTCCCAGGCTGCCGAAGCCGACCGCGAAGCAGATGTCCGTCACGCTGCGATCGGTCTCCCGCAGCAGGAACATCGCGCGCTCGACGCGGCGGCGCTGCAGGTAGCGGTGCGGCGTCTCGCCGAACGTGGCCCGGAAGGTGCGCGCGAAGTGCGCTTCCGACACGTGGGCGATCCGGGCCAGGGCCGCAACGTCCAGCGGCTGCGCGTAGGCGCGGTCCATCGCGTCCCGCGCCCGGAGCATGCGGCGGTTGTTCTCCTCGGTAGCGCGGCTCACAGCGCCATCCCACCAGGTGCTGCGGAGGGCGCCTCGTCGAAGGCGCCCTCCGGCTGCGGTCAGAGGATGTCGGCGGGGCTGTAGGCCGCCGCCTCCGGGTGGCGGGCGGTGATCTTCTCGACCTGGTCGACGATGGCGCCGACCTGGGCCGCCGCCGCTCCCGTGAAGGCGAGGCGGTCCGCAAGGAGGGCGTCCAGCTCCGCCCGGTCCAGCGGGAGGCGGTCGTCGGCCGCCAGCCGGTCCAGGAGGTCGTTGCGCTCCGCGCCCTGCTCGCGCATCGCCAGCGCGACCGCCACCGCGTTCTCCTTGATCGCCTCGTGCGCGGTCTCCCGGCCGACACCGGCCCGCACCGCCGCCATCAGCACCTTCGTGGTGGCCAGGAACGGCAGGTAGCGGTCGAGCTCGCGGGCGACCACGGCGGGGAACGCGCCGAACTCGTCGAGCACCGTCAGGAACGTCTCCAGCAGGCCGTCGAAGGCGAAGAACGCGTCCGGCAGCGCCACCCGGCGCACCACGGAGCAGGACACGTCGCCCTCGTTCCACTGGTCGCCGGCCAGCTCGCCGACCATCGACACGAAGCCGCGCAGCACCACCGCGAGGCCGTTGACCCGCTCGCAGGACCGGGTGTTCATCTTGTGCGGCATCGCGCTGGAGCCGACCTGGCCCGGCTTGAAGCCCTCGGTCACCAGCTCGTGCCCGGCCATCAGCCGGATCGTGGTCGCCACGTTGGACGGCGCGGCGGCGAGTTGGGCCAGCGCGGTGAGCACCTCGAAGTCCAGCGAGCGCGGGTAGACCTGGCCGACGCTGGTCAGCGTGCTGCCGAAGCCGAGGTGGCCGGCCACCCGGCGCTCCAGCTCGGTGAGCTTCGCCGGGTCGCCGCCGAGCAGGTCGAGCATGTCCTGCGCCGTGCCGACCGGGCCCTTGATGCCGCGCAGCGGGTAGCGCGCGAGCAGCTCCTCCAGCCGGTGGAAGCCGACGAGCAGCTCGTCGGCGGCGGTGGCGAAGCGCTTGCCGAGCGTGGTCGCCTGGGCGGCGACGTTGTGCGAGCGACCGGCCATGACCAGCTCGCCGTACTCGCCGGCGAGCTTGCCGAGCCGCGCCAGGACGGCGACCGTGCGGTCGCGGACCAGCTCCAGGCTGAGCCGGACCTGCAGCTGCTCGACGTTCTCGGTGAGATCCCGGGAGGTCATGCCCTTGTGGATCTGCTCGTGGCCGGCGAGGGCGTTGAACTCCTCGATGCGGGCCTTGACGTCGTGGCGGGTGACGCGCTCGCGGGCGGCGATGGAGTCGAGGTCGACCTGCTCCAGCACCCGCTCGTAGTCGGCGACCGCGTTCTCGGGGACCTCGATGCCGAGGTCGGCCTGGGCGCGCAGCACCGCGAGCCACAGCTTGCGCTCGAGGATGATCTTCTGCTGCGGGGACCACAGCTCGACCAGCTCGGGCGAGGCGTAGCGGGCGGCGAGGACGTTCGGAATGCTGGGCTTGACCGTCACGAACAGCCAGGATACCGGCGACCCGCCGCCGTTCTGCCCACCCGGTCACGCCACGCCGGAAGCCGCGCCCGACCGCGACTCGTGGGACTCCTGGGACGAGACGGAGGGCACCTCCGGGGACCGCAGTTTCAATTGAAACCGCGGTCCCCTGGTCCCCCTCCCCCTTCGACACCAGCGCGTACTCGAAGCCGGCCCGCACGACGACGGTCGCGGGCGCCTCGGTACCGAGGCCCGGCCCGAGGCCGTGCGGCTGGGTGGTCGTGACGTTGAAGGCCGCGGTGTCGACCTCGGGGATGATCTCGGCCAGGTGGCCGCGGATCCGCTCGCCCTCGGCGATCAGCTGCGATTCGGGCAGGCTCATCGGCGCAATGCTCTCGTCGAGTCACGCCCGGAACAGCACCTTCCGCACAAATGCATCCACTGTGGACATGTCAACCCGCTGCCACGCCCGGTAGAGCTTGAGGAGCGTGTTCTGAGGTCTTCGGCGAGGTGCCAGTCCCCGCACAGCAGGTACGCCGAGCGGCGCAGCCACAGCGCACGCGCCGCGGCGAACTCGCGGAACTCCTGTTCCCGTTCGGCCCGCATGGAATCGGTCCCCTTTCGCGCTACCGCCGTTGTCTACGGAGCCGGGCCGCGCGGGGTTGCACGAACGCGCAACTCGTTATCGATCCCGAAGACCACGCCATCCGACCGGTCCAGCACGCGCACCGCATTCCGGCAGGTAATCCCGTGGCGCGGCGCGAAATTCGCGATCGATACCGGATCGGTGCATTAATTTGGCCCTAAATGACCCGGCCTTCGCTGGACGGCGGCAAATCCCGACCATATCGTTGGTGCACCACAGGGTTGATGCGAACAAAGGAACTACGAACGGATGGCCATCGACGTGTTCCGCGATGAGCGGCAGGACGTGTTCTGGATCGTCGGCATGGGCCTCACCCTGAGACACGCCACCACGTTTCGACCCGGCGCGGTGTACGCGGGGCAGTCGATACCGGCCCTGTGCGGCGCCGCGCTGAAGGTTCCGCAGCCCACGCCGAGCGGGCGCGAACCGAACTCGAAACCGGTCACCGACAAATGCCAGGAATGCTCGCGGGAAGCCGCCGAGGGCGATTTCGCGGAAACCACCTGGGACTTCTGACCACCCCGCGGACCGGCGGAAAATCGGTCGACCGGGACGCACGGTGCGAACTACCGTCGATGTCACCATGGCTTCGCGCGGTTCGAGTGCATCCCGGTTCCTGTGGTCCCTGCTGGCGCAACGGCCGGGACTGCTGACGCTTGCGACCATTTCCGGCGCGTTGTGGATGCTGCCGACGGCGCTGATGCCGCTGGTGGTCGGCCGGGCGATCGACGAGGGGATCCGCGACGGCGTCGACGGCGCGCTGCTGGGCTGGGTGCTGGTCGTGGTGGCGCTCGGCCTCACGCTGATGGTCACCGCCGGCACGCTGAACTGGGCCTCGCACACGCTTTGGCTGCACGGCGCGGCGGGATCCCAGCGGCTCGTGCTGGGCCACGTGATCGGGCTCGGCGGCACGCTGACCCGCAAGGTCCGGGCGGGCGAGGTGGTCACGGTCGGCGCGACGGACATCTACCGCATCGGCGGGGTGTTCGAGGTGATCGGGCGGGCCACCGGATCGCTGGTCTCCTTCGCCGTCGCCGCCGCCGCGGTGCTGTGGATCTCGCCGGTGATGGGCGTCATCGTGCTGATCGGCGTGCCGCTGGCGACCGTGGGCATCGGACCGCTGTTGGCCCCGCTGCGCCGCCGCGAGGAAGCGCAGCGGGAGGAGTTGTCGCAGGTCAGCGCGCAGGCCGCGGACATCGTGTCCGGGCTGCGGATCCTGCGCGGCGTCGGCGGCGAGTCCCGCTTCCACGCGCGGTTCGTCGACGCCTCCCAGCGGGTCCGGGTCGCCGGGGTGGCCGCCGGGCGGATCGAGGCGCTGCTGGCCGCCGCGGAGATCCTGCTGCCCGGCCTGGTCACGGTGCTGGTCACCTGGATCGGCGCGCGGCTGGCGCTGGACGGCGACATCAGCGTCGGCGAACTCGTCGCGTTCTACGGCGTGTCGGCGTACCTGGTCATCCCCGTTCGCACCGCCACCGAAGCGGCCTACGCCTTCGCGTCCGCGCAGGTCGCGGCCGGTCGGATGGGCTCGCTGCTGCGGCTGGAGCCCGAGCCCGCGCCGCCGGAGCACCCGAAGCCGCTGCCACCGGGCCCGCTGGATCTGTTCGACGAGGCGAGCGGCCTGCGCATCCCGGCGGGCGAGCTGACCGTGATCGACGCCGGCGAACACGCGGAGGCCCTCGCGGAGCGCCTCGCCGGTGCGGCGATCGCCGGCGGCGTGCCGCTGCGCGACGTCGAGCCGGCCGAAGTGCGCCGCCGAATCGTGTTGGCGCACAACCAGGACCTGCTGTTCTCCGGACCGGCCCGCACCGAGATCGACCTGGAGTCCGATGTGGACGTCGAAAGCGCGTTGCACGCGTCCGATGCGCACGACGTGATGTCGGCCCTGCCCGCCGACGGGCTGCTCGACGAGCGCGCCCGCTCGCTCTCCGGCGGTCAGCGGCAGCGCCTGCTGCTCGCCCGCGCGCTGTGCTCGGACGCCGACGTGCTGATCCTGGACGAACCGACCTCGGCGGTCGACGCGCACACCGAGGCGAGGATCGCCGAGCGGGTCGGCGAGTTGCGCCGCGGACGCACCACCGTGGTGCTGAGTCAAAGTCCGTTGTGGATGGCCGTGGCGGATCAGGTCCGGCACGCGGGAGCCGACGCATGAGCACGAAACTGCCGCTGGCGGGAGGAACCGCGGTGCGCCGCTGGATGTGGCGCACGCTCCTGGTGCACCGCCGCCGCTTCGCCGCGATGATGCTGCTGTTCGGCCTGACGACGCTGGTCGGGCTGATCGGGCCGCAGATCCTCGGTTCCCTCGTCGACTCGGTGGTCACCGGCACCACCACCGGATACGTCGACCTGCTCGCCGCGGTGTTCCTCGTGGTGCTGGTGGTGCAGGCGCTGCTGGCTCGTTCGGCCAGGATGCGCGCGACGATGCTCGGCGAGCACCTGCTGGCGGAATCGCGCGAGAGCATGGTCGGCCACGCGCTGCGGCTGCCGCTGGGCACCGTCGAGGCGGCCGGCACCGGCGACCTGCTCAGCCGCGCGACCACGGATGTCGACCGGCTCGACTACACGATCCGCAACGCCGCGCCCGAGATCGCCACGGCGCTGATCACCATCGTGCTGACCGGCACGGCGATGATCATCACCTCGCCGCTGCTCGCCTGCGGGATGCTGGTCGCGGTGCCGCTGATGGTCTTCAGCACCCGCTGGTACTTCCCGCGTTCGCTGCCGAACATCGAGCAGGTCGCGGCGAACTGGTCGGAAGTCCAGTCGAGCACGCACGAATCCGTCGAGGGCGCGCGGGCCATCGCGGCCCTGCGCCTGGGCGCGCGCCGCCGGGCGCGCAACGAGCAGGTGCTCGGCCGGGCCGCCGCGGCGGAGAAGCGGCACCGGAACATGCTCACGGTGTGGCTGCCGTTCCTGGAGCTGTCGTACGTGCTGCCGATCGGCGCGATCCTGCTCATCGGCGGCTGGGCGTACCAGGCGGAGCTCGTCGAGCTCGGCACCATCATCACCGTCGTGCTCTACGCGCAGGCGATGTCGAACCCGTTCGACGAGCTGTTCATGTGGCTCGAAGAGCTGCAGACCGGGCACACGGCGCTGCAACGCATCCTCGGCGTCCGCGAGGTCCCGGTGGCCGACGACGAAGCGCCCCGCCCTGGGGAGGAGCCGGGTCGCGACCTGGTGATCCGCGACGTCCGCTTCTCCTACCGGGAGGACCGGGAGATCCTGCACGGCATCGACCTGGCCGTCCCGGCCGGTCAGCGGCTGGTGATCGTCGGCCCGTCCGGCGCGGGCAAGTCGACGCTCGGCAGGCTGATCGCCGGCATCAGCCGGCCGGACTCCGGATCGGTCGCCTTCGGCAGCACGGAGATCACCGACCTGCCCGCCGCGCGGCTGCGCCGCGAGGTGGTGCTGCTGACCCAGGAGCACCACGTCTTCGCCTGCTCGCTGCGGGAGAACCTCGCGCTGGCCGACGGCGACCCGAACGACGACCAGCTGACCGACGCGCTCAAGGCGGTCGGGCTGCAGGACTGGGTGTCGGCGCTGCCGGACGGGCTGGACACGGTCCTCGGCGCGGGCGGGCACCCGGTCCCGGCGGCCCGCGCGCAGCAGCTCGCGCTGGCCCGTGTGCTGCTGGCCGACCCGCACACGGTGGTCCTCGACGAGGCGACATCGCTGCTGGACAACGTCACGTCGCGGGAGCTCGAACGGGCGCTTTCGACGCTGCTGACGGGGCGCACGGTGATCGCGATCGCGCACCGCCTGCACACCGCGCGCAACGCCGACCAGGTGGCCGTGATGTCCGACGGGCGCATCGTCGAGCTGGGCAGCCACGAGGAGCTGCTCGCCGCCGACGGCTCGTACGCGCGGCTGTACCGGGTGGCTCAGCCGAGCTGAGAGCGCAGCATCCGGCGCGCCGCGCCGCGGGGATCCGGGTCGCTTTCGATCAGCGCGTTCACCACCGCGCCGTCCACCAGCGCGATCAGTTCGAGCAGCCGTTCGCGGCCGACCTCCATGCCGCTGCGGGCGAAGATCTCCGCGAGCAGGTCGTGCAGTTCGGCGCTGAGCTCGCGCATCAGCGGCGCCAGGTAGGGGCGGCGCGGCGAGCCGACCAGCCGCTCGTAGCGCAGCAGCACCGGCTCCGCGCCGCCGTCGCGCGATCCGGTGCCCAGCAGGAGGTCCAGCAGCAGCTCGATCACCGCATCGGTGCCGCGCGGACGCTCGGCGAGCTCGTCGAGTCGGGCCCGGCCGGTGGCGAGTTCCTGCCGCGACTCGTACTCGACGGCGGCGCTGACCAGATCGTCCAGCGACGAGAAGTAGTAGGTGGTGGAGGCCAGCGGCAAGCCGGCGCGCTCGGCGACCGCACGATGCCGCACGGCTTCGAAGCCGCCCTCGGCCAGCAGCTGCGCGGCCGCCACGACCAAGGCCTGCCGCCGCCGCTCGCCCTTCGGAGTACTGGCCGCTGTCATGTCTGCCGATCCTATTCGTCAGCGAGCACGGCGTGGTCACGCGAACGGTCGTGAGTGGTGGTGGCCGCCTGGGCGACCACCACCACTCACGACCACCGGCCCGCGCGAGCTCACGAGCAACTGCGGAGGTCAGTGGCCGGCACCCGCGAGGTTCAGGCCGATCACGCCGGCGACGATCAGCACGATCGAGACCAGCTTCAGCGCGGAGACGCCGTCGCCCAGCCAGACCATGCCGATGATCGCCGTCAGCGCGGCGCCGATGCCGGTCCACACCGCGTACGCGGGGCCCGCGGGCAGCGTCCGCATCGCGTACGCCAGGCCCGCGAAGCTGATGGCGGCCAGCACGAAGAACGACACCGTCGGGATCAGCCGGCTGAAGCCGTGCGAGAGCTTGAGCGAGATCGCCCAACCCGCCTCGAAGATTCCCGAAACCATCAGAATGATCCAGGCCATCATTGCTGGTCGCCCTTCCCTCGATCCGGCACCCGGGCCGCTCACCCGCTGTCTGGTACTAACGTACCGATAATTTGGTACGGCAGTACCGTTCTGGTGAGCGATGCCACCACATACCGGACACGAGGGACGCGCGAAGAACCGTTTCCGCAGTTCAGAGCTCGTGAGCGGTTTGGAGTGCCATAGCGATCCAAAGCACTCACGAGCGAAGCCGCGTCGCGGAGATCAGAACTGGTCGGCCAGGCCGCCCGCGATCGACGCGATCCGCGCGCCGTACGGCGCTGCCGGAGAGCCGGTGTCCGGATCGCTGAGCACGACGACCAGCTTGCCGCTGCGGGCCTTGCGCACCGACTGCTCGGTGCCGTCCGGGCGCCGCACGTCGCCGGGCGTCGCCTGCTCCGGCGACACCGCGCCAACCGGGCTCACGATCACCGTGACGCTGCCCGACGAAGACCCGTCGCGCAGCACGAACGAAGCCGTCTTCGCGCCGGACGGGCACGGGTCCGGGGCGACCGGCGCCATCCCGGCGGCCTCCGGCAGCTGCTTGGTCACCGCCGCCGCGAGCTGCGCGTCCGGCCCGCACCGGCCCGAGCGGTCACCCAGGACGCCCGGCCCGTCGACGCGCGGGGAGATCGACGCGGTCTCCGGCCGGCTCGCGACGTTGCTGCTCGACGACGACCCGAACATGCCGGTCCCCAGGCCGACGCCGCCCACCAGCACGGCGGCCGCGACCACCGTGCCGCCCAGCGCCGCCATCCGGCGGCGCGCCGTGATCCGCCGCGATGCCCGCGCCACGTCGCTCTCGTCGAACGACGCCGGAGGCACGGACTGCACCGAATCGCGGAACAGCTCCTCGAGCTTGCGTTCGTCCACCTACCCGCACCTCCTCACGCCGACCGCAGGTCGCCGAGCTCATCACCCAGCGCTTCCCGCAACGCCGCCAGCCCCCGGGCGGACTGGCTCTTCACGTTGCCTTCGCTGCACTTCATGACTGCCGCCACCCCCGCGACGTCCAACCCCTCCAGGAATCGGAGCACCAACACCGCCCGCTGCTTCGGCGGCACCTTCTGCAAGCCCGCGAGCAGGGTCTGCTTGGTCGCCACCGAGTTGTCCACGTCCGGCGAGTCCACCGGCCGGTCCGGCAGCACCTCCGCGGCGCGCTCCCGCCGCCACGGCCGCCGGGACTCGTCGATCACCGCGCGGGTCAGGGTGCGCCGCACGTACGCGTCCAGTGCGCCCTTGTCGCGGACTTTGCGCCAATGCCGGTGCAACGCGATGAACGCGGTCTGGGCGAGATCGTCCGCGCGGTGCCAATCGCCGCACATCATGTACGCCATTCGACGCACCGCCTCCCGCCGAGCCGCGAAGTACTCCGCGAACTCCTGCTCTTCGCGCTGGTCCACGCGGAACTCTCCGCTCGTTGTGCCTGCACCTGTACGGACGGAATCGCCGACCCCGGCCGTTGCACGGCACCGGCGATCCACCTGTGATTGATACCGCAGCCGCCGCAGCGGTGTCAGCAGGGTTGCTGCCCGAACCCGGTGCCGATGTGGTGTGATCTGTTCGTGACCAACACGGCGCCGATCGACCTCCGTTCCGACACGGTCACGCGTCCCGACGAGCAGATGTCCGCGGCCATGGCCGCGGCCGAAGTCGGCGATGACGTGCTCGACCACGACCCGACGATGCGTGCGCTGGAAGAACGCGTCGCGCAGCTGCTCGGCACCGCTGCCGCCCTGTGGGTGCCCAGCGGCACGATGGGCAACCTGATCGCCCTGATGCTGCACCTGAAACGCGGGGACCGGTTCCTCGCGCCGCGCGGCGCCCACGTGCTGAACCACGAGCTCGGCTCCGCGGCCTGGCTGGCCGGCGGCATGCCGGAGCCGCTGGACTGGAGCGCCGGGCCGGGACGCCCGACGGCCGAGGCGGTGCGGGCCCAGCTGGGCGGCGCAGCTGCCTACGACATGCTGCACACCACGCTGTTGTGCCTGGAGAACACGCACAACGGCGCGGGCGGCTCGGTCATCCCGCCGGACGAGCACGTCAGGCTCGCGGCGGCCGCGCGCGAAGGCGGCCTGAAGGTCCACCTCGACGGCGCCCGGCTCTGGAACGCCTCGGTCGCGCTCGGCGTCCCGCCGGCCGCGCTGACCGTCGGCGTCGACACCGTGCAGGCCTGCCTGAGCAAGGGGCTCGGCGCGCCGGTCGGCTCCGTCGTCGCGGGCAGCGAGGAATTCATCGGCGAGGCCCGCCGGGTGCGCAAGATGCTCGGCGGCGGCGTCCGGCAGGGCGGCGTGCTCGCCGCGGCCGGGCTCGTCGCGCTGGACCGGCTCGACGCGCTCGCCGAGGACCACGACAACGCCCGCGCGCTCGCCGATGGGCTCACCGAGCTCGGCTGGGACGTCACCCCACCGCAGACCAACATCGTTCTCGCGGCGGTTCCGGACGTCCAGCTGACCCTGCGACGCTTGCAGGCGATCGGGGTGCGGGCGGTGCCGATGAGCGGGCAGGTCCGGTTCGTGACGCACCGCGACGTGTCCAAGACCGACATCGAGGAAGCGCTCCGCAGGATCGGCGGAGCCCGGCTGTAGGACTCCCGTTGGAGGGCTCGTGGTGCGTTGGATCGTGTTCGACTACGGCGAGGTGATCAGCCGGCGCACGGCTGCGCTGCCCGACATCGCGGCGCTGCTCGGGGTCGAGCCGCCGGAGTTCGAGCAGGCCTACTTCGCCGAGCGCATCGCCTACGACCGGGGTGTGTCCGATGTGGAGTACTGGCGGGCGGTCGCGGCCCGGCTGGGCAAGGACGTCGACGGCGAACTGTCCGTGCGGCTGACCCGTGCCGACGCCGCCGGCTGGCTGGAGACCGCGCCGGAAACCCTGCAGCTGCTGGAAGACCTGCACCGGCAGGACGTCACGATGGCGGTGCTGTCCAACGCGCCGTCGTCGTTCGGGCGCGCGGCGGAGCAGGAGAGCTGGGCGAGGCTGTTCAAGCACCTGATCTTCTCGGGTGACCTGCGCCTGGCGAAGCCGGACGCGGCGATCTACCGGGTGCTGCTCGAAACGCTCGACGCGCCGGCCGCGGAGTGCCTGTTCTTCGACGACCGGCAGGAGAACGTCGACGGCGCCCGCGAAGCGGGCCTCCACGCGGAGCGCTGGCAGGGCGCGGACGCGGCCCGCGCAACCCTCCGGGCCCACGGCATCCTGCCCTGAACGGGCGAAGGGCGCCTTCGTCCAGATCGAAGGCGCCCTCGCTCCCCACCGAGTGGTTCAGGATTTGATCTGCTTGCGGTCGCGGGCCCAGCCGATCGCGGCGGTGGCGACGAACAGCACGCCGCCTATGACGGCGAGCCAGAACAGGCCCTTGATGACGAAGCCCGCCACCGAGATCACCAGCCACAGCAGCAGCAGTCCGCCGATCACTTTCCACAACATCGCACGCACCTCAGCTCGACCGCGCCGTTCCCCGTCCTGCCTCCAGCGTGCCAGATCATCGGCCCGAATCGGCCCGCCGAAGCCGATACCGGGGAAAACTCAGGGGTTCCCGGAGACCGCCGGACCCCCTGCCGGGTCACGACGCCGCAATTTCCATTGAAATTGAACCTTCGATTTCAATGGAAATTGCGGCCCTCCGGACCGGGGGTGGGCCCTCCGGACCGGGGTGGCCCTCCGGACCGAGGTGGTCGGCCCGGACCGGGGGGTGGTCAGCTGGGGAGCCAGTGGGTCAGGCGGTCCAGGGATTCGGCGATGTCCTCGGTGCTGCCCGCGAAGGACAGCCGCACGAAGCGGTTGCCGAGCACCGGGTCGAAGTCGACGCCCGGCACCACCGCCACCCCGGTCTCGTCCAGCAGCCGCTGGCAGAACCCCGTCGTGTCGTCGGTGAGGTGCCCGATGTCCGCCCAGGCGTAGAACGCGCCGTCGGCCGGGGCGACCCGGGTGATGCCGAGCTCGCCGAGGCCGCTCAGCAGCAGCTCGCGGTTCGTGCGGTAGCGCTCGACGTGCGCGTCGACCTC
The DNA here is from genome assembly GCF_053605825.1 of Saccharopolyspora sp. NPDC003752. Lineage (NCBI taxonomy): Bacteria > Bacillati > Actinomycetota > Actinomycetes > Pseudonocardiales > Pseudonocardiaceae > Saccharopolyspora > Saccharopolyspora sp. NPDC003752. The sequence goes on along the minus strand of NZ_JBSGJZ010000013.1, from coordinate 165,683 downwards.
GGCGTAGGCGTCCGGGGAGAAGGCCGCGACCGCGCCGTGCTGGGACAGCGCGGGCGGGCAGAGCGTGAAGTTCCCGGTCAGCGAGTCGACCGCGCGGCGCAGCCGCGGCGGCACCAGCATCCAGCCCAGCCGCCAGCCGGTCATCGACCAGAACTTGGAGAACGAGTTCACGACGATCGCCTCGCGGGAGAACTCCCAGGCCGAGTGCAGCGGGTCCCCGTAGCTGAGGCCGTGGTAGATCTCGTCGCTGATCAGCTGCACGCCGTTGGTCCCGCACCACCGCGCCAGCCCGGCCAGCTCGTCGCGGGAGAGCACCGTGCCGGTCGGGTTCGCCGGACTCGCCACGATCAGCCCGTGGATCGGCTCGTCGAGCGCGTCCAGCATCTCCACGGTCGGCTGGAAGCGGGTCGTCTCGTCGCACGGCAGCTCGACGACCTCGCAGCCCAGCGCCGCCAGGATGTTCCGGTAGGCCGGGTAGCCGGGACGGGCCAGCGCGACGCGGTCCCCGGCGTCGAAGGCGCTGAGGAACGCGAGCAGGAAGGCACCGGAGGCGCCGGTGGTCACCACGACGTCGTCGGCCTGCACCGCGAGCCCGTAGGCGCGGTCGTAGTGCCCGGCGATCGATTCACGCAGCTCGGGGAGGCCGAGCTGCTCGGTGTAGCCGAGCGCGTGGTGGTGCAGGGCCTGCGCGGCGGCGTCGCGCACGGCCTTCGGCGCGGGCGTGGCGGGCTGGCCGGCGGCCAGCGAGACCACGTCGCCCTTCGTCCGCTGCCGCGCGGCAGCCGCCGACAGGACCTCCATGACCTGGAACGGCTCAACGGCCGCCCGCGCGGCGACCCGAAGTGCAGTGGCGCTGTCGAACATGCCAACAGCCTGCCAGGCGCCTGGTCGATGCAGAACACCTGGCCACCACTCGCCGGCACGTCCCAGCCGCCGCGTTCCCGCAGGTACGGGGCGCAGGAACTCAGTAGCCCTGGTAGCCACCGCCACCGGCCATGGACTTCAGGCCCGGGTGCCCCTCGAAGCCGCCGTAGCGGTCGAAGGTGTAGCGAACACCCGCGATGATGTTGTCCACCGGGTTGTAGATGTCGTCGTGACCGGGCAGCTTGTGCGCCTGGAAGGTCGGGTCGATGCACTGCATCAGGCCCTTCGACGGCGTTCCCTTCGCCGCGTTGGAGTCCCAGTCGTTGATCGCGTGCGGGTTGCCGCCCGACTCCTTCTCGATGATCGTCCAGATCTCGTCGATGTTGTCCTCGGTGACCGGGACGCCGTTGGCCTGCAGGATCTTGATGGCCTCGCGGATCCACTCCTCGACGTTGCCGGGCGGCGGGCCACCGCTGGGCGGGCCGCCGCTGGGCCCGAGGCCACCACCGCCGCCACCGGAGCCACCGCCGGACTCACCGCCGCCGGAACCCCCGCCGGAACCACCCGAGCCGCCGGACGAGCTCGACTCCCCGCCGGGCGTGCTGGACTGCTGCTTGGTCGCCTCGGGCGGTGTCATGTCCCAGTCGACCTGCCGGCCGGGGGCCGGCGTGAACGGCTGCTCGCCCGCCTTCGCCAACGAGGAGAACGCGCCGGTCAGCCCCGCCCCGGCGCCGCGCAACTCGCCCAGAGCGGCGCCGAGCTTCGCGTTCGCGTCGTCGATCTTGCCCTTGGCTTCCTGGGCGTGCTCCTTCATGGCCCTGGTGATGGCGTCGTCGCGCCGGCGCGCCGCCTCTTCCTTGGCCGCGTCGTCGGCCGCCCCGGCGATCTCCTTCTGGTACGCGTCCTCGGCGGCACGGGCGTCCGACAGCGCCCGCTCGCCGATCGCGTTGACCTCGTCCTTGGCGGACTGCACGCCCTGCGCCGCCCGGTCCAGCACGTCGGCGGAGCTCTGCAGCGCCTCGCGGGCCTTGTCGAACCCGCCGGTCACCTTGCCCATGTAGCCGACGAAGGCGTCCGCGGACGCGCCCTCCCACGCCCCGTCGAGACCGCGCACCGCCTGGCCGAGGTCGTTGCCGTGGTCGCCGGTGCGGCCGGCCGCGTCGCGCCAGCGGTTGCCGATCGCGCGGATGTCCTCCGGCCTGCTGTTCTCGATCTTGCGCAGCTGCTCGGCGAGCTCGCCCCCACCGGGCTTGCTCGCCACCTCTCCCGAAATCCCCATCAGATCCCCAGCTCAGCGGAATGATTCGACGTTCGCCCGATCGGTCTCGTCGACGGTGGTCCGCACCGCGTCGAGCGCGCCGCTGACGCTGCGCAGCAGCTGCTCGGCGGCGTCGAACTCGCGCTTGCCGGTCGCGTCGAACTCGGTGATCGCGGAGGCGAACGAGCCCGCCGCCTCCAGTTCGCCGAAGATCGCGGCATCGACGTGCTGACCCTCGAAGCCGTCCCCCACCGCCCCGACCGGCCCGGCCTTGCCGTCCACCGACGCCCGGCAGTCCTCCATGGCTTCCAGGTTGTAGCCCGCCCGGGTCACAGACGCCTCCTCGTGCTCGCCCCCGCGCCTCCGGCGGCGGGTCCCCGCGGTTCCTCGCGGCCAGAGCAAGAACACCAGAAAAAACCGCCCGGTGGCGGGGTTTCCCCCATCACCGGGCGGTTTTCACCGAAGTTTCCGTTTCGGTCAGGAGTTCGGGATGGCGATCTCGCCCTCGACCGCGCGGAGCGCGATGTCGGTGCGGTAGTGCGAGCCGGGCAGGTGCACGCCGGCGACCCGGCGGTACGCCGCCTCGCGGGCCGACGCCAGGTCCTCACCGGTGGCCACGACCGACAGCACGCGGCCGCCGGCGGACAGCACCGCGCCGTCCTCGCGGCGCCGGGTGCCAGAGTGCAGGATGCCCTGCGCGTCGCCGCCCTGGATCACGTCGTCGACGCGCGGCCGCCCGGGGTAGCCCTCGGCGGCGATCACGACGGTCACCGCGGCGCCGGGCTCCCACTCCAGCGGCGGCTGCTCGGCGAGCTCACCGCGCGCGACGGCGTTGAACAACGACGCCAGCGGGGTGTGCAGCAGCGACAGCACGGCCTGGGTCTCGGGGTCGCCGAAGCGGCAGTTGAACTCGATCACCTGCGGGCCGCTGGAGGTCAGCGCCAGCCCCGCGTACAGCAGTCCGGAGAACGGCGTGCCGCGGTTCGCCAGCTCGTCGACCGTGGGCTGCACGATGGTGCGCACCACGTTCTCCACCAGGTCGTCCGGCGCCCACGGCAGCGGCGTGTAGGCGCCCATGCCGCCGGTGTTCGGGCCAGCGTCGCCGTCGCCGACGCGCTTGAAGTCCTGCGCGGGCAGCAGCGGGACCACCGTCGTGCCGTCGACCAGGCAGAACAGCGAGGCCTCGGGGCCGTCCAGGAACGACTCCAGCAGCACCGGGTGCCCGCCGTCGAGCAGCTTGAGCGCGTGCGCGCGCGCCGCGTCGAAGTCGCCGGTCACCAGCACGCCCTTGCCGGCGGCCAGGCCGTCGTCCTTGACCACCCAGGTGGGGCCGAAGTGGGCCAGCGCGGCGTCCAGCTTCGCCGGGTTGTCGACCACTTCGCTGTGCGCGGTCGGCACCCCGGCCGCGAGCATGACGTCCTTGGCGAACGCCTTCGAACCCTCGATGCGCGCGGCCGCCTTCGACGGGCCGAAGCAGGCGATGCCCGCCGCCCGGACGGCGTCGGACGCGCCCGCGACCAGCGGCGTCTCGGGGCCGAACACGACGAGGTCGGCCTTCCACCTGGTGGCCAGCTCGGCCACTTCGGCCGGCTTCGCGACGTCGACGCCGTAGGTCTCGGCGAGCGCAGCGGTGCCGGCGTTGCCCGGCGCGCAGGCCAGCGCGGTCACGGACGGGTCGCGGGACAGCGCCAGCACGATCGCGTGTTCCCGGCCACCGCCACCGATCACGAGGATTCGCACAAGCCGTGAGCGTAGAGCGTGTGGCACGCCACGTCGGCGGTGCCCCCGCCCTTTTTGGCGCGAATGCCTCGCCGGGGGTAGCTCATCCGGTCGATCCCGGTAGTTCACCCGGCCGTTGTCGCGGGGTTGCCCGGCCTTGCGCGAATGGTCGATTGCGGCGGTCAGTGTTTTGCCCGAATGTGCAGCGTTGATCGACATGCTGCGCGAGACACAGGAGGGCACATGACCATCCGGGTACGCCTGACGGCGCTGTCCGTCGCGGGCGCAGCGGCGCTTGGGCTGATCACCGCGCCCGCCATCGCCGCACCGAGCCGGCCGCAGGACACCGACCAGGTGGCGGTCTTCGGGCACCGCGGCGCCTCCGGGTACCGGCCGGAGCACACGCTGGCCTCCTACGAGCTGGCCGCCCGGATGGGCGCCGACTACATCGAGCCCGACCTGGTGTCCACAAAGGACGGCGTGCTGGTCGCGCGGCACGAGAACGAGATCGGCGGCACCACCGACGTCGCCGAGCACCCCGAGTTCGCCGGCCGCAAGACCACCAAGGTCATCGACGGCAGCTCGATCACCGGCTGGTTCACCGAGGACTTCACCCTCGCGGAGCTCAAGACGCTGCGCGCCAAGGAGCGCATCCCGGACGTCCGGCCGAACAACACGATCTACGACGGCCGCTACGAGGTGCCGACGTTCCAGGAGGTCCTGGACCTGCGCGCCCGGCTGTCCCGGGAGCTCCGCCGCGACATCGGCGTCGCCCCGGAGACCAAGCACCCCAGCTACTTCGCCAAGCTCGGCCTGGCGCTGGAGCCCGGCGTCGTCGAGGCGCTGACCCGCAACGGCCTGAACCGGCCGGACGCCAAGGTCGCCGTGCAGTCCTTCGAGGTGGCCAACCTCAAGGAGCTCGACCGGTCGCTGCGGGTGCAGCTCGTGCAACTGATCAGCAACTCCGGCGCGCCCCAGGACTTCGTCGAGGCCGGCGACCCGCGCACCTACGCCGACCTGGTCAAGCCGGCGGGCCTGCGGGAGATCGCGGCCTACGCCGACGTGATCGGCCCGGACACCAAGGTGATCCTGCCGGTGAACGCCGACGGCTTCCTCACCGCGCCGACCACCGTCGTCGCCGACGCCCACGCCGCCGGCCTCGAGGTGGTGCCCTACACGGTCCGGGCGGAGAACAAGTTCCTGCCCGCGGACTTCCGCTCCTCGGCCGACCCGGCCGCCTTCGGCGACGCCTTCGGCTTCTTCCGGGCGCTGTTCGAGCAGGACATCGACGGCATCTTCAGCGACCACCCGGACATCGCGGTCACCGCCCGCGACGAGTTCACCCGCCCCTGACGGCCGCTCCGCACGCCCTGGGGGACCGCAGTTTCAATTGAAACTGCGGTCCCCCTGGTTTCGGGGCCAGTTTCAATTGAAACTGCAGTCGGCACCGCCGCCGCCGGCCGCGCCGGGCCATTCGGCCGCCTAAACTGTCCATGATGGACGGAGGTGTCCGGTGGCCCAACTGCTGCTCGTGCTGATCGGCGCACTGCTGGTCACCGCGGTCGCGCGCAGCCGCGAGATCGCCGCCCCGCTGCTGCTGGTCCTGGTCGGCCTGGTCGTCTCGCTGATCCCCGGCACCGCGCGGCTGGAGATCGATCCGGAGCTGCTGCTGACCGTGGTGCTCCCGCCGCTGCTGTACGCCGCCGCGCTGGAGAGCTCCTACACGAACTTCCGGGCCCGGATCATGCCGATCGTGCACCACGGCGTGCTGCAGGTCGTCGCCACGTCGTTCCTGGTCGGCTGGCTGGCCTTCACGCTGATCCCGGAACTGCCGCTGAAATCGGCGATCGTGCTCGGCGCGGTCATCGCGCCGCCGGACGCGGTCACCGCCGCCGCGATCGGCCGCCAGCTGAAGCTGCCGCGCGGCATGATGACGGTCCTCGGCGGCGAAAGCCTGATCAACGACGCGGCGGCGCTGACCATCTACCGGATGGCGATCGCCGCGGTCGTCGGCACCACGCCGACCCTGGCGCAGGGCGCCCTGGTGTTCGTGCTGGCCGTGGTGGTCGGCGTCGGCCTCGGGCTGGTGTTCGGGATGCTCGCGCAGGTCGCCCGCACCCGCGTGCCGGACGTGCAGGTGGCGACCGTGCTGGGCGTGCTCGTGCCGTTCATCGCCTACCTCACCGCCGAGCAGCTGCACGGCTCCGGCGTGCTCGCGGTGGTCACCGCCGGGCTGTACGTCGGCCACAACCAGCCGCGGGCGCGGGCCGCCGGACGCCTGCAGGAGCACACCGTCTGGGCGTCGATCAACCTGCTGCTGGAAAGCCTGGTGTTCGCCTACATCGGGCTGCAGCTGCAGACCGTCATCACCACCATCGTCACCGCCGGGCGCAACCTCGGCATGGTGTTCGCGTCCGCGCTGATCATCCTGGCCGCGACGATCGCGGTGCGGATCCTGTGGATGTTCGGCTCCAACTACCTGCCGGGCCTGGCGCACCTGCTGGCCACCAGCACCAAGCGCGGCGTCCGGTGGCGGCGCACCGCCGTGCTGTCGTGGGCCGGGATGCGCGGCGTGGTCACGCTCGCGGCCGCGGGCGCGATCCCGCACACCACCGGCACCGGCGAGCCGTTCCCGGCGCGCGGGCTGATCCAGTTCACCGCGTTCGTGATCGCGGTCGGCACCATCCTGCTGCAGGCAACCACGCTGCCGTGGCTGATCCGGAAGCTCGGCATCGCCGACCCGGAGGAGGCCGCGCGCGACGACCAGGCGGAGGCGGAGGCGCGGGTGACCGCGACCAACGCCGCCCTGCGCTACCTGGAGCGGCTCACGCCCGAGGACCTGCACACCAGCCCGGAGCACTTCGACCGGATGATCAGCCGGATGAAGGGCCTGGTGGAGCACCAGGGGATGGCCGCAGCGGAGCAGGTCGGGCGCACGCCCGACGAACGGGCGGACACGGCGAGCAAGGCGTTCTCCGACCTGCGCCGCGACCTGATCGAGGTGCAGCGGTCGGCGATGGCCGACGAGCGGGACGCGGGCAACGTCGACGACGAGGTGCTGCGCCGCGTCCTGCGCGAACTGGACCTCCAGGAAGCCGCCATCGACAGCTCCTGGCGCAACCGCTGACCCGGGTTCCCGCAATTTCAATGGAAATCGGAGGTCCGATTTCCATTGAAATTGCGGTTCAACTCACGCCATCGTGTGACGGACGATGGTCTGGTCCCGGCCGGGGCCGACGCCGACCGCCGAGATCCGCGCCCCCGCGAGCTCCTCGATCCGCGCGATGTAGGCCTGCGCGTTCGCCGGCAGGTCCTCGAAACTGCGCGCCCCGCTGATGTCCTCCCACCAGCCCGGCATCTCCTCGTACACCGGCACCGCGTGGTGCACGCCGGTCTGCGTCATCGGCATTTCCTCGACCCGCTCGCCGTCCACGTCGTAGGCCACGCAGATCGGGATCGACTCCAGCCCGGACAGCACGTCCAGCTTGGTGAGGAAGTAGTCGGTGATCCCGTTGACCCGGGTCGCGTAGCGCGCGATCACCGCGTCGAACCAGCCGGTGCGCCGCGAGCGTCCGGTGGTCACGCCGAACTCGCCGCCCTGCTTGCGCAGGTTCTCGCCCGCCTCGTCGGTCAGCTCCGTCGGGAACGGGCCGGCACCGACGCGGGTGGTGTAGGCCTTCAGGATGCCGATCACCGCGTTGATCTTCGTCGGGCCGATGCCGGAACCGGCGCAGGCGCCGCCCGCGGTCGGGTTCGACGAGGTGACGAACGGGTAGGTGCCGTGGTCGACGTCCAGCAGGGTGCCCTGCGAGCCCTCCAGCAGCACCGTCTCGCCGCGGTCCAGCGCCTTGTTGATCAGCAGCTTGGTGTCGGCGATCCGGCTCGCGAACTGCTCGCCCTGGGACATCACGGTGTCCACGACCTCGTCGACGTCCAGGGCGCGGCGGTTGTAGACCTTGACCAGGATCTGGTTCTTGATGTCCAGCGCGGCCTCGACCTTCTGCCGCAGGATCTTCTCGTCCAGCAGGTCCTGCACCCGCACGCCCACCCGGGCGATCTTGTCCTGGTAGCAGGGCCCGATGCCGCGACCGGTGGTGCCGATCTGCTTCTTCCCCAGGTACCGCTCGGTGACCCGGTCGATGGCCACGTGGTACGGCATGATCAGGTGCGCGTCGGCGGAGACCAGCAGCCGCGAGGTGTCGACGCCGCGGCCCTCCAGCCCGGCCAGCTCCTCCAGCAGGACGCCCGGATCGACGACGACGCCGTTGCCGATCACGTTGGTCACGCCGGGGGTGAGGATCCCCGACGGGATGAGGTGCAGGGCGAAGTCCTGCCCGTCCGGCAGCACCACGGTGTGACCCGCGTTGTTGCCGCCTTGGTAGCGGACGACCCACTGCGCCTGCTCGCCGAGCAGGTCGGTCGCCTTACCCTTGCCTTCGTCGCCCCACTGGGCGCCGATCAGCACGATCGCCGGCATGTGAAACTCCAACCTGGACTGGGTGGTCGCCAGCGTGACCGCACGCTTCGCCCGCTCCCACCACGGGGTATGCCGGTCGATCAGGGTAAACCAGGAGCGAAACGTGAGTACCACCGCATTGTCCTGCGGAAACGTCGAGCGCGCAGCGCGCCCGTCCGGTGACGGTGTGCAATGGTTCGACGTCCCGGCGGCACCGGCCCGCGCCGACCTGGACCCGCTGCTCGCCGACGCCCGGGAACGGCTGGTGGTGCACGGCACCGACATCGACTTCGCGTCGGTGGTGCTGCGCCTGCTGCGCAAGAACCGGCTGGCCGACCTGGTCGTCGGCTACGTCCCGGTCGCCGACTCGCCGGCCGCCCGGCTGTGGGGGCTCCGCCCCGGCGACTTCGACCGCGCGCTGACCGCCGCGCCGCGACCGGCGGCGCTGATCCGGGACGACTCGGGTGGCGTGCTGCTCGGCGAGGGCTCGATCGAGCCGATCACCGGGCAGGTGTACTGCGACGACGAGCAGGTGCTCAACGGCGCCGCGACCAGCATCACGATCTCGCCGGACCCGGCGGCCGCGCCGTTGCCGGAGCCGACCTCCGACCCGATGAACGCCATGCTCGACCCGGCCGCCGACGGCATCCTCGTCACCACCGTCCGCCGCGGCCTCCTGCGCAGCCGGCGCACCGTCGCGCGGGGGCGCGCGGTGCAGGCGTCGTTCCGGTCGGCGACGGTGCACCACGACGGCGTCGCCCACCCGCGCCCGATGGAGAAGTGGGTCTGGTACCGGCACACCGAGGACCTGAGACTGGCGCGCTGATCACCCGGCCGAATTCCACCCATTCCCGACAAATGTGATTCCCGTTTTTGCCTGGAATCGAGCGTCCTCGACGCACCGCGCCGTCTCCGGTCGGTGCGAAATTCACCAGCAAGTGGCACGATCGGTGGCGATTTCACGCCAAGTCACCCGTTCGCCACTCTCCGGCATTGTCCCGGCCAACTGCGTGGGCAATGGTCAGCACGGACATCGGCGAGACGCCCATGCGGAGGGAAGCCATGACAGGCCACCGATCGTTGCGCGCCACCCTGACCGCCCTACCCCTGGCTGGAATCCTCGGCCTCGCGCTGGCCGTGCCCGCCGGCGCCGAGCCGCCCGGCATCCCGGATCCCGCGACGGCGAAGTCCGAGCTGTCGAAGCTGACCGTCGCACCGGAGGGTTCGATGGACGGCTACAGCCGGGAGAAGTTCCCGCACTGGATCGAGGGCCCGGACAACTGCAACACCCGCGAGGCGGTGCTCAAGCGCGACGGCAAGGACGTCCAGACCGGCTCGGACTGCTACCCGACCTCCGGCAGCTGGCTCAGCCCGTACGACGGCGAGACCTGGACCCAGCCGTCCGATTTGGACATCGACCACGTCGTGCCGCTGGCCGCCGCGTGGCGTTCCGGCGCGGCGGAGTGGACCCAGGACCAGCGCCAGGCGTTCGCCAACGACCTGGAGGGTCCGCAGCTGATCGCGGTCACCGACAACGTCAACCAGGCGAAGGGCGACCAGACGCCGGACGAGTGGATGCCGCCGCTGGCCGGCTACCACTGCACGTACGCGTCGATGTGGGTCGGCACCAAGAACAAGTACGGCCTGACCGTCACCGACGCGGAGAAGTCGGCGCTGCAAAAGGCCCTCGACGGCTGCTGATCCGCCTGCGGTGCCCCGTGCGGGAGCGGGGCACCGCAGGTTTCGCGTGAAACGGGCGCCCCCACGCACGCCCGGTGCCGGTTTCGCGCGAAGCCGACCTCCGACCGCGCCGCTCTCGGCAGGACATACTGGAGCGGCCGAGGCGCCGTGAGGAGGGCCGTTGCATGTCAGACCACGCAGAGCCGGATCGCTCGACCGCACCGGAGCCTGCGGTGCGGCGCTCCGAGGTGACCGCGCCGCCGGGCGGGGTGATGACCGACGAGGTCGGGGTCATCACCGGCGACCTGGAGCTGGCCACCGAATGCGCCGACGGCGACGTCACGGTGTGGATCCGCTACGCGGGCGCAGCGGAGTGGTACCGGCTCTCTGCGGCCGACTGCCACCTCCACGACCCGCGCGATCACGAGGCCCTGCACAACGCCCTGATCGCGGTCCTCAACCGCCCCGCGGGCTGACGCTCAGCCGGTCTTCTCCTCCGGGTGCAGGGGCGGCAGGGCGGCGATCGCCTCGGTCCGGCTGAGGCCGGTGGCCTGCAGGAGGTCCACCGCGATCGAGCGGACCTGCAGCACCACCACCTGCATCGAGAAGTCCCCCTCGCCGAGGAGTTCCACTGTGGACTTCTTGGCGACGGATCTGGCCGCCGCGCGGGTCTGCAGCGGATCGACGCCGCTGGCCAGCTCGTCGCGCAGCAGCACCACAGCGCCCGCCAGCTCCTCCAGGAGCCCCGGCAGCGGGCGCGGCACCGGTTCGCCGTCCCGCAACGCGGCGAGCGCCCGGCGCGCGAGCACGCGCGTGTTGCGCAGCGCGCGGTCGATCGGCGTCGCCGCGGTCTCGTAGCGCTCCAGGTCACCGCGCCGCCTCCACCGGATGGGCGCGAACCGTGCGATCTCCTGCCCGGCCTCCAGCGCCGCGCGGAGCTCCTCCACGTTCTGCTGGCTCTTGCGCGCCTTCGCCAGCACGTCGGCGGCGAGCTCGATGTCCTGCCGCGCCACCGCGTTCCCGACGCCGCGGAGCGCGTCGGCGAGGGCGCCGAGCACGAGCCGCCCGTTGCGGTGCGCCACGGCGAGCGGGTTGGCGGGCAGCAGCGCGGCGACGATGAAGCCGACCAGACCGCCGATCGCGGCGTCGAGCATTCGCGTCAGCCCGCCGGCGGTGGCCGGCGGCAGCAGCGTCGCCACCAGCACCGACGACGACGCGGCCTGCAGCACGATCACGACGCCGCTGTCCAGCAGCACGGCGGTGCTCATGGCCAGCGCGACGACCAGCGCGATCTGCCAGCTCCCCGTGCCGATGAACGAGATCAGGATGTCGCCGACCCCGACGCCGATGCTGACGCCGACGACGAGTTCCAGGGCGCGCCGCATCCGCTGGCCCAGCGAGACGCCGAGCGAGATGACCGCGGCGATCGGCGCGAAGAACGGCGCCGGGTGGCCGAACAGGTGGCGGGCCAGGAACCACGCGAGACCGGCCGCGATCGCGCACTGCGCGATGGGAACTCCGGTGCGCATGAGGCGGCGCAAGCGGCGGACGAGTTCCTCGCGCAGTCGGTGCACGCTCCACATTGTCCGACAGATCGCGGCGCAATCCGAGTGCCGCCGCAGTGATCCTCGCTCGATCTGCGCGACCGGGCGCGAGGCCCGGTCGCGCACGCGGCTCAGGCCAGGCCGGTCGCGTCCAGGGAAGCCGGGTCGCTGTCGGCGAGCAGCTGGCGGCAGCGGTCGAACTCGTCCGCCTCGCCGATCGCCCTCGCGGCCTTCGCCAGCGCCGCGATCGAGCGGAGCACGCCCTGGTTCGGGGCGTGCCGCCACGGCACCGGGCCGAAGCCCTTCCAGCCGGCCTTGCGCAGCGCGTCCAGGCCGCGGTGGTAGCCGGTGCGGGCGTAGGCGTAGGCGGCGATGTGCTCGTCGGCGTCGAGCGCGGCCTCCGCGAGCGCGGCCCACGCGGCGCTGAAGGTGGGGTGGTGCGCGGCGACCTCGGCCGGGTCGGTGCCGGCGGCCAGCTCGCCCTGCGCGGCCTCGTTCTCCGGCAGCAGGGTCTCCGGCGGTTCCAACAGGTTCCTCGTCATGCCCCAATCCTTCCAGGTACGACGACGGCCCGTCCGCCACCAGGCGAACGGGCCGTCGCAGTCCGAGGGGGCGCCGACTTCTCGCGAAATCGCGCCCTCCGGGTGAAAACCTCAACCCGCCAGCATGCGGCCCGCGGACTTGAGGTTCTCGCAGGCGTGGGCGACGCGGGCCGCCATCGCCTGCTCGGCGACCTTCAGGTAGCTGCGCGGGTCGTAGGCCTTCTTGTTGCCGACCTCGCCGTCGATCTTCAGCACGCCGTCGTAGTTCTTGAACATGTGGTCTGCGACGGGCCGGGTGAAGGCGTACTGGGTGTCGGTGTCGATGTTCATCTTCACCACGCCGTAGGAGACCGCCTCGTGGATCTCCTCCAGCAGCGAGCCGGAGCCGCCGTGGAAGACCAGGTCGAACGGCTTCGAGCCGGCCGGCAGGCCGAGCTTCTCCGTCACCACGTCCTGACCCTGCTTGAGGATCTCCGGGCGCAGCTTGACGTTGCCCGGCTTGTAGACGCCGTGCACGTTGCCGAACGTGGCGGCCAGCAGGTAGCGGCCCTTCTCGCCGCTGCCGAGGGCGTCCACGGTCTTCTCGTAGTCGCCGGGCGCGGTGTAGAGCTTCTCGTTGATGTCGTTGGCGACGCCGTCCTCCTCGCCGCCGACGACGCCGACCTCCAGCTCCAGGATGATCTTGGCCTTGGCGGCGGCGGCCAGCAGCTCCTGGGCGATCTCCAGGTTCTCGTCCAGGTCGATGGCCGAGCCGTCCCACATGTGCGACTGGAACAGCGGGTTCTCGCCGCGGTCGACCCGCTCCTGGCTGATCTGGATCAGCGGCCGGACGAAGCCGTCCAGCTTGTCCTTCGGGCAGTGGTCGGTGTGCAGCGCGATGTTCACCGGGTACTTCGCGGCCACCACGTGCGCGAACTCGGCCAGCGCCGTCGCGCCGGTGACCATGTCCTTGACCTTGGTGCCGGAGGCGAACTCGGCGCCACCGGTCGAGAACTGGATGATGCCGTCACTCTCGGCCTCGGCGAACCCGCGCAGCGCCGCGTTGAGCGTCTCCGACGAGGTCACGTTGATGGCCGGGTAGGCGAATTCGCCCGCCTTCGCCCGGTCCAGCATCTCCGCGTAGACCTCGGGGGTCGCGATGGGCATCGGTCGTCCTCCTCGGGGGTGGAGTTTGGTCTTGGTGACGGGAAGTCGCGCAGCATCCTACGAGCTCATGCCCGTTGTCAGCGGGCCCGTTCGGCCCGGTGCCACACTTTCGCGTCACAGTGCCCCAGCCGGGGCTGTCTTGGAAAGCCGGTGACAGGATTCAGAACGGGACGAATCCTGTGGACATCCTCACACGCTGCAGGTTCGGCGGCCAGGGAGCCCGCCGATTCGATCTTGGTGGCGGCTAGGCCCAGGCGCCGGTGAGCAGGTTCCACTCGCGGACGGTGGTCTTGGCGATCACGCCGGCCTCCGTGTAGGGGTCCGCGGCGAGGACCCCGCCGAGCTCGTCGGCGTCGGCGGCCTCGTAGATCAGCTGGGCGCCGAGGTTGTCGGCGAACGGGCCGCCGGCCAGCAGCACGCCGCGCTCGGCGAGTCCGCGGCAGTACTCCCGGTGCGCGGGCCGCACCTCCAGGCGGCGCTCCTCGTCCTCGCCGTACACCAGCTCGACCACGAACTTGGCCATGTTCCCGACACCTCCGCTGCAGATCACCGATCGATATCGACGCTACCCGGTCGTGTTATCCGTACCAGTGGCCAGCCGGTAGGTTGTTCGATCATGGCCGGTGATTCGCACAGCACCGCACGGAGCGTGGAGCAGACCCTCGGACACCTGCGCGCGCTGGACAGCGCGGCGGTGGACACCACGGCGCAACCGCTGACCCTGGAAGACCTGTACCGCCAGCAGCGCATGCGGATGGTGCGACTGGCGATCCTGCTGGTCGACGACCCGGCGACGGCCGAGGACGTGGTGCAGGAGGCGTTCACCGGGCTGTACCGGAACTGGTCCGGGCTGCGCGACGCGCGCGCCGCGATCGGGTACCTGCGCACCGCGGTCGTCAACGGCAGCCGCTCGGTGCTGCGGCGCCGCAAGACGGCCCGCGAGTACCAGCCGCCGCACCAGGCCGACGCCCGTTCGGCCGAATCGCTGGCGATGTTGACGGCCGAACACCAGGCGGTCGTGGAGTCGCTGGGCAAACTGCCGCGACGGCAGCGCGAGGTGCTGGTGCTGCGGTACTACGGGAACCTCACGGAAGCGGAGATCGCCGAGGCCACGGGCGTTTCGAAGGGCACCGTGAAGTCGACCGCGAGCCGCGGCCTGGAGGCCCTGCAGAAGCTGATGGGCAACTGATCGACGGGGAAGTCCGCGAAATCCCAGTCGAACGACACACCAGTTTGGTGTAGACCACTGGGTGGCTGGTAGCGGAGGATCGTCGGCGTGACCGCACACGCCATCGCCGTAGACGTCGGCGGTACCGACATGAAGGCCGCCCTCGTGGCCGTCGGCCGCGATACCGCTCGGCAGTTGCGCCATGCGCGCCGCCCGACCCCGCGCGGCTCGGACGGCGAAGCGACCGCCGACCTCGTGGTCGAAGCCGTGGCCGAGCTGGTGTCCGAGCTGCGCTCCGGCGCGGACTCGGTGGACGCCGTCGGCGTCGTGATGCCCGGTGTGGTCGACGAGGCTCGCGGTGTCGGAGTGTTCTCCGCGAACCTCGGTTGGCGGGACGTGCCGCTGCGCGACCGGCTCGCCGCCCGCATCGACCTGCCACTGGCCTTCGGCCACGACGTCCGCGCCGGTGGGCTCGCCGAGGCACGCCTGGGCGCCGCCCGCGGCATGCGCGACGTGGTCGTGCTGCCGATCGGCACCGGGATCGCCGCGGCGCTGGTGCTCGACGGCCGGCTCTACTCCGGCGGCGGCTTCGCCGGCGAGATCGGGCACATCGACGTCGGGCACGGCGAGCCGTGCGGCTGCGGGAGCAGCGGCTGCGTCGAGGCCGTGGCGTCGTCGGCCGCGGTCGCCCGCCGCTACCGGGCGCGGACGGGGCGGGACGTCTCGGGCGCCGACGTCGCCGCCGCGGTGCGGACCGGCGATCCGGACGCCCAGGCGGTTTGGCAGGACGCGATCGACGCACTGGCCAGGGGGTTGCTGGTGCTCATCACGGTCGCAGCGCCCGAGTGCGTCGTGCTCGGCGGCGGGTTCGCGCAGGCCGGCGATTTGCTCGTCGACCCGCTGCGCGCCCGGTTGGACGGCATGCTGGCGGCATACCACCGCCGCCCCCACCTCAAATTGGCCGAGCTCGGTGACACCGCGGGCTGCCTCGGTGCAGCGCTGCTGGCGACGGAAGGGTTGAAGACAACGTGAACACTCCCGAACTGATCCTCGCCGGTGGACAGGTCGTCACCGCCGACGGAGTGCTGGACCGCGGTTGGGTCCGGGTCTCCGGCGGCCAGATCGCCGCGGTCGGCAGCGGCCCCGCGCCGGACGGCCCCGCCGTCGACCTGGCCGGCCGGTGGCTGGTGCCCGGCTTCGTGGACATCCACTGCCACGGCGGTGGCGGCGGCTCCTTCACCGGCATCGAGCTCGACCAGTCGCACGCCGCGATCAACACCCACCGCGCGCACGGCACGACGACGATGCTGGCCAGCCTCGTGTCGGCGCCGCTGCCCGACCTCGCCAAGCAGATCAGCGCGCTCAGCGAGCTGGTCGTCGACGGCGCGCTGGCGGGCATCCACCTGGAGGGGCCGTTCCTGTCGGCTGCGCGCTGCGGCGCGCACGACCCGGCGATCCTCCGCCCGCCGGAGGCCGCCGCCGTCCAGCAGCTGCTGGACGCGGGGCGGGGCGCGGTCCGGATGATCACGCTGGCGCCGGAGCTGCCGGAGTCGTTGAGCGCCATCCGGCGGCTGGTGGACCAGGGCGTGATCGCCGCCGTCGGGCACACCGACGCCGTGCTGGACCAGGTGGTGCCCGCGGTGGAGGCGGGCGCGACGGTCGCCACTCACCTGTTCAACGCGATGCGCCCGCTGCACCACCGGGAACCGGGCCCGATCGGCGTCCTGCTGGAGGACGAGCGGGTGACCGTCGAGCTCATCTGCGACCTGGTGCACCTGCACCCGGCGGTGGTGAAGCTGGCCGCCTCGCACGCGGGCAGCGGGCGGACCGTGCTGGTCACCGACGCGATCAGCGCGACCGAAGCGGGCGACGGCACCTACGAGCTGGGCAAGCTGCCGGTCACGGTGACCGACGGCGAGCCACGGCTCGCGGACGGCTCGCTGGCGGGCAGCACGCTGACGATGGACGTGGCGTTCCGGAACCTGGTCCGCAGCTGCGGCCTGACGGTGCCGGCGGCGGTGGCGGCATCGTCGGCGAAGCCGGCGCAGCTGCTCGGCCTCGGCGACCGGATCGGCGAGATCCGCCAGGGTCTCGCGGCGGACCTGGTGGTGCTGAACGCCGACCTGGAGCTGGACGCGGTGATGAAGGACGGAACCTGGGTGACCGAACCAAGCTGAGCCGAACCGAGCTGAGCACCGCGCCGAGGGGTCGGTCCGCAATTTCAATGGAAATCGAAGGTCCGATTTCCATTGAAATTGCGGAAGTTGTCCACATCCCCCGGCGTGTCGTGGCCGGACACGCCGGAGAACCGCAACTTCCGCCGGAGAGCCGCAACTTCCATTGAAATTGCGGCCGGTACGCGAAGCCCCGGCTCCGCCGCACCACCCGGCTCCGCCGCACCGCCCGGCTTCGCCGCAACGGCCTGCTCCGCCGGGTCCCTCGCTTACGCTCGGGGGGTGACCCGACCCGACCCAGCACACCTCCTGTCGGCGGCGCTGCGTGCCCAGGCCGGGGGCAGCCCCGGCACGGCTCCGCAGCCTCCGCCCGCTCCGCCGCGCAAGCGCCTCCCGGTGGTCGGCGTGCTGTTGTTCGCGCTGATCGTCGGGCTCCTGGCCGGAGCCATCGCCGGAGCGCTCACGCTGTTCCCCCTGGCGATCTGAGCCGATACCCACTTCCGGGTGATCATGGGATTGCCCAGCGTGTTCGGCGGGCTTGCTCGCCCGGGGGTTGGCGCGGGGGCGGTCACGGTACCGTTGGCAAGCGTGACGACCGAATTGCCCGCGATTGTCGACGCCGCCGCGAACACTCCCGCGCTCGCCCTCCTGCCGGACTGGCTCGATCCGGAGCACATCATCCAGTCGATGGGGCCGTTCGCCCTGATCGGCGTGTGCCTGATCATCTTCGCCGAGTGCGGCCTGCTCATCGGGTTCTTCCTGCCCGGTGACTCACTGCTGTTCGTGACGGGCCTGTTCGTCGCCACCGGCGCGATCGACACCCCGATCTGGCTGGTGTGCGTGCTGCTAGCGGTGTGCGCGTTCGTGGGCAACGTGACCGGGTATTGGATCGGCCGCAAGGTCGGGCCGTCGATGTTCAACAAGCCCGACTCGAAGCTGTTCAAGAAGGAGCACGTGGACAAGACCCACGGGTTCTTCGAGAAGTACGGGGCGCGCGCAATCATCCTGGCCCGGTTCGTGCCGATCGTGCGGACCTTCATCACCGCCGTCGCGGGCGTCGCGCAGATGGACCAGAAGAAGTTCTTCAGCTTCTCCGCGATCGGCGGCATCGCGTGGACCGTCAGCATGACGGTGCTCGGCTTCTTCCTCGGCAACATCCCGTGGATCAGGAACAACCTCGAAGCGATGGCCATCCTGATCGTGCTGGTCTCGGTCGTCCCGATCATCATCGAGTACCTGAAGGGCCGCCGCGAGAAGGCCCGCGGCGCCGCGAGCTGACGAGTCGCCACCTTCGCGCGGATCCGGTGCTCCGGATCCGCGCGAACTGCTTTCCGGGCCGGGTCAGGCCTCGCCGTAGCGCGCGGCGATGTCCTCGGAGCTGGCCCACCGGCTGTAGGTGGGCTCCTGCGGCCAGCCCTCGGGCGAGTCCTGCCACTCCTCCCGCCGCCCGTACGGCAGCAGGTCGATCAGCGCGAAGGTGTGGCTGAGCTGCTCGCAGCCGCGGCCGCTGGTGTGCCAGGTGCGGTAGACGGTGTCGCCGTCGCGCAGGAACACGTTGACGGCGAATCCCCCGCCGGGCGGTGCGCCGACGTCGGCGCCGAACGGGCTGTTCGCCGTGGAGTACCAGGTCATCTGGTTGCCGACGCGCCGTTTGTAGGCGAGCGCCTCGTCGATCGGGCCCTGGGTGACGACGACAAACCGGGCGTCGTAGTTGTGCAGGAATTCCAGCCGGGTGAACTGCGAGGTGAACCCGGTGCAGCCCGGGCACTGCCATTCCTTGCCGGCGAACCACATGTGGTTGTAGACGATCAGCTGCGACGCGCCGTCGAAGACGTCCGCCAGCCGGACCGGCCCCTCCTCGCCTTCGAGGGTGTAGTCGGGCATCTCGACCATCGGCATGCGGCGGCGCTGCGCGGCGATCGCGTCGAGCTCCCGGGTCGCGGCCTTCTCCCGGGCGCGCAGCTCGTCGAGCTCGCGCTGCCAGGTCTCGGCGTCGACGACGGGCGGCAGGGCATTGCTGGTCATGGGTTCCCCCAACCGATCAGGGTCTGTTCGCGGTACACCGGAACAGACTCCGCCCGGATGGAGAACTCATCGGCTGATCACCAGGCGTCGGCGAGATCGGCGTGCTGCTCGATCCAGGTGTGCATCACGACGCCCGCCGCGACCCCGGCGTTGATCGAGCGGGTCGACCCGAACTGCGCGATCGACACCACCAGGTCCGCGCCGTGCCGCGAATCCTCCCGCAGGCCGGGGCCCTCCTGGCCGAACAGCAGCACGCAGCGACGGGGCAGTGCCGTCCGCTCGACCGGCACCGCGCCCGCGGTGTTGTCCACCGCCACCAGCGCCAGGTCGTGCTCGGTCGCGTAGCCGCGCAGCGACTCCAGGTCCGGGTGGTGGTGGATGTGCTGGTACCGGTCGGTGACCATCGCGCCGCGCCGGTTCCACCGCCGCCGGCCCACGATGTGCACGGCCTTCGCGGCGAAGGCGTTCGCGGTGCGCACCACCGTGCCGATGTTGTGGTCGTGCTGGAAGTTCTCGATGGCCACGTGGAAGTCGTGCCGCCGCAGGTCCAGGTCGGCGACGATCGCCTCGCGCCGCCAGTACCGGTAGTGGTCCACGACGTTGCGCCGGTCGCCGTGCTCCAGCAGCTCCGGGTCGTAGCGCTCGTCCGCCGGCCACGGGCCCGGCCAGGGCCCGACGCCGACGGTGGTGCCCCACTCGGTGGGACCGAGCTCCTCGCTCACGCCAACCCGAGGTCGGCCAGGCTCAGCAGCGAGCGGTACGGCAGCCCGGCGGCCTCGATGGCCTCGCGCGCGCCGGTGTCGCGGTCGACCACGGTGGCCACGCCGACGATCTCGGCGTCGGCCGCGCGCAGCGCCTCGACGGCGGTGAGGACGCTGCCGCCGGTGGTGGAGGTGTCCTCGACGGCGAGCACCCGGCGCCCGGTGACATCGGGGCCCTCGATCAGCCGCTGCATGCCGTGCGTCTTGCTGCTCTTGCGGACGACGAAGGAGTCCAGCCCGGGGCCTTCGGCGTGCATCATCGCGGTGGCGACGGGGTCCGCGCCGAGGGTGAGGCCGCCGACGGCGACGTAGTCCCAGTCGGCGGTGAGCTGGCGCAGCAGCGTGCCGATCAGCGGCGCCGCCTGGTGGTGCAGCGTCGCCCGGCGGAGATCGACGTAGTAGTCGGCTTCCTTGCCGGAGGAGAGGGTGACCCGACCGTGCACGACGGCGAGTTCCCGGACCAGGCGGGCGAGCTCGGTGCGCTGCTGTTCATCCACTTTGACCACGAGTTTTCAGCATACCGGCCGGGTTGCGGGCCTCGTCCGCGACGGGTCCGTGAGTGTTTCGGGGCGCTATGGCACCCCAAAACGCTCACGGGCCGACGCCCGTCGAATGCTCAGGTGCGGCCCGGGACGGTGCGCTTCACGATCATCCGCTGGAGCTTCTGCGGCACCAGCCGGCCGATGGCGACCAGCGCCTTGTACTGCACGCCCGGCACCGACACGCTCTTGCCCTGGCGCAGGTCGGCCAGCGCCGCGTGCACCACCTGGTCGGCCTGCAGCCAGAACGCCCTGGGCAGGCGGCCCATCTCCAGCCCGGCCCGCTGGTGGAACTCGGTCTGGGTGAAGCCCGGGCACAGCGCCATGACCCGCACCCCAGTGCCGGTCAGCGACACCGACAGGCCCTCGGAGAAGGCGGTCACGTAGGCCTTGGTCGCCCCGTAGGTGGAGCCGGCGACGGGGAAGAAGCCGGCGACGCTGGACACGTTGATCACGTCGCCCTGGCCGCGCTCCCGCATCCCGCGCACCGCGGCATGGGTCAGCGCCAGCACCGCGGCGACGTTGACGTCCAGCTGCCGCTGCAGCTCGGCGGCGGTGGTGTCCCAGAACGCCCCGGCCGTGCCGAATCCGGCGTTGTTGACCAGCAGGTCCACCGGCCGGTCGGGGTCGGCGAGGCGCCGCTCGACCTCGGCGCGCTGCTTCGGGTCGGCGAGGTCCGCCGGGAGCACCTCGACGCGGACACCGTGCCGGGCCTGCAGGCGATCGGCGAGCTCGGCGAGCCGTCCGGCGTCGCGGGCCACCAGGACCATGTCGTGGCCCTCGGCGGCGAGTCGGCGGGAGAAGGCGCGCCCGATGCCCGCGGTGGCGCCGGTGACGAGTGCGGTAGCCATGGCCCGAACCTACCGAAGAGTTCGCCCGCCGCGACCACCCGCCGGGGTCCCCGCAATTTCCATTGAAATCGAAGGTTCGATTTCAATGGAAATTGCGGACTTCCGGGGTCAGCGCGAGCGTTCCGACGGCTCCGGCTCGGCGTCGACGAGCTCGTCGTCCTCCACCGCGGCGTCGGCGCCGTCGCCCTCGTTCGGGTCGGTGTCGAAGGGGTCGATCAGGTCGGCGAGTTCGCCGAGGTCGCGCAGCAGCCGCTCCAGGCGCGCCGGGTCGGCGTCGTCGGGGTGCAGCGCCGCGAGCACCCAGTCGTTCTCCAGCCACACCACCGTGACGTCGTGGCCGACCTCCTCGGTGGCGTCCACCAGGTCCGGCGTCACCAGCGGCCGGGCCGCCGCCACCTCGGTGACGAACGCGTACCGCGAGCCGACCGGGCCGAGCAGGTCCAGCTCGGAGTCCTGCGGCACCGGGACGTCGGGCAGCCACAGCTCGATGGTGGCCGGGGCGGACCGGCGGCAGCGGATGGCGGCCAGCACCGCGGCCGCCTTGCCGTTGACGTCGAGGTCGAGGACGTACACCTGGCGCCGCCCGTCGGCGGTGAACGTGGACCCGGCCACCACGTCGGTGGCCGTCACGCCGCCGAACTGGGCCAGCACGCCGCGCTCCCACCTGGTCGGCAGGACCTGGTCCACCTCGGCGAACTGCCAGCCGCGCAGCGCGGCCCAACGGCGTCGCTCGCGGTTGTTCGACGCGCGCTGGGATCGGTCGGCGATCAGCAGCACGACGCCCGCACCGATGGCGACGACGGCGATGACGAACCAGAGCCACGCAGGTATGCCCACACAGCGCAGGGTAGTCCGATCATCGCCGAACACGAAGATCACCTGGGCATCCGGTGCGGAACCGCTCCATCGGCTGATATTGACCTGGGAAAACGCGTCACGGGGAGGTGCGGCCGGGGCGACGTGCCCCGGCCACACCTCCGATCAGGTGTTCAGCCGCCGATCGTCTGGCCGATCCAGTCCCGGACCGCGACCGGGTCGGCGAAGATGTCCGGCTCGTCGCCGCAGACCTCCGTCTCCTCGGTGCCGCCGAACCGGCTCGTGATGCCGATCTGCTCCCAGCGCCCGGCCGCGTCGCGGATCAGCGCCGGACCGCCGGAGTCGCCCTGGCAGACCGACACCCGGTTGCCAGGGGCGCGCACGCAGGTGTCGACGCTGCCGTCGGTCTTGGCGCACTCGGCGTCGTCGCCCACTTCGGAGTCGTACTGCTTCAGCTGCTGCGGGAAGGCCGGGATCTCGCCGCACTCGAACTCGCTGCACTCCCGGCCCCAGCCGATCAGCCGGGTGTCCTTGCCCGGCACCTGCTCGGCGTCCGCGATCCGCACCGTCGGCAGGTCGACGGGCCGGTCGAGCTTCAGCAGCGCGAAGTCGTACTGCGCCAGGTACTCCTTCTTGTACTGCGGGTGCAGGACCTTCTCGGTGATCCGGCGCTCCTCGCCGCCGGTGGTGCGGTCCGGGCTGCCGACGCGCGCCGTCAGCTGCCCCGCGTCGAACGAGTCGACGCAGTGCCCGGCGGTCAGCAGCCAGTCGTCGTCTATCAGCGTCGCTCCGCAGTGGAACCTGGGCTCGTCCGGCACCTGCAGCGACGCCATGAACGGGTACTGCTCGTCCGCCGGAGCTCCGCCGACGATCGCGCCGGCGCTACCGGCGGTCGCGATCCCGACCAGCGCCGCGCCGAAGGCGGCAGCGAGCAACTTGGTGATGCGCATGGTTTTCCTCTCGATTCGGTGAAGGTCCCGGGCAAGGCCCGGAAGATCAGATCGCCTTGCGGCGCAACAGCCAGCAGGTCAGCGCGATGCACGCCGCGGCGAGCACCAGGAACACCCCGGCGTCGACGAGCTGGAGCGTCCAGAACCGGCTGCCGGGCTGGACGAGCACCATTTCGGTGTAACCGGCCGCGCTGAGCTGGTCGATCTCGGCCGAGCCGACGGAGTTCGGCGCATGCGGAACGCCGCTGGCCCGGAGCGCCCCGAAGATGTCGAGCTCCTCGCCTTCCGGGCTCCGGTAGACGAACTCGGTCACCCAGCCGCGCGGCCCCCGGTAGTACTCGTCGGTCGTGAGGCGCTGCGGCGACATGTAGTGCGGTCGCAGCCACGCCACGATCGGCAGGAAGACGGCCAGGAAACCGGCCAGCGACAACGCCATCCCGACGAGGAGGTGCTTGGTCACCGTTCCGGCCAGGACGCCGAGCGCGAAACCGAACACGCACGTCGCGGGGAAGGACGGCAGCACCATGCCGAAGGCGTCGAACCAGCTCCACTCCGGCACGGCCGGCTGGAAGTACCACATGTACGCGGCCGAGAACGCGGTGCTGAGCACGGCAATCGCGCCGCCGAGCAGGAACACCTTGCTGAACAGCCAGTGCTCGCGGGAGATCCCCTGCGTCCAGGTGTAGCGGAAGGTTCGCTGCTCGATCTCCCGCGTCAGCATCGGCGCGCCCAGGAACGCGCCGATCAGCGCCGGCAGCACGGGAAGCAGCGTCCCCTGCAGGCTGCTCAGCATGCTGAGGGACGACGTCCACTCGCCGCAGTCGTTCCCGATGCCGATGCAGTCGACCAACTCGGCCCGCCCTAGCGAATCCCGCATTCCGTTGCCCAGCAACAGGAACCACGCGGCGAAACCGAGCAGAACCGCGCCGACCAGGGCCACCATCAACCGATGTTGCCGCCAGGTCAACCAGATCATTCGTACCTCCGGTTTTGGGGTTTTCCGGGCAGCATCGGTCGGGGCGCGATCAGCGCCCTCGTCTCGCCCGGAATCAGGTCAGCTGAGTTTGCGGCGCAGCCAGTAGAAGGCCAGCGCCAGACAAGCGATGGTCAACGCGAGGTAGATCCCCGCTTCGATGAACTGGAAGGACCAGAAGCGGTCCGCCGGGTGGTAGGTGACGATCCGCAGCGGCGCGGGTTCGCCTTCTCGCCAGACCGCCGAAGCCCCGGTTCCGCCCGAACTGTCGCGGTAAACCGCGCCGAGGTAGTACGCATCGCTGAGCACGTCCTCGGATCCGGATTGCTGGCCGACCGGTTCGACCGCCCGGGTCAGGGTCATCGGCTCCATGTAGTTCGGCCGCAGCAACCAGGCCATCACCACGAAGACGGCTGCGCCGCCGAACATCGTCGCGGCCATCGCGGGCACCGTCCGCTTGAGCAGCGTTCCGGCGGCGACTCCCAGCGCGAAGGTGAACAGGCAGCTCATCGGGAACGCCGGGACCGACTGGTTGAAGAAGCGGAACCAGCCCATCTCGGGAACCATCGGCGCGAGCCAGCTCATGTGCACGAGGGAGAAGATCGTGCTGAGCACCAGAACCGCGCCCCCGACCAGGAGCACCTTGCCGCGCAGCCAATGGCTCCGCGAGACGCCCTGGGTCCACGCGTAGCGGAACGTGTGCTGCTCCAGCTCCCTGGACACCAGCGGAGCACCCGCGAACATGCCGACCAGCAGCGGCAGCGGCAGCAGGAAGCTGCTGACGTCCTCGACGAACTTGACCAGGCGCGAGAACCCGTACGCCGCGGTGTAAACCGTCGAGGCGTCGGCGCCGAGCGAGCCGGAGAAGAGGTAGATCGCGGCGACGCCGAGGAAGACGACGGCGAATCCGGCCAGCCCGAGCCGGTGCTGCCGCCAGGTCAACCAGGTCATGCAGCGACCTCCCGGATGCGCTGCGGCGCCGAAGCCGTCAGGTAGTGCATGACGAGCATTTCCAGGTCGACGCGCTGCACGTCCCACGAAGAGCCGGGAGCCGGGGGATTCCCGCGCACCAGCAGGGAAACCCGATCCCCGCGCTCCTCCCGGTGCACGACCTCGCCGGCCACGCCCGCCGCCGCGCCCCTCGGCCCGATCAGGACGTGGTGCTGCTCCAGCAGGTCGTCGATGTCCTCGGAGAGCTTGACCTGGCCGTGGTCCAGCACGATCAGGTAGTCGCAGAGCCGCTCCAGTTCGGAGACCACGTGCGAGGACAGGACCACGGTGCAGTCCCAGTCGGCCTTCGTCTCCATCAGGACGCTCATCAGCTCCCGCCTGGCCAGCGGGTCGAGGCTGGCCACCGGCTCGTCGAGGATCAGCAGCTCGGGCTTCTTCGCCAGGGCCACCGCGAGCGCGACCTGCGCCCGCTGGCCGCCGGAGAGCCCGCCGATCCGGCTCTCCAGCGGGATGTTCAGCTCGGCGAGGCGGTCCAGCGCGATCCGCTCGTCCCAGCGCTTGTTCAGCATCCGCCCGGCCTTGAGCATCTCGCGCACCTTGAAGTTCCGGTACAGCGAGTGCTCCTGGTCGAGGTAGGCCACGCGGTCCAGCACGGTGCCGGGGCCGACGCGCTCGCCGAGCAGCGTCAGCTCGCCCTCCGTCGGCGCGAGCAGGCCGACCATCAGGTTCAGCAGCGTGGACTTGCCCGCGCCGTTCGGGCCGACGAGGCCGACGACCCGTCCCGCAGGCACCTGCAGCGAGCAGTTCCGCAGGCCCCACTTGCGGCCGTACCGCTTGCCGAGGCCGGTCGCCGTCATGGCGGTTTCAGTCATTGGTTCCCCTCAGGACGGAAGTCGTGCAGCACCGTCGCGATCAGCGCGGCGATGCCTTCGGAATCCATGCCGGCCCGGTACGCCTCGGTCAGCCACCGCTCCAGGCCGGCGCGCAGCTCGGCCTGCTTCTCCGCGGGCAGTCCGGTCAGGCCCCGTTCGATGAAGGTGCCCGCCCCGGGACGGCCCTTGGCCAGTCCCTTGTGCTCCAGCTCGCGGTACGCCTTCAACACCGTGTTCGGGTTGATGACGAGGTTCTTCGCGACTTCCTTGACGGTGGGCAGGCGGTCGCCGACCTGCAGCTGCCCGAGCCGGAGGGCGTGCTCGACCTGATGCACGAGCTGCCGGTAGGGCGGCACCCCGGTACCGCTGTCGACGCGGAACTCGATCAAGCACTTCCCCTATCACTCTATTAACCTACGACCATAGGATAACTTTCGGACGATCTAGGTCAAGCAGAACCCCGAAAATGCCCCTGAACAGCGAAAAGCGCCCCAGCTGAACACTGAGGCGCGGGATGCCCGCCCGGACTAGGTGATGTTTTGCCCGGTCAGGACCCGTGAGTACGTGGTGCGGCTAT
Source organism: Saccharopolyspora sp. NPDC003752 (assembly GCF_053605825.1). NCBI lineage: Bacteria > Bacillati > Actinomycetota > Actinomycetes > Pseudonocardiales > Pseudonocardiaceae > Saccharopolyspora > Saccharopolyspora sp. NPDC003752. Next base: position 139,817 of record NZ_JBSGJZ010000013.1, on the reverse strand, counting down.
GGCGACACAATGTGCACACGGGACCTGAACTGCAGAAACAGGATTTGGCGGCCGGTTCGTTCGGCGGTCAGGACATGGCGAAGTTGTCGCAAAGGGCCTGCCACTCCGCCCGGTCCGGCGGCGGCCCCGGCAGCTCCGCGCCTCCCGCGCGCAGGCCTTCGAGCACCAGGGCCAGGTAGCGCGCGCGGAACTCGGCCCGCCGGGCCTCGCTCGTCGGCAGCGCCGGGTTGAGGTGCTTGAGCAGCAACAGGATGTCCGTCCAGTCCACGTCCGGACGCAGCTCGCCCGCCCGCTTCGCGGCGTCTACCAGGGCCTCGATCTCCCTCGCGACGCCCTGCTGCAGCTCGCGGAACTCCGCGGAATAGGTGTGCTGCAGGTCCATCGGCGGCAGCACGGTGCCGATCCCGGAGCCCTCCCGCAGGCAGCGGCGCATGAACCGGACCAGGGCCTGCCACGGATCGGATTCCTCGGCGCGAGCCGATTCCGCCTCGCCGATGATCCGCCGGAACGCGGCGATGCGGACCTGCTCGACCAGCTCCTGCTTGCTCGGGTAGCGCCGGTAGACGCTCGCCACGCCGACTCCCGCGCGCTTGGCGACCTCCGACATCGGCGCCGCGAAGCCCTGCGCGGCGAACACCTCGCGCGCGGCGGCGATGACCTGGTCGTCGTATCGCGCGGACCTGTCCGGTGTGGGCATGGCCACAGCATACGCGGACAGCGGAATGATCCATTCCGCTGCCGGGTTGGACACGAGCGGAATCACTCATTCCGCTGCGGCCCGCTGCGAGCAGGGCGATCCGCGGCCATTGGAAGCAGAGGAAGGCATGACCACAACGGAGCTCGTCCAGCCCCGCAGCGGAACCGTCGGCCGCGGCGCGCTGTCCCGGCCCGCGTCGTTCTGGTTCATCGGCGGGCTGTACGCCCTGTTCCTGATGGCCTCCACCGCGCCGTCCCCGATGTACTCGATCTACCAGCAGCGATGGCACTTCACGACCACGGTGCTCACCGAGGTCTTCGCCGTCTACGCGGTCCTCATCCTGCTCGCGCTGGTGCTGTTCGGTTCGCTGTCCGACCACATCGGCCGCAGGCCGGTGCTGCTGACCGGGCTCGTGCTGGAGATCGCCTCGATGCTGGTGCTCGCGATCGCGCCGAGCGTCGGCTGGCTGCTGGTCGGCCGGGCGCTGCAGGGCCTGGCCACCGGGATCGCGACCAGCGCGATCAGCGGCGCCCTGCTGGACTTCCAGCGCCCGGGCACCAACCGCGGATCGCTGATCAACGGCGTCGCGGCCGGGCTCGGCATGGCGCTCGGCTCGCTGCTGGCGGGCGCTCTGGTGCAGTTCGTGCCCGGGCCGACGCTGACCAGCTACCTGCTGCTGATCCTCGGCTTCCTGCTCGCGATCCCGGGCGTGCTGCTGATGCCCGAGCCGGTCACGCACCGCAGCGCGCTGCGCGAGGTGCTGCGCCCGCAGCGGCCGACCGTGCCTGCCGGGAAGGGCGCGACGTTCGCGCTGATGGCGACGACGCTGCTGGCCTCCTGGATCGTCGGCGGCATGTTCATGTCCCTCGGGCCGTCGGTGGCCAAGGGGCTGGTCAGCGGAAACCCCTACCTGGTGGGCGGTTTGGCGGTCGCGGCGCTGGCCGGGTTCGGCGGGCTCGCGCAGCTTCTGCTGGGCGGCTGGGAGGCGCGGCGCGCGGTGCGGGTCGGCGCGCCGCTGATGCTCGTCGGGCTCGCCGGGGTGGCGGCGGCCGCGCTCGGGCAGGGCGCCGTGGTGTTCTTCGTCGGCTCGGCGGTGCTCGGCACCGGCTGGGGCCTGGTGTTCATGGGCGGGTTCCGGATGCTGACCGGCTTGGCGGCACCGGAGCACCGGGCGGGCACCGCGGCGCTGATCTACGTCGTGGCGTACCTGTCGGCCAGCGTCCCCAGCGTCGCCCTGGGCTTCCTCAGCACGGCCTACGGCCTGACCGCGGCGACGCTGGTCTTCACGGCGACGGCCGCCGTCTTCGTCACCGTCGCGGCCCTCTCCACCTTCGCCCGCCACTGACCCCAGAGCGTTTGGGCGCCGTTTTCGCGCGAAAACGGCGCCCAAACGCCGGGTCCCCGCAGTGGACCGACGGGCACCTTCCCCACCACTGACCCCAGTTTCAATTGAAACTGGGGAAAACCCGGGCACCCTGGGGTGTGGAGTTTCAATTGAGCGTTTTTCATCTTGGCTGGTGACCGCAGCCGCGACAGCCAACGGACCGAATCTCGAAAGCTGTCGCATGCGCCGCAGGCGCATAGCCCACCTGCGCAGCTTGCACCGCCGCGGGTTCTCAGCGTTCGCCTGGCGAGGACGGCCCAACCGCCGTGTATTGGACATACATCAGGTTGGGCACCCACAGTCCAGGCGGGCGCTGAGGTTCCGCTACCCGCACCGCCACGCAAAACGAGGTTGGAAAAACCCCATTGAAACTGCACACCCCAGGGTTCGGTCAGGGCCTGTGGGGCGAGGTCAGGCGGCTTCGACCGTGAGGGATTCGTTGTCGTCCGCGGTGTCGATGCGGATCTTGTCGCCCTCCCGGATCTCGCCGGCCAGGAGCTTCTTGGCGAGCTGGTCGCCGATCGCCGACTGGACCAGGCGGCGCAGCGGGCGCGCGCCGTAGACCGGGTCGAAACCGTTGAGCGCCAACCAGTCCCGCGCCGCGGGCTGGACGTCCAGGGTCAGCCGGCGCTGGGCCAGCCGCTGGGCCAGGCGGTCCACCTGGATGTCCACGATGGACGTCAGCTCTTCCGTGGTCAGCGAGTGGAAGACCACCACGTCGTCCAGCCGGTTCAGGAACTCCGGCTTGAAGTGCCCGCGCACCACCGACCGCACCGCCTCGTCGCGCTCCCGGTCGGTGAGGTTCGGGTCGGCGATCACCTGCGAGCCGAGGTTCGAGGTCAGCACCAGGATGGTGTTGCGGAAGTCCACCGTGCGGCCCTGGCCGTCGGTGAGCCGCCCGTCGTCGAGCACCTGCAGCAGCACGTCGAAGACGTCCTGGTGGGCCTTCTCCACCTCGTCGAACAGCACCACCGAGTACGGCCGCCTGCGCACCGACTCGGTCAGCTGCCCGCCCTGGTCGTAGCCGACGTACCCGGGCGGCGCGCCGACCAGCCGGGCCACCGAGTGCTTCTCGGCGTACTCGCTCATGTCGATGCGGATCATCGCCCGCTCGTCCTCGAACAGGAACCCGGCCAGCGCCTTGGCCAGCTCGGTCTTGCCGACGCCGGTCGGCCCGAGGAACAGGAACGAACCCGTCGGCCGGTCCGGGTCGGCGACACCGGCGCGCGTCCGGCGCACCGCGTCGGACACCGCGCGCACCGCCTCGGACTGCCCGACGACGCGCGACTCCAGCGCGTCCTCCATCCGCAGCAGCTTGGCGGTCTCGCCCTCCAGCAGGCGGCCGGCCGGGATGCCGGTCCACGCGCTGACCACGTCCGCGACGTCGTCGGCGGTGACCTCCTCCTGCAGCATCGCCTTGCGTTCGGACTGCGTCTGCGCGGCCGCTTCGAGTTCCTTCTCCAGCTTCGGGATCCGGCCGTAGCGCAGCTCGGCGGCCTTGCCCAGGTCGCCGTCCCGCTCGGCGCGGTCGGACTCGCCGCGCAGCTGCTCCAGCTGCGTCTTCAGGTCGCGGACGTTGTCGATGGACTCCTTCTCCTGCTGCCAGCGCGCGGTCAGCTCGGAGAGCTTCTCGCGACGGTCGGCCAATTCCGCGCGCAGCGCGGCGAGGCGCTCCAACGAGGCAGGGTCGTCCTCTTTGGACAGCGCCATCTCCTCGATCTCCAGCCGCCGCACCGCGCGCTCGACCTCGTCGATCTCCACCGGCCGGGAGTCGATCTCCATGCGCAGCCGGGACGCGGCCTCGTCGACCAGGTCGATGGCCTTGTCCGGCAGGAACCGGGCGGTGATGTAGCGGTCGGACAGGGTGGCCGCGGCGACCAGCGCGCCGTCGGTGATCCGCACGCCGTGGTGCACCTCGTAGCGCTCCTTGAGGCCGCGCAGGATCGCGACGGTGTCCTCCGGGCTCGGCTCGCCGACCAGCACCTGCTGGAACCTGCGCTCCAGCGCGGCATCGGTCTCGATGTGCTCGCGGTACTCGTCGAGCGTGGTCGCGCCGACCATGCGCAGCTCGCCGCGCGCCAGCATCGGCTTGATCATGTTGCCCGCGTCCATCGCGCCCTCGCCGGAGGCACCGGCGCCGACGATGGTGTGCAGCTCGTCGATGAAGGTGACGACCTGCCCGGCCGAGTCGGTGATCTCCTTGAGCACCGCCTTGAGCCGCTCCTCGAACTCGCCGCGGTACTTCGCGCCCGCCACCATCGAGCCGAGGTCCAGCGCCACGACCCGCTTGCCGCGCAACGATTCCGGCACGTCACCGGCGACGATGCGCTGGGCCAGGCCCTCCACGATCGCGGTCTTGCCGACGCCGGGCTCGCCGATGAGCACCGGGTTGTTCTTGGTGCGGCGGGACAGCACCTGCACGACGCGCCGGATCTCGGCGTCCCGGCCGATCACCGGGTCGAGCTCGCCCTGGCGGGCGCGGGCGGTGAGGTCCTGGCCGTACTTCTCCAGCGCCTTGTAGGTGCCCTCGGGGTCCGGGCTGGTGACCCGCGCCGAGCCGCGCACCTTGCCGAACGCGTCGGTCAGCGCCTCCGGCGTCGCGCCGTGCCTGCGCAGCAGGTCGGCGACCCGGCCGCCTTCGGCGGCGAGTCCGACCAGCAGGTGCTCGGTGGAGACGTACTCGTCGCCCATTTCCGTCGCCAGCCGCTGGGCGTGCGTCAGCGCCTTGACCGCGTCGCGGGAGAGCTGCGGAGCGGACAGGGTGCTGCCGCTGGCGGTCGGCAGCTTGTTGACGAGCTGCTCCAGCTCGCGCCGCACGTCCGCCGGGTCGGCTCCGACGGCGGTCAGCAGCGGCGCGGTCAGCCCGTCGCCCTGGGCGAGCAGCGCGCCGAGCAGGTGTCCGGGGTCGACGTCCGGGTTGCCGGCCACCGTTGCGGCCTGCACCGCGGAGGAGATCGCCTGCTGGGTCTTCGTCGTCGGGTTGAACGCGTCCATTCCTCACCTCGTGGCCGGGGGCGGCTGCTTCGGGTCGTGTGCACCCATCATGTTACCCGGACAACGTGAGGAAAGTTGAGCGAGTTCCGCTCAAGAATCGTCAGCTGGCTCACTTCCGAGCATGCTCGGATGTCGATTTGGACGAAATGTCCCGCAAAGTGCTTGCTTGCGAGATTTCACCCGATTTAGCTACACGGCTATGACCGACAGCACATCACCCCCGGACGGGCCGCTCGTTCTGGCAGCCGAGGCCGGCGCCCTGGCCGACATCGAGAACGCGATCAACAGCGTGTTCAACCCGATCTCCGAGGGCTTCTCCGACATCGTCTTCGGCGAGATCACCGTCTTCGGCGTGACCTTCCCGTGGATCGTGGCCTGGCTGGTCATCGCCGCCGCGCTGTTCACGGTCGTCTTCGGCTTCATCCAGTTCCGCGCGTTCAAGCTCTCCATCGACCTGGTCCGGGGCAAGTACACCGACCCGGCGGAACCGGGCGAGATCAACCACTTCCAGGCGCTGGCCTCGGCGCTGTCGGGCACCGTCGGGCTCGGCAACATCGCCGGCGTCGGCGTGGCGGTGACCATCGGCGGCGCGGGCGCGACGTTCTGGATGATCGTCTGCGGCCTGCTCGGGATGGCCACCAAGTTCGTCGAGTGCACGCTGGGCGTGAAGTACCGGGAGATCGCCGCGGACGGCACCGTCTCCGGCGGCCCGATGCACTACCTGCGCAAGGGCATCCCGGAGCGGATCCCGGGCGCGTTCGGCGCGGTGCTGGGCAAGGTGCTCGCCGTGCTGGCCGCCGTGATGATCCTGTTCTTCGCCATCGCCGGCGGCAACATGTTCCAGGCCAACCAGACCTTCGCGCAGCTGCGCGACGTCACCGGCGGCGACACCGGCTGGCTCGGCTCCGACGGCGCGGCCCTGGTCTTCGGCATCCTGCTCGCGGTCGTCATCGGCGCCGTGATCATCGGTGGGATCAAGTCCATCGGCGCCGTCACCAGCCGCCTGGTCCCGGCGATGGCCGTCATCTACGTGACCGCGTGCCTGATCGTCATCGGCGTCAACTTCGACGCGGTGCCCGCCGCGGTCGGCGAGATCATCTCCGGCGCGTTCACCCCGGAGGCCGGGTTCGGCGGCATGATCGGCGTGCTTATCGTCGGCTTCCAGCGCGCCGCCTTCTCCAACGAGGCGGGGCTCGGCTCGGCGCCCATCGCGCACTCCGCGGTGCGCACCAAGCACCCGGCCACCGAGGGCCTGGTCGCGCTGCTGGAGCCGTTCATCGACACGGTGATCGTGTGCACCATGACGGCGCTGACCATCGTCATCGCCAAGACGCAGTTCTGGGTGGACGCCCAGCAGCAGGTGCTGGCCGGCGGCGAAACCCCGGACGGCGTCACGGTGACCTCGGAGTCCTTCGCCACGGTGCTGCCGTGGTTCCCCTACGTCCTCACGCTGGCCGTCGCGATGTTCGCCATCTCCACGATCATCACCTGGGGCTACTACGGCCAGCGCGCGTGGCTGTTCCTCTTCGGCAGCGGCAAGACCAGCGAGCGCGTCTACAACGTGGTGTTCTGCCTGTTCACCGTCGTCGGCTCGGTGCTGACGCTGGGCAGCGTGCTGAACTTCGCGGACGCCGTGCTGTTCGCGCTGGCGCTGTTCAACATCATCGGGCTGTACATCATGGTCCCGGTGGTGAAGCGGGAACTGGCGTCCTACCGGGAGAAGCTGCGCACCGGCGAGGTCCGCAAGTTCGAAAAGGTCTAACGCACCCCACGTCCCCGACCTCGACCCCGACCTCAAGGGTCCGCAATTTCCATTGAAATTGCGGAAGTTGTCCACAACCTCCGGCGTGTCGTGTGCCCGACACGCCGGAGGTCCGCAATTTCAATGGAAATCGAAGGTCCGATTTCCATTGAAATTGCGGTGAGAACTCAGTCCTCGCGGACGGCCTGGATGTCGATCTCGACCTTCAGGGTGGTGCCGATCGCGGCGATCCCCGTTTGCAGGGCCTGGTTGAACGTCATCGCGAAGTCCTCGCGGCGCAGCTGGGTGGTCGCCGTCGCCGAGGCCCGGGTGCCGCCCCACGGGTCCGGGCCCACGCCGGCGAACCGGGTGTCCAGCCGCACCGGCCGGGTCACCCCGCACAGCGTCAGCTCGCCGTCGAGGTCCCAGCGGTCGCCGCCGCGCGGGCGCAGCCCGGTGGACCGGAAGGTGATCTCGGGATGCCGCTCCACGTCCAGGAAGTCCGCGCTGCGCAGGTGGTCGTCGCGCATCCCGTTGGCCGTGTCGATGCCGGCCGCGGCGATCCGGACATCCACTGTCGACGATTCCACCGGGTTGCCGATGCGCACCTCGCCGCCGAACTCGTTGAAGCGGCCGTGGATGCTGCTGATCCCCAGGTGCTTGGCGGTGACCTGGATCGACGAGTGCACCGAGTCGATCCGCCACAGCCCGGGCGCCGGCAGGTCGGCCCCGCCGACCCGGCGCAGCTCGACCTCGCCGAGGGTGGCCGCCGTCCCGTCGTGCACCAGCGTGGTCCGGGCGAGCGGCTCGTGCCCGACCGCCGTGACGATCGCGGTGTAGGCGCCGGCCCGCAGCCTCGCGGCGACCACCGAGCCCTGCGCGTCGCCCTGCACCCTCGCGACCTGCGTGCCGGTGCCGTCGATGACGGTCAGCACCGCTTCTGGCACCGGCCAGCCGTCGCCGCCGCGCACCGTCGCGGTGACCGCCCCGGATGCGGCGGCGACACCGGGCGCTTCGGCCTGTCGTTGGCCGAGATCCATCTGGAACATCTCCTCTAGCGCGTTGAAAGTCCTGGTGAGCGACCCCATCCGCCCGGGGCGGTGGAGCGAACGGACCGTTGACTCACATCAACGAGGCGAACAGTCCGTTCGCTCCACCCACGACCGATGGTCAGTCGCCCTGCGGGTAGCCGAGTTCGACGTCGTGGGTGCTCTGCTCGCCCGACAGCCGCAGCGAGGTGGCGATCGGCGGGTAGCCGGTCGCGATCACCGTGTACTCGCCGTCCGGCAGGTCGGTGAAGGTGTAGTTGCCGTCGATGTCGGTGGTCGCCGCGCCGACGACCGCGCCGCCGGAATCCAGCAGCGTCACCCGCGCGTCCGCGACCGCGACGCCGAGGTTGGCCGACCGGACCACGCCGCTGAGCTGCGCGCCGGACTGCAACGCGACGTCCAGCGCGGACTGATCGCCGTCGGTCACGGTGACCGAGTTCGCCACCGGCCGGTAGCCGGGCGCGGTGACGGTCAGCGCGTAGGAGCCGCCGACGAGGTCCGCGAACAGGTAGTGCCCGTCCGGCCCGGTGCCCGCGCTGGCGATCACCTCGCCGCGGACGTCGGTGAGCACCACCATCGCCCCGGCGACGCCCTGGCCGCCAACGTGCACCAGACCGGTCAGCCGCCCGGCGCCGAGCAGCTGCACGTCGTGGCGCACCGGGCGGTCGCCGACCACGACCATCGACGCCGTCGGCTGGTAGCTGCCACCGGAGGCGATCAGCACGTAGGTGCCGCCGTGGCCGACCGCGAGCTGGAACTGCCCGTCCTGGTCGGTGCGGGCGCGTTCGACCTGCCGCCCGTTGGCGTCGGTGAGGGTGAGCACGACGCCGGAGACCGGCGTGCCGACCGAGTCCTGGACGGTGCCGTGCACGAACAGCCCGCCGCCGTCGACCGAGGTCGTCAGATCGCCCGCCAAGTGCTTGCCGTTGGTCGCGTAGCGACGCGGCGCAACCGGCTCTGACCAGGCATCCGAGCGGCCATCCACAGAGTTGTCCACAGGCTCGGCGGCCAGCTGCGCGGGCCGCGGCCCGACGCCCCCAACCTGGGCAGAGCCGTTCGTCGCGGGACGCGCCGCGGCCGAGTTGTCCACAGGCCGGGTGAGGTTGTCCACAGCGTCGTCGTGCGCGGCCACGGTGGTCGCCTCCCTTTCCTCGTGACTGTCGATCGTGCTGCGCAACGGGGTCTCCCGGATGAAGATCACCGCGAGGAAGGTGACCACCGCGATGCACGCGGAGACGAAGAAGATGTCGCCGATCGCGTCGCCGTAGGCCGCCCGCACGATGGTCTGCACGGGTTCCGGCAGGTGGTCGACGTCGAGCGAGCCGCCGCCCGCACCGGCCGCCTTCGGCACGCCGGGGATCTTCGCCAGGCCCTGCACGATGTAGTCCGACACCTGGGTGGCCAGCACCGCGCCCAGCACCGAGACGCCCGCCGAGCCGCCGAGGGTCCGGAAGAACGTCACGACCGAGGTCACCGACCCCATGTCCTTGCCGCTGGTGGTGTTCTGCACGGCCAGCACCAGGTTCTGCATCAGCATGCCGACGCCGACGCCCATCCCGAACAGGTAGACCCCGACCAGCACCAGGTTCGTCTCGTGATCCAGGGTGCTCAGCAGCCACATCGACGCGATCATCACGATCGAGCCGATCACCAGGAACGGTTTGATCTTGCCGGTGACCCGGGAGATGATCTGCCCGGACACGGTCGAGGAGATGAACAGGCCGCCGACCATCGGCAGCGTCATCAGCCCCGCCGTGGTCGGCGTGAAGCTGCGCGCGATCTGGAAGTACTGGCCCAGGAACACCGAGCCGCCGAACATCGCGGTGCCGACCGCGACGGTGCCGATGGTGGCCAGCGTGACCGTCGGGTTGCGGAACATCCGCAGCGGCACGATCGGCTCGCTGACCTTGGTCTCGATGATCACCGCGATGAGCAGGGCGAGCAGGCCGCCGCCGACGTAGGTCGCGGTCTCCACCGACCACCACTCGAACTGCTTGCCGGCCAGCGAGACCCACACCAGCAGCAGGCTCACGCCGCCGACCAGGAACAGCGCGCCGAACCAGTCGATCTTCACCGACCGCTTGATCACCGGCAGCTTCAGCGTCCGGCCCAGCACGATGAAGGCGATCACCGCGATCGGCACGGTCACCCAGAAGCACCAGCGCCAGCCCAGCCACGAGGTGTCCACGATCAGGCCGCCGACCAGTGGCCCGCTGACCGTGGCGACCGCGAAGGTGGCGCCGATGTAGCCGCTGTAGCGGCCTCGGTCGCGCGGCGAGACCATCGCCGCGATCACGACCTGGATCAGCGCCTGCAGACCGCCCATGCCGATGCCCTGCAGGGCCCGGAAGCCAATCAGCGTCTCCATGGACTGCGCGAAACCGCCGAGCACCGAGCCGACCGTGAAGATCGTGATGGCCAGCTGGTAGAGCAGCTTCTTGCTGAACAGGTCGGAGAGCTTGCCCCAGATCGGGGTGGATGCGGTCGAGGTGAGCAGCATCGCCGTGACGACCCACGTGTACTGGCCCTGGGTGCCGTCGAGGTCGGCGATGATCCGGGGCAGTGCGTTCGACACGATCGTCGAGCTGAGGATGGCGACCAACAGCGCCAGCATCAGGCCCGACATCGCTTCGAGGATCTGCCGATGCGTCATCGACGATCCCGCGGCGGGCTCGTCGCGCCCGTCCCGGCGGGCCGGCGCTGTGGCGTCCGGCGCCGTCTCCGTCGAGGTGGTCATCGAGTTCCTTCCTTGGTCACGGGGCCGGTGAGGCAGGCCCCGTCGTTGAACGTGTTGCGACGGATGTCGTCCATCGCTTCCCCCAGCAGTCCGGCGAGTTGGCGCACCTTGGCGTCGTCCCAGTGGGCCAGCGCCTCGCCGATCCATTCCGCCTTCCGGCGTTCCAGCTTCGCCACCGCGCGTTCCCCCTCGGCCGTGGCGCGCAGCAGCGCTACTCGCCGGTCGGCGGGGTCGGGGCGACGGGTGATCAGGCCGGCTTGCTCCAGTTGCCCGACCTGGCGGCTCACCACGGACGCGTCGACGATCCGGTGGTGGGCGAGGTCGGAGGCCCGGCACTCACCGCGGAAGACGAGTTCGGTGAGCAGCCCGGCGGCGGCGTAGGGCACCTGTTCCGCCGTGAACTGCCCTCGCTGCATGGCCACCTGCTTGAGGCCGAGCATCGCTCGAAGCGGTCGGAGCAGCTCGGCGCAGGTCTCGAGTGTCGGTCCCATGAGCCCAATCCTTTAGTTGCTGCACGCAACTATAGACCCATTTAGTTGCATGACACAACTTGTCCCCGTTGTGACGCCACCCACCGCTCGCGCGATCAGCCGAAAACGAAGGGCGCCCCCGGCCGGGAAGATCGGCCGGGGGCGCCCCTGATCTGGAAGAACGAGCTCACATCATGCCGTTGAGCTTGCCCAGCAGGCGGGCCAGCTCCTTGAGGTCCTGGGTGCTCCAGCTGGCGAACTGGCCGTGCAGGTGCTTGCGGCGCTCCTCGCGCACCTGGGCCAACCGCTCGCGGCCCAGGTCGGAGAGCTGGATGCGGCGGGCCCGGCCGTCGTCCGGGTCCGGCACCCGCTCCAGCAGGTCCAGGTCCACCAGCGTGGCGATCTGCCTGCTCACCGTGGACTTGTCCAGCCCGGTGCGATCCGCGACGTCCATGCCGCGCAGCGGCCCGGCGTCGTCGACCATCAGCAGCAGGCTGTACGAGGCCGGATCCAGGTCGGGGTGCACGTGCGCGGCCACGGTGGTCGACAGGTTCCGGGCGCGGCGGAACATCATCACCAGCTCGCGCTCGACGGATTCCGCCGCGGTGCGCCGGTCGACACCCTCCTCGCGCACCCCGCCGATAGGCCCGCGCGCCTCGTCCTCGATCACAGCTCTCCCGCCCGCACCGCCGACGATCGTGGCGGTACCACCCGTCGGCCCGCTCCTCGCGAAGTCAACGCTAGTCCGTTTCGCCCCACTTTAAGTGCACGTCTCGAACACATTTCGCGTGGCAGTGCAGGGGACCGCGCGGGACGGGCTCAGCAGTCGCGGCTGCCCACCGGTTCGGGCCGGTGCCACGGCCGCGGCATGCCCTTGGACTCGAAGTAGTCGCCGCCCTTGCGCTTGACGTCGTCGGTGCCCCAGCTGCGCGTGCGCAGCACCGGCACCATCCGCGGGATGTGCTTGCGGCAGTGGATGTAGGCCTCCTCGACCTGCACCACCACCCAGCGCTCCGGCGTGCGGCCGCGGTCGAACTCGGCGGGCAGCGCCGGGTAGATCGAGCGCAGGTCGGCGTCCTCGACGATGCGGGCCTTGCCGTTGATGTGCAGGCCGATCAGGTCGGTGACGAAGTCCATCAGCAGGATCCCGATGTGCGGGTTCTCGCTGATGTTGCCCAGGCTGGCCAGCACGCCGTTGCCCCGGTACTCCGGGTAGCACAGGTGCCGGTCGTCCAGGACCTCCATGAAGCCGGGCGGCCCGGCGCGGAGGCTGGAGTCGCACTCGCCGCGCGAGTCGGAGGTGGCCACGAACGCCATCTCCATCCGCCCGATGAACTCCTTCATCTGCGGGTTCAGGTGGTCCAGCACCTGGTCGTCGTAGAACTTCCGGGCGCGCTTCTCGGTGCCGTAGGCGCGTTGCAGCAGGTGTTCGCCGGCAGAGCCGGGCAAAGGGACGGGCCGCTCCTCGACGAACGGGTCGCGCGGCGGAGCGGCCGCCGGGCCGTGGTGCTGGAGCGGGGTCACGACCTGCCAGGCATCGTTCGGGGGCGGCGGGTCGGACAGCTCCAGGTCGAGCAGCGCCGCATCGGCCGTTCCGGTCGGCGTCGGGTGATCGGGGGTCACGCGGGTCACCGTGTCACGCCTCCCCCTTCCGTCACAACGGTGGATACTAGGTTCCCCCAACAGGTCGATGCACGATCTACAAGATGTAGTTGAAAAGCACTCAAAAGTGGCATCAAGGCAGACGCGTCGCTAGGCACGAGTTAGGGTCCTCCCTGTGTCGGGGGACGCTTGGAAGTAGTGGTGTGCCTGCCTTGGGTACGACCGCCAACGTGGAGAAACGCCCCGAACCATGACAGCGAACGCCGTACTGAGCCCCGGACCACCCCCGAACAACGAGCCGTCGAACTCCGGTGTGAGCAAGATGGTCCGTCTGATCCGCGAGAGCTTCGCAGTCGTCGAGCCGCACACCGACGAGGTGTCCAGGTTCTTCTACGGCATGCTCTTCAGCCTCTCGCCGGCCACCCGCGACCTGTTCGCGGTCAACATGGAAGTGCAGCGCAGCCGCCTGCTGCGGGCGCTCGTGCACGTCATCCAGATGGTCGACAAGCCCGACGAGCTGCTGCCGTTCCTGCACCAGCTCGGCCGCGACCACCGCAAGTTCGGCGTGATCGCCACCCACTACGAGGCGGTCGGCACCGCGCTGCTCGCCGCGATCAAGAAGTACGCCGGCGACGCCTGGACCGACAGCGTCGAACGCGCCTGGGCCGAGGCGTACACCGTGATGGCCTCCGCGATGACCGAGGCGGCCGCCGCCGACGACGGCCCCGCCTGGTACACCGGCCAGATCGTCCACCACGAGCGGCTGAGCTGGGACGTCGCGGTGCTCCGCGTCCAGTCCGACCACCCCGTGCCCTACCAGCCCGGGCAGTACGTGAGCGTCGAGGTGCCGCAGCGGCCCCGGCTGTGGCGCTACCTGACCCCGGCCAACGCGCCGAACGACGACGGGATCATGGAGTTCCACGTCCGGTCCGTGGAGGGCGGCTGGGTCAGCCGGGCGCTGGTCGGCCACGCCCGCCCCGGCGACCAGTGGCGGATCGGCTCGCCGATGGGCCGGCTGACCGTGGACCGGGAGAACACCCCGGACGTGCTGATGATCGCCGGCGGCACCGGGCTGACCCCGATGCGCGCGATCATCGACGACCTCGCGCAGTACGGCGAGAACCCGCGCGTGCAGCTGTTCTACGGCGGCCGGACCCGCGAGGACCTCTACGACCTGGAGAACCTGCAGCGCATCGCGATGCACAACCCGTGGCTGACGATCACGCCGGTGCTGGAGGACGAGCCGGGTGTCTCGGGCGCCGAGCACGGCACGCTCGCCGAGGCGGTGACCCGCTACGGCGCGTGGAAGGACTGGGACGTCCTGGTCAGCGGCTCGCCGGGGATGATCCGGGCGACGGTCTCGAGCATGCTCGTCGCGGGAACCTCGCTCGACCACATCCGCTACGACCCGTTCACCCTGGACTGACCGAACGACCCGGGGCGGGGCCGGCTTCGATGGCCGGACCCCACCCCGGGTCGTTCGATTTCAATGAGGTTTTTCCAACCTCGTTTTGCGTGGCGGTGCGGGTAGCGGCCCCCCTGCGGGAGTTACAGAGGCTCCCTGGACTGTGGGTGCCCCTCCGCCCAATACACGGCGGAGGGGCCGTCCTCGCCAGGGAACCTCTGAGAACCCGCGGCGGTGCCGGCGTCGTAGGTGGGCTATGCGCCTGCGGCGCATGCGACACCCCATCGACGTGCAGCTTTACGACCCGCAGCTGCGGGCCGACCAAGATGAAAGAGACTCAATGGAGTTGCGGACCTTCGGCGTGTCAGACCACGACACGCCGGAGACTGTGGATAACTTCCGCAATTTCAATGGAAATCGGACCTTCGATTTCCATTGAAATTGCGGTGGAACCCGGAGATCAGCGGCGCTTGCGGTCTGGTTTCCAGACGACCAGGGCCGTCTCCTGGCGGATCGGGACCAGGTCCCGGCGGTAGGAGGCGTGCACCGCCGCCGCGGCTTGTTCCGCCGCCACGTGCGCCGCCGCCACCTCCTCGGCCAGTTCCTGGACCTTCGCGCGGAGCGCGTCGACCTCGTTCTCCAGGTCGATGATCCGCTTGATGCCCGCCAGGTTCACGCCCTCCTCCTGGGAGAGGCGCTGCACCTCGCGGAGCAGGGCGATGTCGCGCAACGAGTAGCGGCGGCCGCCCGCCGGGGTCCGCCCGGGCGAGACCAGGCCCAGCCGGTCGTAGCTGCGCAGGGTCTGCGCGTGCAGCCCGGACAGCTGTGCGGCCACCGAGATCACGAACATCGGCGTGTCCTCGTTGGCCCCCGGCGGGAATCCGAAGCCCGGATCGGTGGGGCGACCGGCCATGACTACCTCCCGAGCAGCTCGTTCAGGTCGCGGCGCGGATCGTGGTCGGCGGTCGCTTCCGCGTAGTCCGCCAGCGCCTCGGCCGCCTTCTCGTCCAACTTGGACGGAACCGCGACCTGCAGCGTCACCAGGAGATCCCCGCTGCTGCCGTCCTTCTTGCCCACGCCCTTGCCGCGCACCCGGAAGGTGCGGCCGCTGCCGGTCCCGGCCGGGACCTTCAGCGAAACCTTCCCGTCCAGGGTCGGCACGGTCAACGTAGTGCCCAGCGCCAGCTCGGGGAAGGTGACCGGCACCGTGATCGTCAGGTCATCACCGGAACGTCCGAACACCCGGTGCGAGTTGACGTGCACCACGACGTACAGATCGCCCGAGGCGGCGCCCTGCCGACCGGGTTCGCCCTGACCCGCCAGCCTGATCCGCTGCCCGTCGGACACCCCGGCCGGGATCCGCACCGTCAGCGTCCGGCTGCGGGTGCTGACGCCCTCGCCGCGGCAGTCCGGGCACGGGTCGTCGATCAGCTGGCCGCGGCCCCGGCAGTCCGGGCACGGCTCGCTGAACGCGAACGCACCCTGGTTCCGCGTCACCAGCCCGGAACCGGTGCAGGTGGCGCAGGCGCGCGGCCGGGTGCCCGGCTTGGCGCCCGAACCGTGGCAGGTCGGGCAGCTCACCGGGCTGGACAGCCGCAGCGGAACCGTGGCCCCGCGCACCGCTTCGGCGAAGTCGATGCGCACCTCGGTCTCCACGTCGGCGCCGCGCCGCGGCCGGTTGGCCGTGCCGGCGCCGGAACGGCGGTTGCCGAACAGGCCGCCGAACAGGTCGCCGAGCCCGCCGCTACCGGCACCGCCACCGGCGCCCCCGAAGAGGTCGCCGATGTCGAAGCCGCCGCCACCACCTGGGCTGCCGAAACCGCCGAAGCCGCCCTGGCCACCGCCGAAAGTGCCGCTGCCGAACAGCTTCCTGGCCTCGTCGTACTGCTTGCGCTTGTCCGTGTCGGACAGCACGCCGTAAGCCTCGGAGACGGCCTTGAACTTGGCTTCGGCCTGGGCGTTCCCGGGGTTGGCGTCCGGATGGTTCTCCCGGGCCAGCTTCCGGTACGCCTTCTTGATCTCGTCGGCCGAAGCCGTGGAGGAGACGCCCAGTTCGGCGTAGAAATCCTTCTCAAGCCATTCCCTGGCGCTCACCGGGCGCTCCTCCCTCCGTTCCCGATCAACCCTGCTCGGCTTGCTTCTCGTCGGCCGCCGGCTCGGCGGATCCGGCGGGCTCGGCGGCCGGCTCGTGATCGGTCACCGCGACCATCGCGGGGCGCAGCACCCGGTCGGCGAACCGGTAGCCGCGGCGCAGCACGACCGTGACGGTCGGGCCGCTGACGTCCGGGGAGGTGCTGTGCTGCACCGCCTCGTGCACCGACGGGTCGAACTCGTCGCCTTCGGCGCCGAACGCCTCCAGCCCGGCCGAGTTCAACGCCGTGATCAGCTTGTCCGCCACGGCCTTGAAGGCGCCGTTGAGGTCGCCGTGGGCCTCCGCGCGCTCCAGGTCGTCGAGCACCGTCAGCAGGTCGCCGGCCACCGACGCCTTCGCGGCGGCGATCACCGATTCGCGGTCGCGTTCCACCCGCTTGCGGTAGTTCGCGTACTCCGCGGTGACCCGCTTGAGATCGGCGGTGAGCTCGTCGACCTGCTTCTGCAGTCCGGCCTGCTCACCGGCCGCCTGCTCGCCCTCGGGCTGCTCGGCGGTCGGCTCCGCGGCCTCCTGCGCGGCGCCCTTGACGATCTCCTCGTCGAGGGTGCCGGAGATGCTTTCGGCCACCTGCGCCTCTTCTCCGTTCGGAGCAGGCGTCCGGCGCTGGCCGGTCACGGGGTCGATGCGCCGCCGATCCCGGACCACCACCGGCTCCTGCTCGCCTTCGTTGCGCGACATTTCCGGCCTGTCCGCGGTCACTTCTTCTTCTCGTCCTCGTCGTCGACGATCTCCGCGTCCACCACGTCGTCGTCCTTCGACGCACCGGCCCCGGCGGCACCGGCCCCGGCAGCACCGGCGTCACCCGCACCGGCCGCGGCGTTGGCACCGGCGTCGGCGTACAGCGCCTGGCCGAGGGCCTGCGACTCGGTGGCGAGCTTCTCCACCGCGGCGGAGATGGCGGGCACGTCGTCGCCCTTGAGCGCCTCGTTGACCTCGCCGATCGCGGCCTTCACCTTGTCCTTGACGTCGGCGGGCAGCTTCTCGTCGTTCTCCTTGAGGACCTTCTCGGTCTGGTAGACCAGCGTCTCGGCCTGGTTGCGGGCCTCGGCCTCCTCGCGACGCTTCTTGTCCTCGTCGGCGTGCGCCTCGGCGTCCTTGACCATCCGGTCGATGTCGTCCTTCGGCAGCGCGGAGCCGCCGGTGATCGTCATCGACTGCTCCTTGCCGGTGCCCAGGTCCTTGGCGGAGACGTGCACGATGCCGTTGGCGTCGATGTCGAAGGTGACCTCGATCTGCGGCATGCCGCGCGGCGCCGGCGGGAGACCGGTCAGCTCGAACATGCCGAGCTTCTTGTTGTGCGCGGCGATCTCCCGCTCGCCCTGGAAGACCTGGATCTGCACCGACGGCTGGTTGTCGTCCGCGGTGGTGAAGGTCTCGGAGCGCTTGGTCGGGATCGTGGTGTTGCGCTCGATCAGCTTGGTCATGATGCCGCCCTTGGTCTCGATGCCCAGGGACAGCGGGGTGACGTCCAGCAGCAGGACGTCCTTGACCTCACCGCGCAGCACACCGGCCTGCAGGGCGGCGCCGACGGCGACGACCTCGTCCGGGTTGACGCCCTTGTTCGGCTCGCGGCCGTTGGTCAGGTCCTTGACCAGGTCGCTGACCGCGGGCATCCGGGTGGAACCGCCGACCAGCACCACGTGGTCGATGTCGTCCAGCTTCACGCCGGCGTCGCGGATGACCGCCTCGAACGGCTTGCGGCAGCGCTCCAGCAGGTCGGAGGTGATCCGCTGGAACTCGGCGCGGGACAGCGTCTCGTCCAGGAACAGCGGGTTCTTGTCCGCGTCGACCGTGATGTACGGCAGGTTGATGCCCGCGGTGGAGGAGCTGGACAGCTCGATCTTGGCCTTCTCGGCGGCTTCCTTGATCCGCTGCATGGCCATCCGGTCCTTGGTCAGGTCGATGCCCGACGAGGACTTGAACTTGTCCACCAGCCACTCGACGATCCGCTCGTCCCAGTCGTCACCACCGAGGTGGTTGTCACCACTGGTGGCGCGGACCTCGACGACGCCCTCGCCGATCTCCAGCAGCGAGACGTCGAAGGTGCCGCCACCGAGGTCGAAGACCAGGATGGTCTGTTCCTTCTCGCCCTTGTCCAGGCCGTAGGCCAGCGCCGCCGCGGTGGGCTCGTTGACGATGCGCAGCACGTTGAGGCCGGCGATCTGGCCGGCTTCCTTCGTGGCCTGCCGCTGAGCGTCCTCGAAGTAGGCCGGGACGGTGATCACCGCGTCGGTGACGTCCTCGCCCAGGTACGCCTCGGCGTCGCGCTTGAGCTTCATCAGCACGCGGGCGCTGATCTCCTGCGACGTGTAGGGCTTGTCGTCGATCTGGACCTTCCAGTCGGTGCCCATGTGCCGCTTGACCGACCGGATGGTGCGGTCCACGTTGGTGACGGCCTGGTTCTTCGCGGGCTGACCGGTGAGGATCTCGCCGTTCTTCGCGAAGGCCACGATGGACGGGGTGGTCCGCGAGCCCTCGGAGTTGGCGATCACCGTCGGTTCACCGCCCTCCAGGACGGAAACGACGGAGTTGGTCGTCCCCAGGTCGATGCCGACCGCTCGCGCCATGCTCAATTCCTCCCGACTTGAAACCTGTGCTCAAGCGCCATCCCCGGCCCTTGAGCCTTGCTCACTCAAGTTTTACCCACTGCGCATCATCACCGTCAATCCGGATTGAGCGCGGGTCACTCAAGCTTTCTGCCAGCACAACGGCTGACCAGGGACGGAGGTTCCCGGGCGTGACATGGCCGACACCTCGTCGTGATCGAATCGGCCGGTACCGGGGCATGGGCGAACGCCGGCACGTCGCCTTGTCGACATGCCGACGCCGGGGGAGGGGTCAGGCCGACCGGACGGTGATGCCCCCGCTGCCGGTCGACAGCGTCAGGCGCTTCGCGGCCGCCGGGTCCCGCACGACGCCCACCTCGACGCCGCCGGAGCCGGCCTCCGTGTCGACGCGGTAGTGGTCGTCGGGCACGGTCAGCTCGATGCCACCGCTGCCGGTGGACGCCTCGACGGTCTGCGGGCCGGTCAGCCGCAGCTCGACGCTGCCGGATTCGGCCTTCGCGACGACGTCCGCACCGCGCAGGTCCTCTCCCATGATGCCGCCGCTGCCGCTCTCGACCGCGACCCGGCCGCCGATCCCCGCCAGCGTGATCTCGCCGGAGCCCGTGATCGCGTCGACCGAGCCGCCGACCCGGGTCGCCGACACCCCGCCGGAGCCGGTTCTCATCCTGACCTCACCGCTGACCTCGGCCAGCGCGATCTCGCCGGAACCGGTCTCCGCGTCGACCGGGCCGTTCACCCGGGCCACCGAAACCCCGCCGGAGCCGGTGCGCACGGCGACCGGACCGCCGATGTCGGCGATCGTCATCTCGCCGGAATCGGTCTCCGCCTGCACCGACCGCATGCCGGCCACGTTCAGCCCGCCGGAGCCGAGGTTGCCCTGCACGGGCACCGAGACCGGCAGCGTGACCTGGTAGTCGACGGAGCAGTTCCAGCCGCAGTCGGTCGGCAGCACCAGCGCGCCGCCCTCGACGCGGTGCTCGATCTCGTCGGTGGTGTCGCTGCTGCCCCAGAACAGGCCTTCCCAGCGGTGCACGCGCTGCACGATCTCGCCTCGGCCGCCGGGCGCGTGGCGCACCTCGACCTCGCCGCTGCCGCCTGCGAGCTCGACGCGTTCGATCCCGTCCAACGCGGTGGTGCGCTCCTGCACGGACGACTTCGGCCACCAGAACAGTGCCGCTCCCCCGATCAGCACCAACGCCGCGCCGCCCACGGCGAGTCCCACCCGAGCCATCGTGATCCCCCTGAATCCGCTTGATCGCGCCCACGAAATTACGCACAACACCCGGACCACGCCTCAGGGACACCCCCGAAACACCCCGGAACTCTCCCGAAGGCGACGTTCGTCGGCGGCCGCGCAACTTTCGGCTTCCGCCATTCGGCGGCGCTCCCGCGCCTGTGACGCGGCGCACCCGACGCAACCCGTTGCCCGCCAACGCGTCTCCTGATCGGGCGCAGCGAACGAAGCAAGGAGATGCACCAGTGTTCAAGAACTCCCGGGGTATTCGGGTCGGCATGTTCGTCGCGGGCGCTTTCGTCCTCGCCGCCACGACGGCCTGCAGCCCGCAGCAATCCGCTCCGCAGCCGGGCACTCCGGACGCGATCGCGTCGAGCGACCAGGGCGAGCCGGGCGGCGACTCGTCGCCCGTTGCCGCGAGCGCCCAGGGCTCCAGCGGATCGGCCGGCTCCAGCACTCGCCAGGACTGCGGCGTCGACGTCCTGAAGCTGACGATCGGCGAATCCGACGGCGCCGCCGGGCACATCTACGCGCCGCTCCAGTTCACCAACACCGGCCCGACCACCTGCACGCTCTCGTCCGCGCCCGGCGTCTCCTACGTCGGCAGCGGCGGCCGCCAGATCGGCGAGCCGGCCAAGCGCGTGATCAAGGACCGGCCGGTCATCAGCCTCGCTCCGGGCGAGACGGCGTCCGCGCCGTTCCTGTTCAGCCCGGTCGCGCACATGAACCCGGAGGACTGCGGCGCCGAGGCCGCCGAGGGCCTGCGGGTGTACCCGCCGAACAGCAAGGCGGCGATGTTCCTGCCGCTGCCCGGCGCGATGGGCTGCACGACGTTCACCCAGGACGCCGACTACGCCAAGGTCGGCGTGGTCCAGGCAGGCCCGAACAACACCGTCATCGGCTGAGCAACCTGTTTTCCAGGCTCGTGAGCGTTTTGGATCGCCAGGGCACTCCAAAACGCTCACGAACTTTCGGTGTCCGTCTACTTCGGACCGATCGATCAGGCGCCGAAGACCTCGTCGTAGGCGGACTCGAAAGCGGCGAGGGATTTCGCGTCGAAGAGCACGAAGCGCACCTCGGCGACGTCGGTCTCGGCATCGCGCACCGTGCGCAGGGCGATCCGCGCCGCTTCGTCGAGCGGGTACCGGTAGACGCCGGTGGAGATCGCCGGGAACGCGACGACCTCGGCGCCGAGTTCGTCGGCGACCCGCAGGGATTCCCGGAAGCAGGACGCCAGCAGCCCGGACCGGTCCGCCGCGGCGGTGTAGGTGGGCCCGACGGTGTGGATCACCCAGCGCGCCGGGAGCTCGCCGGCGGTGGTCGCGACCGCCTGCCCCGTCGGCAGCCCGTCCGGGTACCGGCTCGCGCGGAGCAGCCGGCATTCCTGGAGGATCGCCGGGCCGCCGCGCCGGTGGATCGCGCCGTCCACGCCGCCTCCGCCGAGCAGCGACGAGTTCGCCGCGTTCACGACGGCGTCGACGTCCTGCTCGGTGATGTCGCCCCTGACCAGCGTGACCCGCATGCGAGGAGTGTGCGCCGGCCCCTCGGACCCCGCTGACCGCGACCCCGATCAGTTCTGCCGCAACTTCAATGGAAATTGGACCTTCGATTTCAATGGAAATTGCGGCCCACCGAAGCGAGGCCCTACGAGGGGCAGGCGTGCACGACCTATCCCGGCGAATCCGCCCGCGACACCGTGGGCGTCGTGCGGCCGGGGGCGAACAACACGACCTTCAGCTGATCAGCCGCGCATCCCGCAGGTAGTCCACCGGCTGCAGGAGGAAGCGCACCGTCGGTTCGAGCTCGTCGGCGGTGGGCGGCTCGTCGGCGATGAGCGCCTGCATGAGCAGGCCGTCGATCCCGGCGAACAGCGCCCGGACCACCGGCTCGTCGCCGCCCGCGCCGCCGTTGAGGAAACCGGTGGCGACCTCGATCCAGCGGCGGGCCGCCGGGCGCAGCGCCGGGCGACGGGCGGCGAGCAGGTAGAGCTCGTACTCGCCCAGGGTGCGTTCGCGCTGGTCGCGCACCATCGTCGCCAGCGCCTCGGCGATCACCCGCGGCCAGTCCGAGTTCTCCCGGACCTGCCCGCTCAGCCGGTCGATCTCGTTGATCAGGGTTTCGCAGCTCTCCAGCAGCGTTGCCACCAGCAGGTCGTCGATGCCCGCGAAGTAGTAGGCGATCGACGCGGGCGGCACCCCGGCCTCGCGGGCGATGTTGCGGTGACTCACCGCGGCGACGCCGTCGCGGGCGACGACCCGCAGCGTCGCGTCGATGATCGCGCGGCGACGGCGCTCACCCTTGAGACGGCGACCGTCGGTCTCCGCCTCGTCAGGGGTGCGCCGCGGCGACGTCAATGCGCGCCGCCCAGTTCGAGCGCCAGCACGCCGCCGATGACCAACGCGATGCCGGCGACCTGCACCGCCGTGATGCCCTCGCCGAGGAACACCGCGCCGATGATCGCCACCAGCGCCACTCCGGCCCCGGCCCAGATCGCGTAGGCGACGCTGACCGGCAGGCCGAGCTTGAGCACGGCGCTGAGCGCGGTGAAGGCCACCAGGTAGCCGACCACGACCAGGATCGACGGGACGGTCCTGCTGAAGCCCTCGGACAGCTTCAGCGAGACCGTGGCGAGCACCTCGCTCAAGATCGCCACCGCCAGCAGCAGGTAGGCCACGCTTCCTCCCAGAAAAACTTGTACGAGCGCCCTACTTTTTCAGCATACGGATGGCCGATCACGCGCGCACGCGGTTTTCCCTAGTCGCCCGAGCCCTTGCGCTTCTTGTCGCCGCTGTCGCCGGAGATCATCGAGGCGACGTTGATCGCGGCCCAGATGCCCATCGGGATCATCGGCCAGAAGAACTTCAGCTCGCCGGAGCTGACCGAGGTCACCGCCCAGATCGCGATGAGGATGAAGGAGACGCCCGCCCAGTCGCGCCACTCCTTGATCAGGTTGCGCTTCTGCCGCTCGCGCTTGACGACCTCCGGCGACGGCTTCGCGGGCACCGGCTCCGGCAGGTCGGCCACCAGCGGCTGCAACTGGCCGAGCGTCGTCGCCGCGTACGCCTTCTGCAGGCGGTCGTCGTACTCGGTGATGGTGAGGCGGCCTTCGTCCTGCGCCGCGCGCAACCGCTGCGCGATCGCCTCCCGATCAGCGTCCGATGCGCGCATCGCTTCGCCGCCCGACCCACCCATGCCGATCCCCCTGTTCCGACGCCACCCGCCGACTTGACCGAACAGATCGTTCGCTCGATCGAATACGTGGCGAAAATCGCACCACGGCCGCAATTCTGCCGCGATGGGCCGCGGCGGTGCCCGGGACGCGGTGAAATCGTGATGCGACCTCGCACACGTCTAACAGGAACAACTCCCGAAACGCCCACAACGGCATCGCGCCCCCAAGGGACCGGATGATCACCCTCGGAGCACGCAAGACGGAAACAACTTGGACGACTGCACAACTAGTTTTTCGTCCAGTGGTCTCGCAGAATCACCGTCTGTTCCCGACATGAGCGGCAGCAGTATAGTTACCGATGAGTAACACGGCGTACGCTGCTCACACCACCGCCCCCGGAGGAAAGGCACCCGAACCAATGGGCGCTGTACAGATCACGCTCGGCGGGATCGCTGTCGTGCTCGGCATCGTCGCTTGGGGCATGTTCGCCGCGACGATCGCCAAGTTCGTGCGCATCATCCGCCTCGGGCAGCCGGACGGTACCCGAAACGGCCCCGTCATGGCCCGCCTGGCCACCCTCGTCAAGGAGTTCGCCGCCCACACGCGGATGAACAAGTTCCGCAACGTCGGGATCTGGCACTGGCTGGTCATGTGGGGCTTCCTGATCGGCTCCCTGGCCGTCTTCGAGGCCTACGGCGAGGTCTTCGTGCCGACCTGGGGCTTCCCGATCGTCAGCGATCTGGCGATCTACGGCCTGCTGATGGAGATCCTCGGTGTCGGCACCGTGGTGGGCATCGTGGTGCTGATCGTCATCCGGCAGCGCAACCACCCGCGCCGGGCGGGGCGGGTGTCGCGGTTCCAGGGCTCGAACTTCGCGTGGGCCTACTTCGTCGAGGCCGTGGTCCTGATCGAGGGCCTGGGCATCATCGGGGTGCGCGCGGCGAAGTCCGCGCTGGGCGTGCACCCGATGCCGCTGTGGTCGGAGTTCGTCTCCGGCCCGCTGGGCATGCTGCTGCCGGCCAGTGAGAACCTCGTGTCGGCGTTCGCGTTCATCAAGCTGATGAGCGCGACGGTGTGGCTGATCGTGGTGGCCCGGACCATGACGATGGGCGTGGCCTGGCACCGGTTCAGCGCGTTCTTCAACATCTACTTCAAGCGCGAGGCCGACGGCGACGTCGCGCTGGGTGCGGTGAAGCCGATGATGTCGGCGGGCAAGCCGCTGGACTTCGAGGAGGCCGACCCGGACACCGACGTGTTCGGCGCGGGCAAGATCGAGGACTTCTCCTGGAAGGGCTGGCTGGACTTCACCACCTGCACCGAGTGCGGTCGGTGCCAGTCGCAGTGCCCGGCGTGGAACACCGGGAAGCCGCTGTCGCCGAAGCTGCTGATCACCTCGCTGCGGGATCACGCGTATGCGAAGGCGCCGTACCTGCTGGCCGGTGGCCGCAAGGACATGGCCGGCGACGAGGTCGGCATCACCGGCGACGACGCCGAGGCCAAGCTGGCGGGCATCAACGTGCTCGCGCTGGCCGAGGCGGAGAAGCCGCTGATCGGCGGCCCCGAGGAAATGGGCGTCATCGACCCGGACGTGCTGTGGTCGTGCACCAGCTGCGGTGCGTGCGTGGAGCAGTGCCCGGTGGACATCGAGCACGTGGACCACATCGTCGACATGCGCCGGTACCAGGTGATGATCGAGTCGAACTTCCCGACCGAGCTGGGCGGGATGTTCAAGAACCTGGAGAACAAGGGCAACCCGTGGGGTCAGAACGCCAAGGACCGGCTGGCGTGGACCGAGGGCCTGGACTTCGAGGTGCCGGTGTTCGACGGCGAACTCGCCGACGACGTGGAGTACCTGTTCTGGGTCGGGTGCGCGGGGGCGTTCGAGGACCGGGCGAAGAAGACCACGCGGGCGGTGGCGGAGCTGCTGCACCTGGCCGGGGTGTCCTACACGGTGCTGGGACCGGAGGAGTCCTGCACCGGTGACCCGGCCCGGCGGGCGGGCAACGAGTTCATCTTCCAGATGCTGGCCCAGCAGAACGTCGAGGTCCTCAACGGCGTGTTCGAGGGCCGCGAACGCGGCAAGCGGAAGATCGTCGCCACCTGTGCGCACTGCTTCAACAGCCTGGCGAACGAGTACTCGCAGCTGGGCGGGGACTTCGAGGTGGTGCACCACACCCAGCTGCTGAACCGGCTGGTGCGGGAGAAGCGGCTGGTGCCGGTCGCGCCGGTCGCCGAGGACGTCACCTACCACGACCCCTGCTACCTGGGGCGGCACAACAAGGTCTACACGCCGCCGCGTGACCTGGTCGGGGCGTCGGGGGCGACGTTCCGGGAGATGCCGCGGCACGCGGACCGCTCGATGTGCTGCGGCGCGGGCGGGGCGCGGATGTGGATGGAAGAGCGCATCGGCAAGCGCATCAACGTCGAGCGCGTCGACGAGGCACTCGGGACCGCGCCGACGAAGATCGCCACCGGCTGCCCGTTCTGCAAGGTGATGCTCTCCGACGGCCTCACCGCCCGCCAGAGCGAGAAGGTCGCCTCCGAGTCCGTCGAGGTCGTCGACGTCGCGCAGCTGCTGCTGTCCGCCGTCAAACGCGGCGAAACGTCCACATCGGACACGGCAGACACGGCGCCCACCGGTAGCTGAGTTCTCCGGGACGAAGGGCTCTTCCCGCCGATCGGCGGGAAGAGCCCTTCGTTCTTTCCGGCTCGGCATCGAGAAACGAGTGATGCCAACCACTTTCGAACGCGAGCCGACTGCGCCAACGCCGCGCTGTTTAAACTCCCCCGGAGCAATGCGCCACTTGGGCGAATCGGAGGGACATGGACGGCAACATCCTCGATCCGGACGGCGCACGCGAGCGCCTGGCCGCCTGGAAGGGCCGGATCGACAAGCTGGCCGCGGACACCCAGACGATGAGCGACCGGCTGCAGCAGGCCCGCGCCACCGCGAGCGACCCGAACGGGCTGGTGGAGGTCACGATCGACTCGACCGGCGCACTCGTGGGCCTGCAGCTGACCAGCCGGATCCAGCGAGTGGCGCCGGACGTCGTCGCGCAGGCGATCATGGCCACGCTCGGCGCCGCGAAGAACAAGCTGGCCGACCAGTCCCAGGAGATCATCGCGGACACGGTGGGCACCGAATCGCCCGCGGCGCGGGCGATCGCGGACAGCGTGGAACGGCACCTGCGCACCGGTCCGGCTCCGGAACCCGCCGCCCCCGACGCCGAGGACTACGACGAGGGCTACGAGATCAACACCCGCCGCGAGCGGTGGTGAGCATGGGCGACGGGTACAACGTCAACATCGAGCAGCTGCGCTCGCACGCGGCCAACGTGGACGCGATCAAGGACCGGTTCGCCGCGGTGAAGTCCGCCAGCGCGAACATCGTGCAGGACGACCAGGCCTACGGGCTGCTGTGCGGCTGGATCTCCGGTGTCCTGGAGGGCCGGCACGCGAAGCAGGACGAGCTGATCGCGTACGTGGAGGAGAACCTTTCGCTCCTCTCCGACGAGCTGCGCGCCAGCGGCGACGACTACCAAGCCCTCGACGAGGAGCACGCCGGCCTGATCCGTTCGAGCGGCGGGGAAATGCCATGACCGACAAGTCACTGGTCGCCCCGTCCTCGTCGTCCCGCGAGGCGTGGACGGGCGCCGGGCTCGCGGACAGCATCGACGGCCTGGCCGACGCGATCAAGTCCGAAGGCTGGGTCGACGACGCGCTGGCCGGCGCGGGCCTGGCGGTCGAGGTCGCGGCGAGCGCGCTGGACCCGATCAGCGCGCTGCTGTCCAACGGCCTGGGCTGGGCCATGGAGTACTTCGAGCCGCTGCGGGAGATGCTCGACGAGCTGACCGGCGCGCCGGACGTGGTCCAGTCGCACGCCAAGACCTGGAACAACATGGCCACCGAGCTGGGTGCCATGGCCACCGATCTCGAAGCGCACCTCAAGGACGACCTGCCCGACTGGACCGGCACGGCCTCGGACGCCTACCGCGGCATGATGGCCAACAACGTCGAGGCCATCGGTGGGCTGGCCGCGATCTCGGCGGCGATGGCGGCGGCCACCGAAGGCGCGGGCGGCCTGGTGGAGCAGACCCGCGAGATCGTCCGCGACCTGATCGCCGACCTGGTGGCCAGGGTGATCGTGTGGGCGGTGGAGGCCGTCTTCGTGGTGACGATCCCGGTCGTCGCCGCGCAGATCGCCGCGGCGGTGGTCAAGTGGGCCGCGCGGATCCTCACCTACACCACGTCGCTGATCACCAGCCTCACCAACCTCACCAAGCTCCTCGACGAGTAGGCGTCCATGGCGAAACCCAAGAATCCGCACGGGGACGGCGGCGACGGTGGCACCACCGGAAAACCCCCGCAGAAGCACGGCAACATCGACGCGGGCAAGGGCATCTCCAGCGCGCAGCAAGCCACCGCCCAAGCCGCGCAGAACGGCCGCCCGGGCGGCTCCGGCGGCAACCAGCCGGGCAACCCCAACAACCCGCCGTCGAACAAGCCCACCGCGCCGCCCAAGCCGACCGCCCCGCCCAAAGCGGACGACATCCACCACAGCGACGCCTCCGAGGCGCACATCGTCGGGGGCGACGGCGGCCGGCAGGGCGGCCACATCGCGGGCACCGGGCTCTCGAAGAAGACCGAGTTCCCCCAGAGCTGGGATGGTCCGAAGATCCTCGACGCGGCGCACCAGGTCACGCAGCAGGGGCCGCCGGCGAAGGGCCCGTACCTGACCAAGGACGCCGACGGCAAGAAGGCGTGGGCCTACGACTACACCGGCACGGTCGACGGCGTCACCGTCAAGACGACCGTGCTCGCCGACGGCGAGATCCGCACCGCGTACCCGCCGAACAGCGCCGACCCGGGCGTGATCACCAACCCGCCGGCGCCGAACCCGCAGCCGAAGGGCGTGCCGGTGAGCGACCCGCCTCGCTACAGTCACCCCGACATCGGCGGCGATGGCAGCTGGACGTGGGAGGGCCCGAAGGGCAACAAGATGATCAGAGTCGTCCAGGACGCCCAGGGCAACGTGACCACGACCGAACTCGGCGACTACCACAAGAAGAAGTGAGCGCCATGGATGTGAAGACCTACGCCGCGGTCACCGACGTGTGCGCGCGGCTCGCGGGCCGGCTGTCCGACGACACCCTGGGAGCCGTGCGCGACCAGTACGCCGCCGGCGAGTCGGACCTGGCCGAGTCGACGCTCCTGCTCAACCTGGAGGGCGAGGGCGTCGGCATCACCCGCGAGGAGCAGGACCTGATCCGCTCAACCCTGGACGACCCGGGCAACCCGGACCTGGACGACGTGCCGGTCGTCGACGCGGTGCCGCCGCTGCAGTACCGCTTCAGCCCGGCCGGCCCCGAGGACGCGCCCGACCCGAGCCGAGCGGACATCGTCCTGTCGACGGACGCCCCGCGCCACGGCGGCCGCCGCCTGCGCCGCGCCTGGCGCGAGCCGCTCGCGGGAGCCCAGGACGCGGCGGCGTGGGTGTACGTGCTGCAGGTGGCCGAAGGCACGGACGAGCTCAGCGCGTACGCGGGCCTGTCCTCGCGGCTGTGGGTGGCGCTGAAGGAGAAGTGGCCGCTGGAGGTGGTGGTGGAGGGCAAGCAGCTGCCGCAGTACCAGGCGGCAGCCCTGACCGCCGCCCACCAGATCTGGCCCGCCTGACCCGCTCGGGTCCGTGAGCGTTTTGGGGTGCCATAACGCCCCAAAACACTCACGGCCTCGTTCGCAACATCAGCGCCTGGCAACCTGCCCAGGAACATCGCCCGCGATGAGCGCTGCCGTCCGGCGAGGCCCCGCGCCGAGGGTCGCCATCGCGAGGGCAGCCGCGAGCAACAGCGCCGCCCGGAGGCTCCACAGGTCGGCGAGCGCCCCGAACAGCACCGGTCCGATGATGGCGCCGACCCCGAGGAACAGGACCGTCGCGGTGAATCCGACGGCCGGCCGGTCCGGGAAGACGCGGTAGCTCCAGACCGCGAGGAGGCCCGACGTGGCCATGAAGGCGAAGCCGTAGGCGATCGCGGAGATCCCGATCGCGGGCCACCAGCCCGGACCTGCGGCGATCAGGGCGGTCGCGACGCCGAGCGCGCTGAACAGCAGTGCGTGGGAGCGCCGCAGTCCGAGCCGGGCGAAGACCCGCCCGGCGCCGATGGCCGTGATTCCGGCGATTCCGAGCAGGGTCCAGAACACCAAGCCCGCGGTCGCCTCCGCGGCTCCGGATATCGCGGCCACCGCGAACGTCCAGTACACCGCGCCGACGACACCGTAGGACAGCGCCGTCGAGTAGAGCGCGGCCGTGCCCGGACGCAGGAAGAACCGCAACGACGTGCGGCCCGCCATGCGCGGTGCGGGTTTCGTGCCGCGCAGCAGCCACGCGTTGCAGGCGGTGGCGAGCACCGCGATGCCGCAGAACGCAGTCCAAGCCCCGCGCCACGTGCCGACTCCGGACAGCGCGAGACCCCCGGCCGCGGTGATCGCGAACGCGGTCCCGCTCGGGATCGCGGCGAGCAAGGCGGGGCGGCGGGCGGGGGCGACCAGCTGATCGACGGCGTCGGAGTACGGGGACCAGGCGAAACCGGAGCTGGCCCCGGCCACGGTCACGCCGGCGAGCAGCTGCCACGGCTGCTCCGCCAGCACGACCAACGCCATTCCCAGTGCGGCCGATACCCCGGCGGCGATCACCAGCGGCCGCGGCCCCAGCCGATCGGCGAGCATTCCGACGGCGGCCAGCGCGAGCGCGTAGCCGAGGTAGGCGCCGCTGGCGATCGCCCCGGACGCTCCCACCGAAAGCCCGAACACCTCGCGGATCTGGGGTTCGAACAATCCGTACCCGTAGCGGGCGAAGCCGTAGGACACGCCGATCATGGCGATCGCGGCCCCACCCAGCCGCCACTCGGCGGGCCCGGCGTTCACGAAGAATCCTTGCGCCCGGGAGCCGGGCGCACCCCGTGGCGAATGCCGTGACCTGCGTGCATCCCAGAGCCGAAGTCGCGGATGAACGCGCCCAGCCGCCGCAGCACCCGTGCCATGAATCCCCCTCTACACTGGTCTGTGAAGTTCGATCCGAACCGTAAGGTACACAGACCTGTGAACACAAGGGGGTCGGCCGATGTCCGCGACCGCAGGTGACGAGGTGCGCCTGACGCCGGGCGCCAAGCGCATCCTCGACGTCGCCGCCGAGCTGTTCTACTCGCGAGGCATCAACGCCGTCGGCGTCGACACCATCGCCGCCGAATCCGGTGTCACCAAGCGGACCCTCTACGACCGCTTCGGGTCGAAGGACGGCCTGCTCGTGACCTACCTGAAGGCACGCGACCGGCGCTGGCGCGAACTCGTCGAAGCCCGCCTGGACGCCGAGGCCGACCCGGTCCGGCGCGCGCTGGTGCCGTTCGACGTGCTCCCCGAATGGCTCCCGCAGAGCAGCCGGGGGTGCAGCTTCGTCAACGCCTTCGCCGAACTCCCCGAGCCCGACCACCCGGGGCGACAGCTGATCGTCGCCGAGAAGCAGTGGCTCCGAGACCTGTTCCGCGACCTGCTCGCCGAAGCCGGCGCCGAGAACCCGGAGGATCTCGCCGTGCAGCTGCTGAGCCTGCACGAGGGCGCCATCGTGAGCTACTCGATCGCCGGCGAATCCTCAGCCGCATCGATCACCCGCGCCGCCGCCGAAGCGCTCGTGCGGCAAGCGCTCGGCTGACGCGGGTCACAGGCAGATATTCAGCGTGTAGCCGTAGTGGTAGCGGAGCCCATCGGAACTCGCCGGACAACCGACCGGGAGCAGCTCGCCGCTGAGCGGCGGGATGACGACCGCACCCCAATCCGTGGCGCCGTCGGCGCACACCTCGTCGAGGCTGATCGAGCTCCCGCGTTCGCCCGAGACGACGGGCACGAGCGTGAATCCCTTCTGCCCGTCGACGCGCTGGAACCAGTGATCGCAGGCCCAGCGCAGCTCGTCGGCAGCGGTGGCGACCAGTTCTTCGTAGAACCCGGAAGAGCCGCTGACCGAGTCGAGTTCGACGAGGTAGTAGCTGTAGGCGTCCCCCTGTGGTTCCGAGTCCTCGCCGTCGATCACTTCCTGCAGCACTGCCAGGCCGGTGCGGGCACCCGGGTCGTCCGGATCAGCGGCCAGGACCCGGCCGTACAGCTCCGCCGCCTCGTCACCGCGAGCGGCGACGGCCTCGTCGACGTCGTCGTCCTCGTCCAGCGCGGAATCCGTCTGCTGCATGAAGTCGATCTGCTGGACGAGGCGTGCCGCCAGCAGGTTGGCCGCGACGCTGTCATCCCGGTCCGCGGCCAGCGCGGCGCGCAACCAAGGCTCCCCGGGCCAGTATTCCTTGACGTCGTCCGCCTCGGCTGCCACCGGCAGGAGGCAGCTGAGGCGGCCGAACTCCCGCGCGGCAGCGGGATCTCCCGCTTCGGCTTCGGCCCGGAGCCGCGAAAACCGTTCTTCCATCTCCACAAGCCGGAATCGTAGAACCCGAATCCCGCCCGCCGGTTCGGGTCGTGAGTGTTTTCGGTTGCTATAACAGCACAAAGCACTCACGACCCCCGCCCGTCAGCCGCGCAGCGATGCGAAGAAATCCTGGACGTCGCGGACGTACAGGTCCGGCTGCTCCATCGCCGGGAACGTTCCGCCGCGGTCGTACTCCGTCCAGCGCACGATGTTGTTGATGCGCTCCGCGAACGGGCGGACCGGCGCGAGGATGTCCTTCGGGAACACCGCGACGCCGTGCGGCACGGTGCCGTTCCGCAGCTCCGCGATGACGCCTTCCTCCTCCGCCTTCGAGGAGTTGTCCGGAGTCTCCACAAAGGACCGAGCCGCCGAGCCCGCCGTGTTGGTGAGCCAGTACAGCATCACCGTCGTCAGGATGCGGTCGCGATCGATGGCGTCCTCCGGGGTGTCCGCGCAGTCCGTCCACTCCTTGAGCACGCCGACGATCCAGCCCAGCAGCCCGATCGGCGAGTCCGCCAGCGAGTACGCCAGCGCCTGCGGCTTCGTCGACTGGATCAGCTTGTAGCCGTAGAGCTCGTCGGTGTAGCGCTGCCACGCGCCCATCCGCGCGTGGTCGGCCTCGGTGAGCCCGGCCATCTCCGCCGGATCGCCGCCGGGGAACGTGATCATCCCGTTGGTGTGCAGGCCGATCACGTTGTCCGGCGCGAGGATCGCCAGCTCGCGGGAGATCCACGTGCCCCAGTCGCCGCCCTGCAGGCCGTACCGCTCGTAGCCGAGCCGGCGCATCAGCTCGGCCCAGGCCCGCGCGACCCGGGTGGCGCCCCAGCCGACCGAACGCGTCGGCCCGGACAGGCCGTATCCCGGCAGCGACGGGATGACCAGGTGGAACGACTCGCCGAGCGGCCCGATGGCGTCCAGGTACTCGGCGATCGAACTGGGCCAGCCGTGCGTGATCAGCAGCGGCAGCGCGTCCGGCCGGGGCGACCGGACGTGCAGGAAGTGGATGTTCTCGCCGTCGATTTCGGTGGTGTACTGCGGGAATTCGTTCAGCCGCGCCTCCTGCGCCCGCCAGTCGTAGCCGCTGCGCCAGTACTCCGCCAACTCCCGCAGGTAACCCAGCGGCGGGCCGTAGCTCCAGCCCTGCCCGGGCACCTCGTCGGCCCAGCGGACGCGGGCCAGCCGGGCCCGGAGGTCGTCCAGGTCGTGCTGCGGGATGTCGAGGCGGAACCGGGTGATGTCGCGAGAGGCCATGCACGCTCCTTCGTACGTTGTACGGTACTAGATACGCGCAACGCCCCGGCTTTGTTCCCGAACCCGCGGAAAAGTTTCGAGGGGCGCCCCCACCGGGGACGCCCCTCGAACATCGGACCAGGTCAGCTGCCCATTTCCTCCAACGAGCGCCCCTTGGTCTCCTTCAGGTACTTCACCACGAACACCACCGAGATCAGCGCGAACGCGGCGTAGATGAAGTAGGTGACCGGCAGGTTCCAGTCCCGCATGCTCGGGAAGCTCACCGTCACCAGCCAGTTCGCGATCCAGTTCGTCGCGGTGCCGACCGCCAGCGCGGCGGCCCGGATGCGCACCGGGAACATCTCGCCCAGCAGCACCCACATCACCACGCCCCAGGAGGCGGCGAAGAACAGCACGAAAGCGCTCGCCGACACCAGCGCGACGGCGCCCCACTGGAACGGCAGGTGCGCCTCCTCGCCGACTACCTCGGCGAAGCTGAACGCCCATCCGGTCACGGCCAGCGACACGGCCATCCCGAGCGAACCGATCACCAGCAGCGGCTTGCGGCCGATCTTGTCGACCAGCGCGATCGCGACGAACGTGCCGACGATGTTCACGATCGACGTGAACAGGCTCAGCAGCAGGGAACTGCTCTCGTCGATGCCCACCGAGTGCCACAGCGACGACGAGTAGTAGAAGATGATGTTGATCCCGACGAACTGCTGCAACGCCGCGATGGCCATCCCGACCCACACGATCGGCAGCACCCCGAACCGGCCCCACAGATCGCTCAGCCGCGGCTTGCGCTCGCCGCCCAGCGCCGCCTTGATCTCGGCGACCTTCGCGTCCGGATCACCGGAGTCGACCTGCGCCAGGATCTCCCGCGCCCGGTCGACCTTGCCGACCGCGACCAGGTACCGCGGCGACTCGGGAATCGTCGAAGCCACCACCAGGTAGATCACCGCGGGGACCGCGGCCACCCCGAGCATCCACTGCCAGGCCTGCAACGGCCCGAGCATCCCGGAAGCGCTGCCGCCGGCGGCCTGCGCCAGGGCGTAGTTGACCAGCTGCGAAACGGCGATCCCCAGCACGATCGCCAACTGCTGCAAGGACCCCAACCGCCCGCGGTACGCGGCGGGCGCGACCTCGGCGATGTAGGCGGGCGCGATCACCGACGCGATGCCGATGGCGACGCCGCCGACGACCCGCCAGATGGCGAGGTCCCAGATCGCGAAAGGCACGGCCGAAGCGACGGCGCTGATGATGAACAGGACCGCGGCCAGCTGCATGACCCGGATCCGGCCGACCCGGTCGGCCAGCCCGCCGGCGATCCCGGCGCCCACCGCGGAACCCAGCAGCGCCGAGGAAACGGTCAGGCCGGTCAACGCGGAACCGACGTTGAAGTGCTGCTGGATGGCGTCCACGCCGCCGTTGATCACCGAGGTGTCGTAGCCGAAGAGGAACCCGCCGAGCGCCGCGGCCCCGGCGATCATCACGACGTGCCCGAGGTTCTCGTTGGCAGTGCCCGAGGCGCGCGACTGCAATGCGGACATCGAGTACTCCTGCTGCCCGCTCGCCGACCCCGCCCCGTTGCGGGATCGTTCCAGAACGCCGGGCGAGGGGGATCGTAAGTTCTGAATCCCCATCTTGCTTACTCGATTCAGGGTGAACTAGCTCACTGTCACCACAAGCCGGGACAACGCGGCGCAAAACAGACACCACCAGGGAAAACGCCACTCGGCGCGTGTCTAGATGATTACCTGTCGTGATCACCTGTCACCTCAGGAGCCCGACATGGACGCACCGGAAAAGCTGCACGCGTGGCTGATCGAGGACCGCGAATACGCCCGGCACGAGGAGCGCCGCGGCAAGCGCTTCGCGTTCCCCACCCTCGACCCGCCCCGGACGGCGCTGGTGGTCATCGACATGGTGCCGTTCTTCGTGTCCGGCAACCCCTACTGCCGGGGCATCGTGCCGAACATCGGCCGACTGGCGCGGACCGTCCGAAAGACCGGCGGCACGGTCGCATGGGTGCTACCGGCGACGACCGAACCGACGCAGACGGCCCAGGAGTTCTACGGCCCGGAAGCGGCCGAGGCGTACCGCACCGCAGGCGGAACGGGCCCGCTGGCGCAGCGCCTGTGGCCGGAGTTCACGATCCACGACGACGACGTGCTCGTCGAGAAGTCCGCACCCAGCGCCTTCTTCCCCGGCCGGTGCGTGCTGCCAGAACTGCTGGAACAACGCGGAATCGACACGGTCCTGATCGCAGGCACGGTCACCAACGTCTGCTGCGAATCCTCGGCCCGCGACGCGAGCACACTGGGCTTTCGCGTGATCATGCTCGCGGACGCCAACGCGGCAGGCCGCGACGCGGACCACAACGCCACGCTGCACACCATCTACCGATCGTTCGGCGATGTTCGCGCGACCGCCGAGGTGGTGGCGATGCTCAGCGACGGGTGTCGGTACGCCGGAAGTTGAGGTACGCCCGCGACGGCGTCGGCCCGCGCTGCCCCTGGTAGCGCGACCCGGCCTCCTTCGAGCCGTACGGGAAGTCCGCGGGGCTCGACAACCGGAACAGGCACAGCTGACCGATCTTCATCCCCGGCCACAACGTGATCGGCAGATTGGCCACGTTGGACAGTTCGAGGGTGATGTGGCCGCTGAACCCGGGGTCGATGAACCCGGCGGTGGAGTGCGTCAGCAACCCCAGCCGGCCCAACGAGGACTTGCCCTCCAGCCGGCCGGCCAGATCATCGGGCAACCGCACCGACTCGAACGTCGACCCGAGCACGAACTCGCCCGGGTGCAGCACGAACGGATCGTCGTCGGGCGTCTCCACCAGCGACGTCAGCTCGTCCTGCTGCTTCGACGGATCGATGTGGGTGTACCGGGTGTTGTCGAAGACCCGGAAGAAACGATCCAGCCGGACGTCGATGCTCGACGGCTGGATCAAGGCGGCGTCGAACGGATCAAGTTCGAGGCGGCCCTCATCGAGCTCTTTGCGCAGGTCCCGGTCACTCAGCAACACGCCCCCAGCGTATCGGCAACCCGGTGATGATCTTCGCGCCCCACCGTGTTAGGCTGACGGAGCCGATAAGGTATCGCGGATGTAGTTCAATGGTAGAACATCAGCTTCCCAAGCTGAGAACGCGGGTTCGATTCCCGTCATCCGCTCAGAGCCGGGAGCCCTGTGTTCGCGGAATTCGCGAACCGGGGCTCTTCGCCTTTGCATGGGGGGCCGAGCCCCCCAAACCCCCCACGGTGCGGTGGTCACCCTTCGCCGGCTCCTTGCGGATGGAGCGTTCCCGGCCTGCTCATCGACCAGCCTTTTCGTTGCTCGGCGATTCGGTTGTTGGCTCGGACGCCGCCGTGGTCAACGGAGCGGATCGGTGGTCGGTAGGTCGTTGATGGCCTTGGCGATGCCTTTCTTGTCGTAGCTGTTGGTGGGCATGGTCGCCGCATGGGTGTGGCGCACGACTCCGTCCCGGTCGATCAGCAGGCTGCCGGACTGCTGGATGGCACCGAATACCTTCTTCGCCAGACCGACGGCCTCGTGCGGCGTGCCGCGCTGGCCGGTGACCACGCGAAACGGCAGCTCGCGCTTTGCTTGCCAGGCCGCTGCTGCGGCTCGGCCTTCGGGGACCGCGACCAGGACGCGCACGTTGGCGGCCGTCAGATCGGCGGCACGCCCGGCGAGGTCTTTGACGTGGCTGTTGCAGACGGGACAGGTGGTCGAGCGCATGAAGTAGAGCAGCACGTTGTCCGTGCCGTGGTAGTCCGCGAGGCGGACGGCATGCCCGGCGGTGTCCTCCAGTGCGATGTCAGGGGCGGTGGATCCGGTTTCGAGCATGGGGGCTCCTTGTGAGGTGTGACCGAGCGACTCGGACGTGCAGCGGCAGAAGTGCGGGAATGGATTGGGTGGCGAGGCACGACACCGCGGATGGCTATCGATCGTGTTGCGCAAGGGGGCTCGGGTCTTGCAGCAACTGGCGGACCGTCGCCCGGGCGCGATACAGCCGGGACTTCATCGCGGGCGTGCTCAGGCCGAGCGCGGCGGCGACTGCCCGGCCCGAATAGCCCTGGATGTCCCGCATGATCAGGACGCGACGCTGGTCGGCGGGCAACTCGGCGACCGCTGCGGCAACCCGTTGCGCCTCCAGCCGTTGAATGACGTCGTCCTCAGCCGAAACCGTCGTGTCGAGACGCACTAGGACGTCGCCGCGCAACGCCCGGCGGACCCGGCGCAGGCATTCATTGCGCACGATCCGGAACATCCACGACACGAGCGCACCGGAGGCCCGCAGAGTGCCGATCTTGCGGTACAGGACGATCAGCGCTTCCTGCGCGGAGTCCTCCGCGTCCTCCGGCGAAGCGCACAGAGCGCGCGCGAAGCGCTGCACGTGCGGGTGTGAATCCGACACCAGGGCAGCGACGGCGACGGGGTCCCCGCCCTGCGCGGCAACGATCAGGGACTCCCGGGGCCAACTGGCCTCAACCACGTCTAGCTCCCCACCAACGCAGGACCGGCCTGGACTACGACGACGCTCACGGCAACCTCCTCCAGCGCCGGGCGTGTCCCGGCCCTTACAAGAGCCGGTACGTGGGCCAAAGGATTCAGCCCCCGCGAGTGATCGCCATCACACGACACCATTCGCGTCGATGCCGGCCTGCCAGCCCCCACTTCCGGTCCTCGCTGATCAAGGCCAGAAGAGGTGAAGCATCGCTTCCTCGGCCGCGAGGGCGGTTCAGTCCATGAGGTCAGCGGCTTCCAGGAATCCGAAGATCGCCGCGAGGCCGAAGATCACCAACAACCCGATCCCGACCGGCCCGCAGCCTGCGGCTTTCCCCAGCCGAGCCAGCGCCACGCCGCCCACGACGATGATGAGCAGGAACAGCATTCCGGCCACGATTCACCCTTTCCCGGACGGCAGCATCCAGCCGATCACGACGATCGCGCAGAACGCAGCGACGATGCCCGCCGTCGGGTTTTGCGTCCCGAGAACGAGCACGGTGACGACGGCTCCGACGATGATCAGGGCCCGAACGGTGGACGCGGTCCTGCGCTTGCGCTGCGCGGCTGCTTCAGCCGCCATCCGCGCCCGCATGTAGGCCATGTACTCGGCGTCGAACGAGGACTCTTCCTCGGTTTTCGGCGATTTCCAGTTGATCGTGTAGTCGCCGCTAACACGACCGATCTGCGACACCGGCCCCTCGAAGGTTCCCCCGGAAATCTCGTTCTCGACGCTCTCGTCCTCGTCGCGTCCGTCCCCCATGTTCCGATGCTAGGCCTTCCGGCCGTCGCACGAATCCGCTCATCAGCGCAACTTCGCGCAGGCGAGCCCAAACCGGACGATGGTGCGCGGGTCATGGCGACCACCACCCGAGGCGGGTGCGCCTACTTCCACAGCACTGTCACCACAGCCGCGTTCCGGCTCTGGCCGCGCTGGTCGTCAATGCCTCGCGCCCAAGGCGTCAGCCCTCTTCCGCAGCTCGACGGCAACGTCGTCCCAGTCCGGGCCATGCAGATGGAGACTGTCTGCCGCCTCCCGCATCAGCAGTGGCTCGTCAGGCCGCTGGAGCAGAACGAGCCGGTATGCCAGGTTGCGAATCCACACGGGGAGGTACCCATCGACCAAGTGAGGAGACAGCTCCCGCAGCATCGCCAAGATCGATTCGGCGTCAGCAAAGGTCAGTTCCTCGACGAAGTACTGCTCGAGGTGGTCACGATCGCACTCAGGCACAGACCGGTACTCGTCGCCGTATAGGCAACGGGCATGCTCGGTCAGGGTGCTGTGCACACGCCGGAGCCTACGGGGCCTTGCTTGGCCGAACAGGGCCTTAGCCCAACTGCCTGGGCTTCCAGCGGCAGACACCCCATCGAGCGCCGAGCCGCCGGGCTTGGTACCGCTGATCTCGGCGTTCGTTGCCGCTCAGACCCCGGTTCGGCTTGTTAGCAGCCACACTGCCTGCGCAACTGTCCGAAGGCACTCGCCTTACGGTCTACTGGCCGGGCGGATACCAGGTCTACGAGGGAACGGGAGAAGGACTCCAGCGATGACGTTCACCGTTATGTACCACCCCGACGAAGCCCCCGCCGAGGTCACCACGGTTGTCGAACTCGATGCTCTCCTCGACCGCGTGACCGCCGACGCCATCGAGGAGGATGTTCCCACCTACGCCGAAATTCGTCACCGCCGACCGCCAGCACATTCTGCAAATCGGGCTCGGCCAGCCTGACTACAGCTCGCTGATCTACTGCGACAAACCCGCCGACATCCTTGAAGCCAGCAAAGGCACAGTTCCAATGCCCGACGACTCCGGATTCGACTACGGCGGAACCTGGACCGACGCCCCGATCGACTCCGCAATCCCAATCCCCACTGCCCGGCAAGCCGCCCGGACCTTCTTCTCCAGTGGCGGGGACCGCCCCACCAACCTCGAGTGGCAAAAGCCCGAGTACGGCCAGCCGAACCAACTTGCCCCGAATGACCTGGCCTGACTCGAAAACGAGGCTTGGGATCCACCCGGGCATCGACTGCCGGCGACCTCGCCGCTTCGGCGCCGGGGCAGCCCCGTCAGAGGAGGCGGGTGCCGTTCGGGACCTGGTGGTCGAAGCCCGCTAGGACCACGCTGTTCTGCTCGTCGTGGGCTCCCGTTACCAGTACTTCGGACTTCACTCCCGCGATTCGCTTCGGCTCGAAGTTGCACACGCACAACACCTGGCGGCCGATCAGGGCTTCCGGTTCGTAGTGGTCAGTGATCTGCGCGCTCGACGTCTTCAGCCCCAACTCGCCGAGGTCGACGGTCAGGACGTATGCGGGCTTTCGTGCCTTCTCGTTCGGTTCCGCCTGCACGATCGTTCCCACGCGCAGTTCCACCTTCTCGAAGTCTTCCCACTCGATCGGCGACATCCGACACCCTCCTGTTTGGACGGATGACAGCGTACTCCGGTGGCCCGACGCCACCGGAATACGTCGATCGCTGGCAGACCGAAGACTTCGATTAGCGGGTCAGAAGTCGAAGACGACTCCGGTCTCGACCGTCAGGGCGCAGCTGTTCGGGTAGGTCTCGGTGAAGCTCACCGAGCGCCCGCGCCAGTTCCCTTCGAGCTTCGCCGTGACCGGCTCGTACTGGAGGGTGCAGGCCATCGCCGGCTTCGCCGTCATCAGGCGGAAATCCGCCCCGACCGCGTCCAGGTCGCTGCACGCCTTCGCCGCGTTCTTGTGCGTGCCGCCCGCCGGGTGGCAGGTCAGGACCGCGTTGCCGAGCGCCGCTCCGCGGCCGTTGTCCAGCGAAAGCCGGACCGTGCTGGGGGTTTCGCCCTGGGCCGGGGCCACCGCCGCGACCGTCGCCATCGTTCCGGCGGTCAGGGCAGTGGCGAGCAGGACGCGACGGGTGAGTTTGGCCAACAACTTCCGCAACCTTTCGATCAGAACTGTGCGCGAGCGCGCTGGGCATCGGGGAGTGCAGGCCGAGGTGCGCCTACCCAATAAGATCCGGGAACGTTTCCGGATGAACGTCCGCCGCAGCGGATGCGGAGAACCTTACTGAACTACTTGGCGTAATAATCATTAGACCAAACGAGTTAATGATTGAATTTTTACGGGTAAGGCTCAGTTCAGGAGGATCTGCATGGGTGGCGGACACCGCGAGCGGTTGGGGGCGGAGTGGCAGGAGCACCGGCCTGCCGTCTTCGGCGTGGCCTACCGGCTGCTCGGCAGCGTCGCCGATGCCGAGGACGTCGTGCAGGACGTGTGGCTGCGGGCCGCCGCGGCAGACCTGGGCGGCGTCGACGACCTGCGGGCCTGGCTGGTCACCGTCGCCGCGCGGCGGTCCTACGACATCCTCAAGTCCGCCCGGGTGCAGCGGGAGAGCTACTTCGGGCCGTGGTTGCCGGAACCCCTGCTGACCGGGCCGGATGCCGCCGAGCCGGTGCTCGTCGACGAGTCGGTCGGCTCCGCGATGCTGCTGATCATGGAGGAGCTGAGCCCGCCGGAGCGGGTGGCCCTCGTGCTGCACGACGTGTTCGGGCTGGAGTTCGCGCGGATCGCCGAGGTGCTGGGCGGCTCGGTGCCCGCCGCCCGGAAGCTGGCCTCGCGGGCGCGGCACCGGGTCGCCGAGGCGAGGGGCAACGCGCCGGACGTGCCGCGCGCCGAGCTGGACCGCCTGGTCATCGCGTTCCGCGCCGCTTACGAGACCGGGGACCTCGCCGCGCTGGTCGAGCTGATGCATCCCGACGCCGTCTACCTCACCGACGGCGGCGGGCAGGTCAGCGCGGCCCGCGTGCCCATCCTCGGCGGCCGGCGCATCGCCGAGGTCCTGGTCCGGGTGGGTCGCCGGTGGC
This sequence comes from Saccharopolyspora sp. NPDC003752, assembly GCF_053605825.1. Lineage (NCBI taxonomy): Bacteria > Bacillati > Actinomycetota > Actinomycetes > Pseudonocardiales > Pseudonocardiaceae > Saccharopolyspora > Saccharopolyspora sp. NPDC003752. Next base: position 98,575 of record NZ_JBSGJZ010000013.1, on the reverse strand, counting down.
GGGCCGACCGCATCGACATCGTCGAGATCGGCGGCGAGCCGGCGCTGGTGCTCCACCGCGGGGGCGGGATCCACTCCGTCGACACGTTCGGGTTCGCCGATGGCCGGATCGTCGCCTACCGGCGGGTGCTCAACCCGCGGAAACTCGCCCACCTCAAGGCGGTCACATCCGAGTAGGCCCGCTCGTCTCCCTGGTGACAGCCCAGAACGACAGGGAGACAACGATGGCACGTCTGAACCTCGGCGAAGCGGCACCGGAGCCCTACAAGGGCTTCAGGGACGCCGATGCCGCGCTTCGCAAGGGGCCGCTGGACGACAAGGTGCGGGAGCTGGTCAAGATCCGGGTCTCGCAGATCAACGGCTGCGTCTTCTGCGTCGACATGCACGGCCGGGAGGCGCGCCGGATCGGCGAGACCGAGGACCGGCTCCTCCAGCTGGCCGTGTGGCAGGAGTCGGAGCTCTACGACGAGCGGGAGCGGGCCGCACTGGGCTACGCCGAGGCGGCCACCCGCCGCGAGCACATCGGCGACGACCAGTGGGAGGCGCTGCGCAAGGCGTTCCCGGACGAGGCCGAGCTCGGTCACCTGGTCGCCCAGGTCGCGCTGATCAACGCGCTGAACCTCATCGGCGTCCCGCTGCAGATGAAGCCGCCGCGCCGCTGAGGCCGCCGGAGACCCGTGTGCATTTTCTGTTGCCATGGCAGCAGAAAATGCACACGGGGACTTCACTCGCCGGTCGGGCCGCCGGCTTGTTCCACGACGATGTCGAGCTGGCCCAGGTGGCGGGCGTATTCCTGGACGAGGTGCAGCAGCACCCTTTCCAGGGTCGCCGGTTCCGCGCCCTTCCAGCGCGGTCCCGGCTCGCCCGCCTTCTCCAGGGGCGTGATCGCCACGACTTCGGAGGTTCGCCGCCCCTGTTCGCGGAGGGCCGCCACCAGATCGTCGCGGGTTTCCTCCGGGGCCACGTACCAGCGGCCGTTCGTCCTGTCACCCCACGGGTTTTCGAACCGGCGACCCTCGAATCCCCATTCGATCCAGCGCAGTTCGGTGAAGGTCAGGTGTTTGACCAGTTCCAGCGGCGTCCACCCCGACGGGACCCGGCTGGATCGCAGCTCCGCATCCGGCAGGGCCGTCACCCTGTCGATCACGCCGTCCCGGAAGAAGTCGAGGTAGCGGAGGAGCACCTCGCCGCGCGAGGCCGCGGGATCCGTGGGTTCCGGGAACATCCGACGAGTATGCGCTCAGTCGACGATCAGGTCCTCCGGGACGGGCTGGTCGGCGTTCACGGTCTCGAAGAGTTCGGAGGCCTTCTTCTTGTCCCAGCTCTTCGCGGTGCCGTCGGTCACCGGGACCGTCGTCGTCACCACCGCGCCCGAGGAGATGCCGCGCATCGCCCACGCCAGCGACAGCAGGTCGCTCGGTCCGTCGTCGCTGGTCATCGTCATCGCCTGGGCGCCCGCGTCCGCCAGGGCGTAGGTGGTGAACGGGTTGATCAGTGTCGTGAAGCTCGACGCCTCCTGCGCCAGGGCGCCGATGAACTTGCGCTGGTTCGCGACCCGGTCCAGGTCCGAACGCGGGGTCGCATCGCTGTAGCGCATGCGGACGAAGGTCAGGGCGTTCGCGCCGTCCAAGCGCTGGCAGCCCGCCTGCAGCGTCTGGCCGGTCTTGGTGTCGTGCATCTCCTGGTCCAGGCACATCTCGACGCCGCCGACCGCCTCGACGATCTCCGCGAACCCGCCGAAGCCGATCTCGGCGTAGTGGTCGATGCGCAGGCCCGTGGCCTGCTCGACCGTCTGCGCCAGCAGCTGCGGGCCGCCTTCCGCGAAGGCCGCGTTGATCATCGTCCGCCCGTGGCCGGGGACCGGCACCCGCGAGTCGCGCGGGAGGCTGATCAGCGTCGGGGCCGTGGAGTTGTCCGGCAGGTGCGCGATCATGATCGTGTCCGTGCGCCGGCCCTCCGCCTCGCCGACGTGCAGCCCGGCCGCCGTCTCCGGATCCAGCCCCTCGCGGCTGTCCGAGCCCACGATCAGCCAGTTCGTGCCCGCGCCCGCCGCCGGGCGGCCCGGGTAGTCCGGGAAGGCGTCGACCCGCTGGATCGAGGAGCCGACGTGGAACCACAGCCATGCCCCGAACACCACCGGTAACAGCACCAGGACCACCACGACCGCGAAGATCTTGCGGCCCCTCCGGCGTGGTTTCCCAGCACCGCGATTCGTCGCGTCCCAGTCGTTCCGGAACCGATAGGTGTTCATATCCGAAAAGACGCTCCGCTCGCCGGAAAGTTGCTCGGGTCCACAAAAAGGGACGTCCCGTGGCCAAGGCTCTCCAGTCGTGCCGGCTACGACGCCCTCGCCGTCGATTGCGCCGAACACTTCAAGCACGAGCTCGCCGCCGCGCCAAGCTCGGCACGTTCGCCGAGCCGCTGAAGGGGGCCGGGCCCCTGCCGCCGCCTGCCCCGCTCAGCCTGCTCGACGTCCACCGGATCAATCAGTCCACTTAGGACTAATTGATCCGGTCATTCCTCCATCCGCTGTCGCCACCACGCCCCGGCATGCCATTCGCCCAGCGCAGGCGCCCGCGGATGCCGGATGGTGCGCCGCCGGAACTCCTCGTCCAGCGGAGCCAACACCCGGCGGAGCTCGGCTCGGGCCCGGGGAGACATCCTCGGCAGCACGCGTTCCAGCGCGTCACGTGCCATGACCGGACTTCCGGGTGAGTCGTACGACGGGATGTAGAGCCAACGGCCTGGCCGCCGCACGAATCTCCGATACCGGTCGAGCGGGCGGGAAACCAGGATGAGCCAGAACAACCTGCGAGCCTCGACCCGGTCGAGCTCCGACCAGGGCCCACGTCCGGCGCCGCGAATCCGGCCCGCCGGCCGGAGTCCGGGAATGTGCGTTCGTTCGGCGCGCAACGCGCCCGGCGACCTACGCGGCATCGCCCTTTCGGTGAATCGTCATGCCGAAATCATGACACAAGTCCCTCCGGTGCTGCCCCGATCAGCTGCGGCGTTGGTGAATTCCCTGAGCCGAATTCCGGGATCTGCCCGATACCCCGGTGCGGCGCCGATCCCTAGCGTGTCGGCAGGCCAACGATCGGAGTCGACATGCGCAATTCCAAGCCTGGCAGGCGAATAACCGCGGCGGCGACCCTTGCCCTCCTGCTCACCGCCACGACGGCCGCGCCCGCGCTCGCCGCGACCGGGCACCAGGACGTCCAGCGCGCGCTGGACGTGCTCACCGCGCAGGACGGCGTGCCCGGAGCGCAGGTCACCGCGCACGACCGCACCGGGCCGAGCTGGTCGGTGCGCAGCGGCGTCGGCGACGTGAGCACCGGCCTGCCGTTCCCGGAGGACGGGCGGTTCCGCGCGGGCAGCACCACCAAGTCGTTCGTCGCGACCGTCGTGCTGCAGCTGGTCGCCGACGGCCAGGTCGAACTGGACGCACCGGTCGAGCGGTACCTGCCGGGCGTGATCGCCGGGAACGGCAACGACGGCAACGCGATCACCGTGCGCCAGCTGCTGCAGCACACCAGCGGGCTTTACGACTACCTCCAGGATTTCCTCGACGTCGACCCCGAACAGCTGCGCCACCGCGGCGCCGACCCGGCCGAACTGGTCGGCATCGCGATGCAGCACCAGCCGCCGTTCCCGCCGGGCGCGAAGTGGTCCTACTCCAACACCAACTACGTCCTGGCCGGGATGCTGGTCGAACGGGTCACCGGGCACAGCATCCACACCGAGATCGCCGCGCGGATCACCGGGCCGCTCGGCCTGCACGACACGTACCTGCCGAAGCGCGGCGACGAGATCCTCCCGGCGCCACACCCCAGGGGTTACGCACCCGCACCCGCAGGGCTGATCGACTTCACCGAGTTCGACCCGTCGATCGGCGGGGCCGCGGGTGCCCTGGTGTCGACCGAGCGGGACCTGAACCACTTCTTCGCGGCCCTGCTCGAAGGCCGCCTGCTGCCTGCCGAGCAGCTCGCCGAGATGCAGCGCACCGTCCCGGCCGATCTCGGGGGTAAGAACGCGCACTACGGGCTCGGGCTGGCGAGCGTGCCGCTGTCCTGCGGCGGCGAATTCTGGGGCCACGGCGGCGACATCATCGGCTTCACCACCCTGTCCGCCGCGACCACCGACGGCCGCGGCGCCACCGCCGTGGCCAACCTGAACCCGGCCACGCCCGAGATCCACCGCGACATGTTCGCCGCCATCGACGCCGCTCTCTGCTCGTAGGGGCCGGTTTCAGAGCGGCTCGAACGCGGGGATCGCCGGTTTCGCGCGAAACCGGCGATCCGCGTGGGGCGGGATGGCGGTTTCGCGCGAAACCGCCACCGTTGTCAGGCACCGGACAGCTTCGGGACGAGCCGGGTAGAGCCCTCCTGAAACACAGTCCTAATAGGACAGACGCCGCGTCACCGCAGACGTTGGGCCCGGAGGACGGTGTCGTGGGTGTGGCCGCCGGGCGACGGGGGGTTCCGCGGGCGGGATTCGTCGACCATCACGGTCCAATCGCCGTCGAGGAGTTCGGCGATCTCGTGGGGCTGGTAGAACTCGCCCGGCTCGTAGCCGTGCGCGGCTTCCGGCGGCATGTCCGTCATGTCGTGGCCGACGAACAGGAGCGTGCCGCCCGGGGAGACCGAGGCCAGCAAGCCGCGCAGGGCCGCGTGCCCGGACTGCTTCACGAGCGGGAAGTAGTGCACCGACACCAGGTCGAACGCCCCGGCCGGCGGCGCGACGGCGTTCAGGTCGGCGCGCGTCCAGGCGACTTCTGGACCACCCGCCGCGACTCGGGCGGCGCGCTCCAGCGCGACCCGCGAGACGTCCACTGCGGTGACCTGCCACCCGCGCCGGGCCAGCCAGAGCGCGTCCGCGCCTTCGCCGCATCCCACGTCGAGCGCTTGCCCGGGCGGCAGGTCCGCCGCTTCCGCGACGAGCGCCCCGTTCGGCTCGCCGCTGAACAACTGGTCCTGGCTGCCGTAGCGCTCGTCCCAGAACTCCTGCCCGGTCACCTCAGATGCCATGACGCCGGTCTCCCATGACGAGTTCGCAGATGCGCGCTTCCAGTTCGTTCGAGAAGGGATCCCGCGCGGCTTGTCGTTCGGTCATCTCGACCACCTCCGACACCAACATGACCCCGCGATCCGAAATCCGGCAACGCCGTTTGCGGGAACAGCAAACGCGTCAGGGAGTTCCCAGGTGGCGGCTCAGCACCGCGGCCTCCGCGCGGAGCCGTTCGGCGAGGTCGTCGCGCCCGGCCTGCTCGTACTCCTCCGCCGCCGCCGATCGCTCCCGCACCTCGTTCGCCACGATCGATCGCAAGTCTGCCTCGGTGAGCCGGCGGCGTTGCGCCTCCGCCGCGCCAACGCCCAGCGCCGCACCCGCGACGTGTTCGTTCCCGCCGCTCAGCGAGCGGTCCACGGGCACGGCTTCGGCGTTGTCGATCGCCGCCAAGGCCGAGCGGAGCGCCGCGACGGCGATGTTGTTCCGGGCCTTGAGGGCCGTTTTCAGGTCGTCACGCAGGCTGGTGCGCATGTGCCGGGACTCCAATCCGGGTGCCGCCGGCCTGCCCTCGATAGCAGTACGGCTGTACGATATTCGGGTGCCGCGGGTTGCCGATCATGATCAGCGTCGCGCCCAGATCGCGCGGGCCTTCCAGCGCCTGCTCGCCGCGGAGGGCTTCGCGGGCGTCTCGTTCTCGCGGGTGGCGACCGAGGCCGGGATCTCGGTCGGGCTCATCCAGCACTACTTCGCGGGCAAGGACGCGCTGCTGCACTTCGCCTACGAGGACGCCACGCGCCGCTTGGGCGAGCGGGTGCGGGTTCGCGTCCGCGATGGCGAGGCTGCCCGCCTCCCGATCGCCGAGGTGCTGCTCGACAGCCTCGTCGAACTGCTGCCGCTCGACGAGGAACGGGACGTCGAATACCGCGTTCGGCAGGGCCTGCAGGCGCAGGCGCTGCATCACGCCGGTCTCGCGGAGGTCGCCCGGCAGGCGGGCGGCGCCATCCTCGACTACGTCACGAAGGTGATCCAGGACGGCGTGGAGCGCGGCGAGGTCGAGCCCGGTGTCGACGCCGTGCTCGCCGCCCGCACGATCCTCGCGACCGTGCAGGGCCTGGCCGATCAGGTCGCGCTCTCGGGCGCGGACGCCTTCTCGGCGCGCGACGCGTTGCGCCCGGTCATCGCCACGGTGTTCACCGGGCATCGCTGATCTCCTCATCGCAGAAAAACTCACGACGACTCCGCGGCCGTGCGGCTATCGTAGCAATATGCTCGTATTGTTATTGCTCAGCGAGGGGCACGCACGATGACCGAACACGTGACCGCGCAGTTGAGCAGCGGTGCCATCCGCGGCCGCAGGCTCGACGAACACCTCTCGTTCCAAGGCATCCCGTACGCCGCCCCACCGGTCGGCGAGCGGCGGTGGCGCCCGCCCGCGCCGGTCGAGCCGTGGTCCGGAATCCGCGACGCGACCGTCCCCGGGAATCCCGCGCCGCAGCTGGCGCAGTCGTTCGCGGACGTGACCTCCGTCGACGAGGACTGCCTGACGCTCGAAGTCACCGCGCCCTCGACCGCAGGCACCGGACGCCCGGTGCTGGTGTGGCTGCACGGCGGCGGTGGGACGAACGGCACCGCCGCCATCTACGACCCGCGGCGGCTAGCCATCTCCGGCGACGTCGTCGTCGTGGCGCCGAACTTCCGGCTCGGCGTGTTCGGCTGCTTCGGGCATCCGGGCCTCGCCGACGGCGGCACCTTCGGCCTGCAGGACCAGCAGGCCGCGCTCCGCTGGGTGCAGCGGGAGATCGCAGGATTCGGCGGCGACCCGGCGAACGTGACGCTGATCGGGGAATCCAACGGGGCCCTCGCGGTCGCGGCGCACCTGATGTCGCCCGCCTCTGCCGGGCTGTTCCACCGCGCGATCCTGCAGAGCGCGTTCGGCGTGCTGGGCCCGACACCGGCGCACACCTTCATGCCCGGCGTTCCGGCGCTCCCTCCAATGTGGACACCACTGGCCGAGCTGGACCGGCTCGGTGCCGCCACCGCCGCCGAGCACGGCTGGATCACGCCCGGCAGCGATGCCGGATCGGCGCTCGCGCAGCTCCGGCGGGTTCCGGCGGAGGAGTTGCTGCAGGTGTCGGGCAACTTCATCCGGCCGGCCTTCGGCGGCACCACGCTGCCCGAATCACCTGCGGAAGCGCTGCTCGCCGGGCGCTTCCACCGGATGCCGGTGCTGCTGGGCACCACGCTCGACGAGGCCCGGTTCTTCGTCGGGCTCGCCGGAAACCCGGTCACCGCCGAGAGCTACCCGCACCTGCTCGCGGAGGCCTTCGGCGACGCGGCGGAGGATGTCGCCGCGCGCTACGCGCTCGACGGCTTCCCCACGCCCAACCTCGCCTGGGCGCAGATCTGCACCGACCGGGCGTGGGCGCGACCGGCCTGGGAACTGGGCCGTGCTCTCGCCGCGCACACCGACACCTGGTTCTACGAGTTCGCCGACCGGGACGCCCCGCCGCTCGTGCCGCTCCCCGGAGCCCCGACCGGCGCGCAGCACTCCAGCGAGCTGGCGTACCAGTTCGACATCCCCGGCGCGCCGCCGCTGACGGCGGCGCAGCGCGAGCTCGCCGACCGGATGAACCGCTACTGGAGCTCCTTCGCGGCCAACGGCGACCCCGCCTGCGCCGACCTGCCGGCCTGGCCCGACGCCGCCACCGGCCACGTCCAGTCCCTGGCGCCGGAACGGATCGGCGGCACGGACTACGCGGCCGGGCACGCCCTCGACTTCTGGTCGCGGATGCCCTGAAAAAGTTCGCGCACGAGCGACGATTCGGCCCGCCCTCCGCGGTCCTACTCGCGACCGACCTGAAGCACAGGAGATCCAGCCGTGACGAGAGCAGAACCGACGCCCCGACGCGCGCCCGGAATCTGGCCGTTGGTGCACGCCGAGCGGGCGGCCCTGGCCGCCGACCTAGCCGACCTGACCGACGAGCAATGGGCGACGCCGTCGCTGTGCACCGAATTCACGGTGCGCGAGGTGCTTGCGCACCTCACCGCGGGCGCGAGCCTCACCCCCGCTCGGTGGTTCGCGGGCGTGATCCGCTGCCGGTTCGACTTCGACAAGCAGGTGGCCATGCGGCTGGCGGAGCAGCTGGGCGCCAACCCGGCGGAAACGCTCACGAGGTTCCGCCGGGTCACCACCAGCACCACCAAGCCGCCGCTGCCGGTCGTGGCGATGCTCGGCGAAACGATCGTGCACGCCGAGGACATCCGGCGACCGCTGGGCATCCACCGCGATTACCCGATCGACACCCTGACGCGCCTGGCCGAGTACTACCAGGGCTCCGACCTCGTAGTTCCAGTCAAGAAGCGGATCGCCGGTCTCCGGCTCGCCGCGACCGACGGCCCCTTCGCCACCGGCTCCGGGCCGCTGGTGTCCGGCACCACCCTGGCGCTGACCATGGCCATGACCGGCCGCACGGCCTACTTCGACGAACTCGACGGCGATGGCGCCGCGACCCTGCTCCACCGCGCATGAACCACCGGCCGAGGTTCAGCCCCGGTCGGCCAGGTAGTCCTCGCCGCCGACGTAGGCGGTGTGCCCGGTCTCCAGCGGGGCGGTTGCCGCGGACACGATTTCGGCGGCGAACTCGGAGATCGTCGGCAGGGAACCGGCCTCCGCGCGGCGGGCGTCGATGATGCCGGGGCGGGCGCACTCCAGGAGCGTCGGGGTGATCGTGCCCTCGATCATGTCCCCCGAGACGACCACCAGGCCGATCCCGCGGGCCGCCAGGTCGGGGATCCGGTCGCGCAGCGCGTCCTCGCCGGCCCGCTTGCTCGCGGCCACCGGTTCGTACTCGTCGTAGGTGGGCCGCCTGCCGTGGAAGTGCGCCTGGTGGCTGGTGACGAAGACGATCCGCGCCGACGGCGGCAGCAACGGCAGCACAGCGTCCACAAGTGACACTTGGGCGTCGCGGTTCAGCCGGAGCGCGTAATCGGGCGGGACGTCGCGCTCCATCCCGCCGGAGGCGTTGAGGACCAGCAGGTCCAGGCGGCCGCACAGGTCGCGGATCTCGCCGGTCATGGCCGCGACATCGGCCCGGTCGGTGAGGTCCGCGCGAACGGCCGAGGCCGCGCCGCCCGCGCGGGCGATCTCGTCGACGACCCGCTGAGCGCGCTTGACTCGCCCGCCTCTCCGCGATCCACAGTGGTGGTTGCGTTCAGCTCACTCGCCCGTTGCGTGGTTTCCCGTGGCTGGCTCGCGTCACGGTCCCCTGAGGCTCGGCCGAGGAGAGCTGAGGTTGACACAGGGCTACTCATGGCTCGCCCGCATGACCATCGCGTCGGCGCCGGCGGCCACGTCCGCGCTCCGGGGCACCGCGGTCCGCGCCAGCCGGGTGCTCACGGCCGCCCCGAAACCGGCGATCCGCACCACGTCGTTGACGAACTCGTCGAGATCCTCGGGCCACGGCAGCGAAGGCTGGTTGATCAGCAGCGACACGCACCCGTGCATCGCGGACCACAGGCTCAGCGCCAGCGTGCGAGGATCCCCGCGCAGCACTCCGCCGTCCACGCACGCGGTGACCGCATCCACCATGTGCGCGAAGCACTCCTCCGCCGCGGGCGAGAGCTCCGGGCCACCGGGCCGGTGCAGCATCAGAACGCGGTACTGCACCGGATGATCGAGGGCGAACCGGACGTAGGCGCGTCCGCATTGGCCCAGCGCGATGAACGGGTCCGTCAGCCGCGCGCAGGCTTCGCGGATCCGGCTGCCCAGCCCGTCCCACGCCCGCAGGCACACTGCCTCGACCAGCCGGTCTTTGCTCGCGAAGTGCCGGTACACCGACGGCGTGGTGACGCCGGCGCGCTCGGCCACGGCGCGCAGCGTGAGCGCCTCCTCGGTGCCCGCCTCGACCAGCATCCGCTCGGCCACGAGGAGGATCTCCTCGCGCAGCCGCCCGCCCTCGCCCGGATTGGCCCGCACCCGCCTGCCCGGCACCGGTTCGCACAGGTCCGACATCGGGTCGCATCCATCTTGCACGAGATCACAGTGACATTGTCACCTTGACATTGTCAACCACTCCGGACACTCACCCCGGTGGCCCGAAATACCAGCTGACGACCCCATCGCGCCAGGTCAGAAGGATCGTCACGAATTCTCGACCGGATTTGTCGCAGGGCATTGACCTCGACATAACTTGAAGTTACAAGCTCTCGATGTTCGCCTCGGCGACAGACCGGGAGCGATTGGTTGGGAAGGAACCCCATGACGACAACGACAACCGACGACCCCGGCCAGGTCACCGTGCTCGGCCTCGGCGACATGGGGTCGGCGATCGCCAGGACGTTCGTCGACCGCGGATACCGCACGACGGTCTGGAATCGGACCGCGAGCAAGAGCGAGCCACTGGTCGCCGCCGGCGCCACGGCGGCCGCGACGGCCGCGGAGGCGGTGGCGGCGAGCCCGCTGGTCGTGATCTGCCTGCTCGACAGCACGGCGGTCGACGAGGTGCTGGGCGCCATCGAAACCGCGGTCGCGGGCAAGGTGCTGGTGAACGTCACGAGCGGTTCTCCCGCCCAGGCACGGGAGAACGAGCGCTGGGCGACCGAGCGCGGCGCCGAGTACATCGACGGCAAGATCATGGGAGATCCGCCGTACGTGGGCACGCCGAACGTCATGTTCCCGTTCAGCGGCTCCCGCAGCGCTTTCGAAGCCCACGAGTCGGTGCTGCGGGAGCTGGGCAGCGTCGCGTACCACGGCGAGGACGCCGGCTTTGCAGCCGTGGAGTTCATGGCCCAGGTCGCGGTGGCCTACGAACTGCTCATCGGCTTCCTGCACGCGCTCAAGCTGGTCCAGGCCGAGGGCGTAGACGTCGTGGAGTTCACCGAGCGCATCGCCGGCTCGATGGCCGCCTACCCGCCGCTGCTGACCTCGATGGCCAAGGCGGTCGGCAGCGGCGAGTACGCGCCGGACCTCGGCCCGCTCAACGTCCAGGCCGCGCTGATGGACGACATGATCGACCACCGGGAATCCGTCGGCGTGGAGGCCGTGCGGATGCGGGAGGTCAAGGACCTGATGGACCGCCGGATCGCCGAAGGCCACGGCGATCAGGGCTTCTCCAGCCTGTTCGAGCTGCTCGCGAAGCGCCGGTGACGTGCCGCGGGGTGCGGGCTCCCGCACCCCGCGTTCGCCGCGCATCGCAACCGTCCACATCGGACTCGGACTCGCCGGAACCGGCTGCGGCGCCGCTGATCACTGCGGTTCTGCCCCGAAGATCATGCGGTGCCCGCGCGCCGTGTCCGCGTACTCGCGGGCCCGGTGGATCAGCCCGTCCCGGAGTTCGAAGACGAAGCAGTAGTCGTTGCTGTAGTGGTTGCCGTTGGCGAGGGTCGCCGTCATGGTCGCCTCCACGACCACCCGCTCGCCGTCGACGTGCTGCCCGTGAAAGACGACGTCGACGTCACGCGCGTACAAACGGGGGAAGTCCTCGGCGAAGAAGCGCACGATCGCCTCCCTGCCCACCATGTGGTCGGGAGCCCCGAGCGCGACGGCCGTGGCGTTCCCGGGTGGCGACAGCCATTCGGCGTCCTCGGTGAGAACTGCGGAGATCTTGTCGGGATCCTTGCCGGCGAGCGCTTGGAAGGCGTTCTGGACGATGCTCATGGAATCCACTGTTTCCCTCGGCGCAGGCCGATGTCTTGGACGAATGTTCCCGTCGATCCGCCCATAGCATGGGGTGATGCGACCCGCCGGGAACGAGCGCGAGGCGGTGGCCAGGTGGTGCGTCGCGAGGCCGCCGAGGCCCAGCCGGATGGCCGGCGTCGGCATGGCCGGGTTCCGCGACCGCGGCGCGGGCCCGGTCGACGTGCGGGTGGTCCCGCACCCGGCCGTCACGCTGGCGCTGGAATTCGGTGACGGCCCGCTCGTCGTGGACGCCGAAACCGGTCGGCAGCGGCGGGGAAATCTCGTCACCGGGTTCATGCACGGCGCTGTTCGCGTGCGGGGCGAGAAGGTCGAGTGCGTGCAGGTGCGCCTGTCCCCGGTGGTCGCGCACGAGGTGCTGGGCGTCTCCCCGGCGGAGCTGGACCACCTGGTGGTGACCCTCGACGACCTGTGGGGCCGCGACGCGGCGCGGATCCGGGAGCAGCTCGGCGAAACCCGGTCGTGGCAGGACCGCTTCGCCTTGGCCGACGCCCTGCTCGCCCGTCGCCGCGAGGCGGGGCGGCCCGTGGATCCCGAGGTGGCCTGGGCCTGGCAGCAGATCGCCGGCAGCCGCGGCCGGGTCCGGGTCGACGGGCTGGCGGCCGAGATCGGGTGGAGCCGCAAGCGCCTGTGGTCCCGGTTCCGGGCGCAGATCGGCCTCCCGCCCAAGCGCGCCGCGAAGCTGGTCCGCTTCGACCACGCCGCGCACCGCCTGGCGGCGGGCGGGAACGCGGCCCGGATCGCGGCGGAGTCCGGCTACGTCGACCAGTCCCACCTGCATCGGGACGTCCTGGCGTTCACCGGGGCGACCCCGACGACCGTGGCCGGCGAGACGTGGCTGGCGGTGGACGACATCGCGTGGCACGGGCGCGACACGTCGATCGACTAGCCTTGTGCGGTGTTCGACTCGCCTGACTTCGATCTGGCGCCGTACGCGGAGTTCGACACGTCGGAGCTGGTGCGGCGCACCTACTGCAGCTGGGGCGACGCGGGCTGGCGGTCGCTGCTCGTGCAGTGCTTCGACCACGCGCCCGAGGCCGACCACGTCCCGATGCCCGGGGTGTCCGACCTGCACCTCGTGCTCTTCGTGGCCGGGGACGTGGCCACGCGGACGCGCGCCGGCGGAAAACCGGTCCGCCGCCGCTGGGTTCCCGGCGATCTGGAGCTCATGGTTCCCGGCCGGACGAGCGTGCGCGACTACCGGGCGGCGTCCGCGATGCGCACGATCCAGGTGCACATCCCATCGGCGACCGTCGAACGAGCCGCGGCGCAATTGGGCGGTCCGGGACCGGACTTCGAAGCGCTTTCGGTCGCGGCGGGCGCGGGCGATCCGGTCGTCGAGCAGATCATCCGCGCACTGCCCGCCGCCGGTGGCGCGAACGATCTCTACGCGGAATCCGCCGGGGCGTTCCTCGCGACGCACCTGCTGACCCAGGGCCGGCACGAACGCCTGCCGGGGCCCGAACACGCCGCCGTCCGCGCGGGCATCGCCGTCATGCGGGACCGGCTGGCAGAGCCGCTGACGCTGGCCGACATCGCCGCCGAAGTGCACCTCAGCGCGTACCACTTCATCCGCGTCTTCCGGGCTGCGACCGGCGAAACGCCCCACCGGTTCCTCACCCGGCTGCGGATCGAGCGGGCGCAGCGGCTGCTTTCCGACGACGCCCTCACCGTCGCGCAGATCGCCGGGCGTTGCGGTTTCGCCAGTCCCGGAGCGCTGTCGACGGCCTTCCTGAGCCATGTCGGCGTCCGGCCGTCGGCGTACCGCAAGATCTGATCGAAGGTCGGCAATCCAGCGCATGTCCCCGGCCGTCCGCGTCGTCTAATTTCGGCCGTGCCAAGCAGCTCCGGCGTCGCCGCGCACTCGCCCGGACGCGGTTCTCGCGATGAGAACGGTGGTGCGGCGGCGAACGAAAGGATTCCGACCATGCTCCGCTACGACGCGACCGCGACCTCGACAGCGCCTCCGGCCGTCGTCTGGCGCCTGCTCGTCGACGCACGCACCTGGCCCACCTGGTCGACCGTCGACAGCCTGGTCACCGAACGTTCCAGCGGCCTCGACCCCGACGGCCGCGATCCCGTCGGCGCGGTCCGCGCGTTCCGCACCGGGCGGACGGTCACCGGGGAACGGCTGACCGGGCTCGACGAGGAGAAGCAGCTGACGTACGAGGACGCCTTCAACTCGGCCATCCACGACTACCGGGCGGTCATCGACCTCACGCCCGCGCCCGGCGGCGGCACGGCCATCCACTGGCACGGCACCTATGCCGCCCGATGGGGAATGGGCTGGTTGATGAAGCGCGTCATGCAGCGGGTCATGCAGCAGATGGCCGACGGCCTCGCCTCCCACGCGGCGGAGCAGGCGCGCCAAGACCCGGCCGGCTAGGCACGCTCCGGCACACATCAAAAAAGATGTGCGGATTTTCCGGCGCGGCTGTCGAGAACAGCACGTCGGCTCCGTCCCTGGGGCACGATCGGCCCAACAGGCCGTACCACCGAGAGGGAGCTGACCATGAAGTACCTGCTGCTCAAGCACTACCGCGGCGGCCCGGCACCGGCTGTGGACTACCCGCCGATGGATCAGTGGACCCCGCAGGAAGTCGACGCGCACATCCAGTACATGAACGACTTCGCCGCCCGCCTGGAGGAGACCGGCGAGTTCGTGGACTCCCAGGCATTGGCCCCCGAGGGCACCTTCGTGCGATCCGACGGCGCGGGACGGCCTCCGGTGACCGACGGCCCGTTCGCCGAGACCAAGGATCTCGTCGCGGGCTGGATGATCATCGACGTGGAGTCCTGGGATCGCGCGGTCGAACTGGCCGGCGAGCTGTCCGCGGCGCCCGGGCCCGGTGGCGAACCTCTTCACGAATGGCTCGAATTGCGGCCGTTCCTCACCGAGCCGCCCGCGGTAACCGAATGAACGAGCCACGGCTGCGGGAGCTCGTGCCCGCGGTGATCGGCGTCCTCGTCCGTCGCGGAGCAGACTTCGCCGCGGCCGAGGACGCCGTGCAGGAGGCCCTGATCCGGGCGCTCGAAGCCGGCCCGGGGGATCAGCCGCGCGACCTGAAAGCGTGGCTGATCTCGGTCGCGTGGCGCAAATTCCTCGACGCCGCCCGAGCCGAGAAGGCCCGGCGCGAACGAGAGCTCGCGGTGGAGGCCGAACCACCCGGCGGCCCGGTGCCTGCCGCGGACGACACGCTGCGCCTGTACTTCCTGTGCGCGCATCCCACCCTGCCGCCGAGTTCGGCGGTCGCGCTGACCCTGCGCGCGGTCGGCGGCCTGACGACCAGGCAGATCGCGGCGGCATACCTGGTCCCGGAAGCGACGATGGCCCAGCGGATCAGCCGGGCCAAGCGGCGCATCGCCGAGGTCCGGCTCGACCAGCCCGGCGACCTGGCGACCGTGTTGCGCGTGCTCTACCTGGTGTTCAACGAGGGGTACAGCGGGGATGTCGACCTGGCGGCCGAGGCGATCCGGCTCGCCTGCCAACTCGCCGCCCTCTCCGACGAGCCCGAAGCGGCCGGGTTGCTCGCGCTCATGCTGCTGCACCACGCGCGCCGGGCTTCCCGCACGGGGCCAGGCGGTCGCTTGGTGCCGCTGGCGGAGCAGGACCGGTCATGCTGGGACACCGAGCTGATCGCGGAAGGAGTGGCGATCCTGCAGACCGCACTGGCCCGCGACCGGCTCGGCGAGTACCAGGCCCAGGCCGCGATCGCGGCCCTGCACGCCGACGCCCCCACCACGTCCGAGACGGACTGGGTGCAGATCGCGGAGTGGTACGACGAACTGCTGCTCCTCACCGGCAGCCCGATCGTGCGGCTCAACCGCGCCGTGGCGGTCGGCGAAGCCGACGGACCGCAGGCAGGCCTCGCCGAACTCGCCGAAATCGACCCCACCCTGCCCCGCTACACCGCGGTGGCGGCATACCTCCGCGAGCGAGCAGGAGATCTCGGCCCCGCAGCCGACCTGTACGCCGAAGCCGCCCGCGCCGCCACCAGCCTGGCGGAACGCGATCACCTCACCCGCGAAGCAGCACGCGTGCGCCACGCCGAGCGGAAGTCACCACCTCGGTGAAGGCCACCAGGGGATCGTCTTCTCCCCGTTCCCGGCGAGTCGTTCGGCTGCTGTCGGCGGCCTTCCCGGATCGGGCGGCCCCTGTTGTTTCCGCGGTGTTCGGTGCCGGTTCCGAGGCGGCGGGCGACGTTTCGCGCGTAGCGTGTGCCGCGGTCACACAGCCATTCTGGAGGTTGACGATGTCTTCGACGGTCCCCTCGTTCCGCACGCCCGACGGCGTCACGCTCGGGGTCGAGCACTTCGGCGATGCGGCGGCGCCCCTCGTGCTGCTCGCGGGCGGCACCACCATGCTCTCCTGGCCCGACGCGCTCTGCGAGGCGCTCGCGCGCGGCGGACGTCACGTCGTGCGCTACGACCTGCGCGACTCCGGCGCGTCGACGACCGTCGACCCCGAGGCGCCGGCGTACACGCTGCGCGACCTCGCCGCCGACGCCGCCGCGCTCGCCCGCGGACTCGACGACCGCCCGGCGCACCTGGCGGGCATCGGCGTCGGCGGGATGGTCGCCCAGGTCGCCGCGCTCGACCACCCGGACGCGTTCTCGGCCCTCACCCTCGCCGGGACGCGGCCCGTCGCACCGGGCCCGGTCGACGACGACCTGCCCGACCACGACGCGGCGACGATGGGCAGGTGCTTCGCGCTCCCGATGCCCGACTGGTCCGACCGCGCTGCCGTGGCGGAGTTCGCCGCCGCCGGCGCGGAGATCCTCGGCAACGACCCCGCCGCGGCACGCGCGACCGCCGAGCGGATCTTCGACCGCACGCCGGGCACGGAGCCCGCGGTCCAGCTGGCCAACCAGATGGGCATGGTGTTCTCCAGGCTCGACTGCAAGCCGCGCTGGCGCGAGCGCCTGCCCGAGCTCACGATGCCGACGCTCGTGGTGCACGGTCGCCGCAACATGTTCTTCCCGGTCGGCAACGGCGAGGCGCTCGCGCGCGAGATCCCTGGCGCGCGGCTGCTCGTGCTCGAACAGGCAGCGACCGCGATCCCCGACGCGGCCGCCGATGAGGTCGCCGCGGCGATGCTCGCGCTGTAGGACCGAGAACTCCCTCGCAGGCGTCCAATTTGGACGGACAGCGGACATCGCGACCGAGAATCGGACGTCGGCTCCCATGCCATGCCGATCTCGTACGACCCGGGGTTCCTTCGTCGGCCCGTGATCAGTCTCAGCGGCGACCTTCTCGCCTAAGTCGGTCAGCCGCATCGGGCCTCCTCGCGGAGGCGGTCGTTACGACGCCGCCTCAAGCCGCAGGCCATTGCGCCATACGGCGGCCAGGTCTTGTATCGGCAGGTCGAGCGCCTCGCTCAGGCAGACGATCGTGCCGAACGCGGGGGTCGGGAGCCGACCGGTCTCGATCTTGCGCAACGTCTCCGGCGACATGCCGGCCGCCTGCGCCACGTCACCGAGATCGCGGTCTGCTCGCGCTTCACGCAGCAGCCTCCCGAGACGCCTGCCGGCCTCGATCTGTTCGAGCGTGAGCGGATTGCGGACCACGGCACCAGGGTACGGTTGGTATTTTAATACCGCAAGGTGCTACGTTGGTATTATTATACCGACGTAGGACGTGAGGGTACCCGTGATCGAGTTGAAGTCGCCCGCAGAGATCGAACGGATGCACACCACCGGGCAGTTCGTCGCCCAGATCCTGTCCGAGCTCAGCGAACTCGCCGACGTGGGCGTCAACCTCCTCGACCTGGAACACCACGTCCGCAACCGGATCCGGCAACGCGGCGCGCAATCCTGCTATTGGGACTACGCCCCGTCCTTCGGCAATGGCCCGTTCCGCAACGTCACCTGCCTGTCGGTCAACGACGCCGTGCTCCACGGACTGCCCCACGACTACGCACTGCGCGACGGGGACGTCCTCACCATGGACCTCGCGGTCGGGATCGACGGCTGGGTCGCGGACGCCGCCCGCACCATCATCGTGGGCACGCCGGCCGACGATGACCTGCGACTCCTCCGCGCGACCGAAGAAGCGCTCGCCGTCGGCATCGAGGCCGCGAGGCCGGGCAACCGGCTGGGCGATGTCTCAGCGGCGATCGAGGCGGTCGCCACCGGTTACGGCTACCCGATCAACACGGAATTCGGCGGCCACGGGCTCGGCCGGACGATGCACGAGGATCCCCACGTCCCCAACACGGGCCGCGCCGGCCGCGGCCTCAAGCTCCGAGCGGGCATGACCCTGGCACTCGAACCCTGGTTCGCCCGCACCACCGACCGGATCGTCTTCGACCCCGACGGCTGGACGATCCGCTCGGCCGACGGCTCACGCACCGCCCACTCCGAGCACACGATCGCGATCACCGAAAACGGCCCCCTGGTGCTGACCCAACACCGGCCACACCACGCGGCCCCGGCCTCGGCATGAGCCCGGCCGAGGAGGTCGGTCCGCGACGCAGTGAGACCTCGCAAGATCCACCTTCCGCGGCATTTCCCCAGTTTCGGTGAGGTTGCGTCGTCTCAACGGTCGGCGCTCGCCTGGTCCCTCGGCCGCGCGTCAGCTTGAGATGCGGGCTTCGATGCCGTCGAGGACGAAGTCGAGGCCGGTCCGGAAGGTCTGGTCGGCGTCCAGGTGGGGGCCGTCGTGGACGACCGCGGCCAGCGCGGGGAATCGGCCGGTGGCGAAGGTCCGCTGCAGATAAGGCCCGAAGGTGGCCTGCCACTGCTCCTGGTCCATCCCGGAGGCTCGCTCGGCGCGCCGCTCGGTGATCTCCCGGCGCACCGCGCCGATCACGTACGCATTGACCGCGGCGACCGCCGGCACGACGGTGTCCAGGTCGACGCCGCCCATCGCGGCCAGCACGGCCTCTCCGGCGGCCAGCGTGTTCGGCCCGAGCTGGGGGCGCCCACCGATCAGGTCGGCGAGCCATTCGTGCTGGTGGGCGGCCCGCCGGGTGGTTTCGGCAAGGGAACGCAGCACCTCTCGCCAGCCGTCCCCGGTCGGCCGGATCTCGGCGTGGACCGCATCGACCATCAGGTCGAGCAACTCCTCCTTGGTGGCGATGTAGCCGTACAGCCGCATCGGTCCGACGTCCAGCGCCGCGGCGACCTTGCGCAGCGACACCGCGTCCAGGCCGTCCGCATCGGCGAGTTGGATCGCCGCTTGGACGATCCGCTCCCGGCTCAGCGGGGCCGGCACCGGTCGATCCGGCGGCTCCGGCCGCTCCCACACCAACATGCCGACGACGATACAGCGTTGGGATTGATACAGTGTATTGACTGATACGGTGAATCGAGGAACCATGACCATCGCCATCGTCGGAGCCGGCTTGGGCGGCTTGGCCCTTGCTCGGGTGCTGCACGTAAACGGCATCGACGCCGTTGTGCACGAACGTGAATCGTCGCGCGACGCGCGCGGTCAGGGCGGCATGCTCGACATCCATTCCGGCCAGCGGGCGCTGCGCGAGGCCGGTCTGATCGACCAGTTCTACGCGATTGCCCGTGGCGAAGGCCAGGACATGCGGCTTCTCGAGCCGGACGGCACCCTGCTGCTCCAGGAGGACACGCCCGAGGGCGCCCCGCTCGAGCGACCCGAGGTGGACCGCGCCGATCTTCGCGACCTGCTGCTGGACTCGCTTCCCGAACACGCGGTGCGCTGGGGGCACGCGTTCGAATCCGCCGACAACGGCGTGCTGCACTTCGCCGACGGCAGCAGTGCGACGTACGACCTGCTGGTCGGCGCCGACGGCGCGAACTCCCGGGTCCGCGCACTTCTCACCGACGCTCGGCCAGAGCACATCGGCCACAACGTCGTCGAGCTCTGCATTTCCGACATCGACCGCACCTACCCCGACCTCGCGGCGATGGTGGGACGCGGCAACTACTGGGTGCTCGGCAACGGACGATCCCTGGCGGCGCAGCGCAACGGCGACGGCCGCGTACGCATCGGCCTCAACTTCTACAACACCGCCGAGGACTGGTTCGCCACCAGCGGGATCCCGTTCGACGACCCAGCCGCCGCCCGGGCGCGGCTGATCGAGGAGTTCACCGGCTGGGACCCGCGGTCCACCGCACTGATCGCAGCCTGCGACGACACGATCGTGCCACGGTCGATCACCACTCTCCCGGTCGGCCTGACCTGGCCGGCGACGCCAGGCGTCACGCTGCTCGGCGATGCCGCGCACCTGATGCCGCCGGTGGGGGAGGGCGCCAACATGGCGCTGCTCGACGGTGCCCTGCTCGGCCTCGCGCTGGCCGCGCACCCGGACGACTATCCCGCCGCCGTCGAGGAATACGAACGCGAGATGTTCGAACGCACCAGCGCTGCCGCCCGGATGTCCGCGGACGTGCAGGAATTGCTGATGTCGCCGGACGCCGCCCAGAAGATGCTCGCATTCTTCCAACCTGGCTGACGACCAGGAAACCGGTTTTCGGGCGCAGGTGTAGCAAAGCGTGAATCTGTAGGTGCTCGGCGACCGAGCTGTTCTACCACGACGGCCTCCCAGCTGACGCCCGCCGACGCGGCTGGACGGTTGCGCCCCGATGCAACCGCGCTGTATCAGCAGACCTGTCCGGATCTACCGGAGCGCCAGGTGCAGACCACCTACGTGACGTGCCGCGAAGATCGTGTGGTGGACGGCGAATGGAACGCCGCTGTGGCCGTTTTGGTCTGCACCGGAACGACTCGCCGGGCTACTTGGTCGAGTTGGCCTGACACGGGCCACACGGGATGTCGGGCGCCGAAGCGCGTGTGCTGATCTAAGCTGCCGCCATGGCGCTCGAACTCCGGCCGCTCGCGCTCGACGACGCCACGGCTGTCCACGACTGGGCCCGCTTGCCGGAGTCGTGCCGCTATCAGGCGTGGGGCCCCAACACTTACGAGCAGACGCAGGCGTATGTGCGGGCTGCGGTGGCGGCACCCCCAGACCGCCTGGTGTTCGGGTTGCTCGTCGATGGCGACGTTGTGGGCAGCGCCGAGCTGAAGCTGCACGGTCCGAGCACCGGCGAGATCGCGTACGCGGTACACCCACGGCTGTGGAGGCGAGGCATAGCTACGGCTGCGGCGCGGGAGCTGTTGCGCATGGGCTTCAGCGAGCATGGCCGCCACCGCATATTCGGCACGTGCGACCCGCGCAACCTCGCCTCGGCGGCGGTGTTGCGCAAGATCGGCATGCGATACGAGGGCCGGATGCGTGGCACCGCGTACATTCGCGATGGCTGGCGCGACTCGGACCTGTACGCCATCCTCGCCGACGACTGATGCTGACTCAGGCGATGGCCAGTCGGCCGGACACTGGCCATCACGACTGAGAACTGGCCATCAAACCGCGCGATATGTTGATCTTGCGTGCCCTGGGACCCGTCCTCGCGGCCTACCTGCTGCGCGGTGTCCGTGCAAGAGCTGGCCGAAGCGTTCACGCCCACACCGGAGGAGACCGTCCGCGCTGACCTTGACCCGAACACGTCTACCGCTACGCTTCACTCGCGGGGTGCCTTCCCGTGAGGACTACTCGATCTGTCGCAAGTTCAAGTTTCCCTCACCGGATAGGAACCTTCGCGCATTCAGACCCGGTGTCGAGCACAACCGCGCGAAACACCCAGGCTAGAGCTTCGCGGCAATGTCCAGAGCTGCCGCCTTGGCGCCGTCGCGGGCCTCGTTCGCAGGCATCCGCACCTCGTCCTGCCAGAGCCAGTAGGTCTTGTTCGAACCGCTGTACTCGACCTTGACCACCTGAGTGCCCTTGCGGAACACGACCATGGCAAAGCGGTAGTAGGGCGTGCCCATGTCCCACTCGTACAGGTACGCCTCATCCCACGGCCCGGCGAGCTCGGTCAGGCTCTTGTCCGGGTCCGGTTGTTGATCAGGGTCGTCCTTGTCGAGTCCGTTGAAGTCCTGGGTGTCTTCACCACGCACCCAGCCGAAGTAGCGCTCGGCCTGGAACACCGGGTCGACGCCGGCGTAAGCCTCTCGATCGAGATACCTCTCGACGGTGTCGAACTCATCGAGCTGTGTCGCGAGCTCGACCTCGAGGTAATCCTCGAGCTCGACGTCGAGGTACTGGTCGGCATCGAGATGCCCCCTGCCGAAATCCAGATAGTCGACGGTCATTTCACGCTCGTTGCTACCGTCCAGACCCCATTCCGGTCTGAAGTCGCAGAGCCTGTTGACCGACTCCTGATCCCCACTGCAACCCCCTTCTGAGGTGCGCAGCTTGATCAGGGTCGCTTCGCTGGGCACAAGGCGATCCCGTGGGATCGGCTCCCGCCGCGGCTCCCTGTTCGTCGCAATGCCGACGGGCTCGGTGACCTTCTGGTGCATGAACCAGAAGTACCCGCCGCCCGACAGGACGAATACCACTACCGCGATGATCAAGTACCGGTGGATCCGCCACCTCGAAGAGAGCATGCGCGGAGGCTAACCGCGCAATTCGCCCAGCGCAGCTGCTTGATCATTCTGCTGCCCAGGCATGGGGCACGGTCTCCAACCGCGAACGGCCTCAGGCAGTGGCCATCAAGATTGAGAATTGGCCACCAGATTTGCGAACCTACAAGAACCCGGAACTACTCCTGGGCCATGTCGACGAAGCGGCTGTAGTGCAGCTGGTGGGCGACCGTGATCGTGGCCGTCGGGCCCGCACGGTGCTTCGCCAGGATCAGGTCCGCCTCGCCCATCCGCGGGTCGTCCCGCTCGAACGCGTCCGGCCGGTGGATCAGGATCACCATGTCCGCGTCCTGCTCCAGCGAACCGGATTCACGGAGGTCCGAGAGCTGCGGGCGCTTGTCCGTACGCTGTTCCGGGCCTCGGTTCAGCTGGGAGATCGCGATCAGCGGGACTTCGAGTTCCTTGGCCAGCAGCTTGAGGTTTCGGGAGAACTCCGAGACCTCCTGCTGCCGGGACTCGACGCGCTTGCCCGAGGTCATCAGCTGCATGTAGTCCAGCACGATCAGCTTGATGTCGTGGCGCTGCTTGAGCCGCCGGGCCTTCGCGCGGATCTCCATCATGGTGAGGTTCGGCGAGTCGTCGACGAACAGCGGCGCCTCGCTGATCTCGCTCATCCGCCGCGCCAACCGCGTCCAGTCGTCGTCGGTCATCCGGCCACCGCGCATGTCGCCGAGCCGGATCCGGGCCTCGGCGGAGAGCATGCGCATGACGATCTCGGTGCGCCCCATTTCCAGCGAGAAGATGACGCTGCCGAGCCCGTGCTTCACCGACACCGACCTGGCGATGTCCAGTCCGAGCGTGGAGTTGTGAGTCGGAATCATCGACCGGCCGGCCAGGTACAGGTGATCCGACGAATCCACTTCGACGCATCGAACCGGCACACTCGCCACCGGCCGCACATCAGTGATGAAGCGGGTTCCGACCATCCGAGGAGTACGCGCGTTGCGTTCCTTGTGGACCAGCTTCTTGCGATTCAGCCGGAAGACATCGTCCTGCGTGGTGAACGTGAGCGTGAAGGCCGTGGACGACGCTTCGGTTCGGCCACGAACCCTCTTGGTCGTCCAGGTGCAGCGGTAGCCGAGACCGACGACGAGCTCGTACGCATCGCGGGCAAGCCGCTCGCTGGTCACGCTGAACTGCACGGACCCACCCGGTGTCACCGTGCCATCGGTGTCGAGAAGACCCGCGAGGATGGCTCGGCGTTGAGATTCGGAGCCTCGGAGGTACTCGGCCGGGATGTGCTTGTTGTCCAGCACGCCCATCGTCCGGAGCAGTGCCTGAACAGTCCCCCGCGGAGCGCGGTAGCCCTCCGCCTCCACGTACATCGCAATCTCGGGATCTGCGCTTGTGAAGGCCGCCGACGCCGATGTGCCATCACCCAGCCAGACACCCAGCACGTAGGGCGCGATGGGGAGATCTCGCTCCGGCAAGTCGAGTGCCTGCGCGGCGTTCACCGAGTGGTTGAGCCGTCGGTCGGCGGTGTTGCAACGCAGGGTCGCCGCAATCTCCTCGGTCGTCCGCACTTCCGCAAAAGTTCGTTGGTTGCGGGTGCGGTTGTATCCGACCGCAGCGGCTTGAGCCGACTTCCGCGATGCCCGGGTGTCGGTCAACCACTGGTGCTGGGCGTCCGCAGTGATGACCGTGCCATCGGAGAACTCGACTTCGTAGCAGGCGCGGTCGTGCATGACCTCGGTCGCCGCTACGACCTTCGTCGGCTTACCGTCCGCGCCGATCAGGTGGTCGCCGACGGCGACCTCACCCATCGTCGTCCAGCCGTCCGGGGTCGGTAGCGGCGTATCCAGCGAGAGCGCCTTACCGACACCGGGTCGCGCCGCGATGATGATCATCTGGCCCGCGTGGAGGCCGTTGGTCAGGGCGTCGAGGTCCGCGAAACCCGTTGGGATGCCTTGGGATTCTCCTCCTCGGGAGGCGATGGCGTCGATCTCGTCCATCGTCGGCTGGAGGAGTTCTTCGAGGACGTGGTAGTCCTCGCTGGCCTTGCGCTCCGACACGTCGTAGATCGCGGACTGGGCCCGGTCGACGACCTCCTCGATCGCCGCGCCCTCGGAGCCGTGGTAGCCGAGCTGGACGATCCGGGTGCCCGCCTCCACCAGGCGGCGCAGGATCGCCTTCTCCGAGACGATCTCCGCGTAGTAGCCGGCGTTCGCCGCCGTGGGCACCGTGGCGATCAGGGTGTGCAGGTACGGCGCGCCGCCGACCTTGAGCAGCTCCTGGCGGCGCTCCAGCTCGGCCGACACGGTGATCGCGTCCGCCGGTTCGCCGCGGCCGTAGAGGTCGAGGACGCAGTCGTAGATCGCCTGGTGCGCCGGGCGGTAGAAGTCGTTGGGGCTGAGCACCTCGACGACGTCGGCGATGGCGTCCTTGCTCAGCATCATGCCGCCGAGCACCGATTGCTCCGCGGCGAGGTCCTGCGGTGGCTGCCGTTCGAAGGTGGTGCTGCTGCTCGACCCGCCGTCGCTGTCGAAGTACGGATCTTCCTGCTCGTCGGGCACCGCCACCGGACCCGTCACCTCCTCCGGCACAGGGCGTTCACGCGTGGTGTGCGTGAACGCCCGCGCGCGAAGCTAGATCGCCCGCCTGGAGCAGGCAAGTCAAGCTGTGGACAAAGCTCGGGACAACCTGTGGATAGATCGAATCGAGCTGTGGATAACTCGCGGCAGCCTTTCGCGCAGCTGGGGACAACTTGGGGACAAGTCGGCATGATCGACAAAAAACCCCAGTTCAGCCCCTGTGCGAAGGCTGTGGAAGAAATCCGTGGAAAAGTCCCGGCGTGTCGCTCTCGTCGGCGTGTCGGAACTCGGCGAGGCTCGGTCACCGCCGTGACAACCGGTGCGCACACCGGACGCAGCATCGTCCACCCGTCACACGAATGCCGGAGTGGACGATGCCGCGTTGTGGAAACCGGTACTACCGGGTCACTGCTCGCCGGCGACCTGGACGCTGACGTTGGCCGTCACGTCCGGGTGCAGCTGCACGTCGACGACGTGCTTGCCGAGCGACTTGATGTGGCCGCGCAGCTCGACGGAGCGCTTGTCCAGGTTCGGGCCACCGGCCTTGCGGACCGCGGCGACGATGTCGCCGCTGGTGATCGAGCCGAACAGCTTGCCCTGCGAGGACACCTTCGCGGTCAGCGTGACCGCGCCGAGGTCCTTCAGCTGCTGCTTGAGCTCGTGGGCGTGCTCCAGGTTGCGCACCCGGCGGTTCTCCTGCACGCGGCGGATCGTTTCGATCTGCTTCTGCGCGCCCTTGGTGGCCACGATGGCCAGGCTGCGGGGCAGCAGGTAGTTGCGCGCGTAACCGTCCTTGACCTCGACGATGTCGCCAGACTCGCCGAGACCGGTCACGTCAGCGGTGAGGATGATCTTCACGACGTGTCTCCTTCCGGGTCAGCGAGCGGTCGAGGTGTAGGGCAGCAGGGCCATCTCGCGGGCGTTCTTCACCGCGATGGCGACGTCGCGCTGGTGCTGGCTGCAGTTGCCGGTCACGCGACGGGCACGGATCTTGCCGCGGTCGGAGATGTACTTCCGCAGCAGCGTCGTGTCCTTGTAGTCGATCTGCGCCGCCTTGTCCTTGCAGAACACGCAGACCTTCTTCTTCGGCTTGCGCACGGGCGCCTTGGCCATCGGTCTTCCTCCTGAGCGAAAACTTCGTAAGCGTTGCTGCGCCGTTTAGAACGGCGGCTCGTCGCTGAACCCACCACCGGAGCCGGCGGGCGGCGCGGAACCCCACGGGTCGTCGGCCGGGGGACCGGACGGGCCCCCGCCACCGCTGAAGCCACTGCCGCCGCGGCTGACCTTGTTCACCTTGGCGGTCGCGTAGCGCAGGGACGGCCCGATCTCATCGACCTCGAGCTCGACGACCGTGCGCTTCTCGCCTTCCTTCGTCTCGAAGGAACGCTGCCGCAGCCTGCCCTGCACGACCACCCGCATGCCGCGGGTCAGCGACTCGGCCACGTTCTCCGCGGCCTGCCGCCAGATGTTGCAGCGCAGGAACAGGGCCTCGCCGTCCTTCCACTCGCCGGACTGGCGATCGAAGGTCCGGGGCGTGGACGCGACCGTGAAGTTCGCGACCGCGGCACCGGAAGGCGTGAACCGCAGCTCCGGGTCGGCGGTCAGGTTGCCGACCACCGTGATTACCGTTTCACCAGCCATGACCTGGGGACTCCAGTCTGGTCGTTAGCGGAATCGGGCCGGTCAGGCGGACGCCTGAGCGGCGCGGGCCTTGGCGGCGCGCGCGGCCTTGCGGGGCTCGACGATCTTGCGGATGACCTTCGTCCGCAGGATCGACTCGTTGAGGTTCAGCTGCCGGTCCAGTTCCTTGATGGTGGCCGGCTCGCTGTTGAGGTCCAGGACGACGTAGATGCCCTCGGCGTTCTTCTCGATCTCGAACGAGAGACGCCGGCGGCCCCAGACGTCGACCTTCTCGACGGTGCCACCGTCGTTGCGGACAACGTTGAGGAAGTTCTCCAGGGACGGAGCGACGGTGCGCTCGTCCAGGCTCGGGTCCAGGATGACCATGAGCTCGTAGTGACGCATGAAGACCATTCACCTCCTGTGGACTCACGGCCACGGGCTTTCCGTGGCAGGAGGGTCGTTCGCGTCGACGAACTGAACAAGGCTAGCAAGCGGCACCGACGCCGCCACCATCACCCCACCCCACCCCACCCCACCCCCGACGACGTTCGTGGTGCCGCAATTTCAATGGAAATCGAAGATCCGATTTCCATTGAAATTGCGGAAGTTGTCCACAGGCGTCGGCGTGTCGGGGTGCGACACGCCGGTGTCCCGCAGTTTCAATTGAAACTGCGGGACACCGGGTGGGGTCGAGGTTGCGCCAGGAAGGTCAGTGGCGGCGGAGGACCCAGCTGCGGACGAGGGCCGCCGTGACCACCGCCAGCGAGATCGCGGCGAGCAGCACCGGGGCCGCCACCCGCTCCGTCACCTCCGTCGGCAACGCCTCCGCCTTGCCCGCGGCTCGGATCTCCTCCTGCTGCTCACGTGCCTTCTGCTGCTCCTGGGACTGCTTCTGGAGGTCGCCGATGTCCGGCGTCAGGCCCGGCACCTGGCCGTAGCGGGCCTGCGCCCACGGCAGCGAGCCGCCCTGGAGGTCCCGCAGGCTGGGCGGCAGGACGCTGACCGCTCCCGGTGCCCCGCCGCTGGGCGTCAGGGCCGGTGGCGGCGTCGTGGGCGGCGGCAGGGTGGGGCTCGGCGGCGCCGGGTTCGTGCTGGGCGGCGGGTTCGGCGTCGGCTTGGGCTGCTCGGGCGGCGGCTGATGCGTGGTCGGCGGCGGTTCGACCGCGGGCTTCGCGACCTTCACCGTGAGGGCGTTGCCGATGCTGACGAGGTTGGTGAAGTGCCAGGTGACCGCGTCGACCTTCTTCTCGGGCAGGCCGATCTCGGCGAGCCGGGGCGCGGCGGCCTCGGCGATGTCCTTGCCGGAGTAGAAGGTGCGGCCTTCCCGCGCGGGCCCGAGCGAGATCGGCGTCAGGGCGGCGAACTTCTTGGCGGCGTCGTCGGCCTGGCCGAAGGCCAGCGGCATGGCGAGCAGCACGGCCTCGCGGACCTTGAAGTCGAGCGTGGACGGCGCGATGGTGATCTGCTGGCCGGGTTCCGCGTCGACGATGGCCAGGGGCTGGTCGACGACCAGCGGGTCGGCCGCGTAGGCGGCGCCGGCGCCGAGGAAGGTGCTCGCGGTGATCGCTAAGCCGACCAGCCCCGCGGACACGGTCCGGCCGAGCGCGTTCGGCCGGACCAGCGGATTGGGTTTCCCCCGTGCTCCCATGTCTCGTCTCCCCACGGCCGTGCGAATGCCGATCACTCTCTCAAGATTAATAACGCCCGAACACCGCCATTGGTGACGGCCCGGGAGAAATCCCGTGGCTTCCCGCGCTGTGGGATCGGGCCGTTCACGCCGCCGGGAGGCGGTCCGGTCGGCCGCCTAGACTTCGGGTATGCGTATCGGCGCCCACGTTCGCGATGATGACCCGTTGGCCGCCGCCGCCGAGCGCGGCGCGGAGGTCGTGCAGTTCTTCCTGTCGGACCCGCAGGGCTGGAAGGCCCCGAAGCCGCATCCGCAGGCCGAGCAGTTGCGCGACAGCGACGTCGAGGTGTTCATCCACGCGCCGTACGTGATCAACGTGGCCTCGCTGAACAACCGGATCCGGATCCCGTCCCGCAAGGCCGTGGCGCAGCAGGCGACGGCGGCGGCCGCGGTGGGCGCGACGGGCCTGATCGTGCACGGCGGGCACGTGACCAAGGACGATGCGCCGGCCGAGGGCGTGTCGAACTGGCGGAAGCTGTTCGAGCGGCAGGCCGCGGACGGCGGTTTCGACGTGCCGATCCTGATCGAGAACACTGCGGGCGGCGCCAATGCGATGGCGCGGCGGTTCGATGCGCTGGCGCGGTTGTGGGATGCGGTCGGCGAGTTCGGGGCGGGTTTCTGCCTGGACACCTGCCACGCGCACGCCGCGGGCGAGGAGCTGCTGGACATCGTCGACCGGGTGAAGGCGATCACCGGGCGGATCGATCTGGTGCACCTCAACGATTCGCGGGACGAGTTCGGCTCCTCGCGGGACCGGCACGCCAACATCGGCGCGGGCAACATCGATCCGGACCTGCTGGTCGCGGTGTGCGCGAGCGCCGGGGCGCCGGTGGTGGTGGAGACGCCGGACGAGGGCCAGGCCGACGACATCGCGTTCCTCCGCGGCAAGGTCGCCTGAACGCATCGACTTCTTCGCGGTATCGAACGGGAGTGATCGGCATCGGCGTCAAGACGGCCCGCAGGTTGACGATCTCCGGCTTGGTCGCGCTGTGCATGTTCACCGCGTTGGCGTTGGCGCTGGGGTATGCCAACAAGGCGCGGTGCACCGGCCCGCTCTTCGACGAGTGGGGCCGTTCGGAGCCCGCTTACCAGGAGCGGGCGTACGGCGACGTGTGCTACTCCGACATCCAGAACCTGTGGGTCGGCCGGGACATCGACCGGCACGTCTTCCCCTACGTGCACGGCGGGATCGAGCCCGACGGGACGTTGTACGGCGGCGTGGTCGAGTACCCGGTGCTGACCGGCGTGCTGATCTGGGTGGGTGCGTTGTTCGCCGACACGGACGCGGGTTTCCTGGCCTCGTCGGCGTTGTTGATGGCGCCGTTCGGGCTGGCCGTCGCGTGGTGGCTGGGCCGGTTGAGCGGCTGGCGGGCGCTGTTGTGGGCGTTGAGCCCGCCGCTGGTGCTTTACGCCTTCCACAACTGGGATCTGCCGGTGGTGGCGTGCGCGGTGGCCGCGGTGTTCGTCGTGCACCGGTGGACGTCGGCGTCGTTGCGCAGGCGGGCGACGGCGGCCGCGGTGCTGTTGGGCTTGGGTTTCGCGCTGAAGCTGTACCCGGCGCTTTTCGTGCTGCCGCTGGCGTTGTACGTGCTGACCGAGGGCCGCGACGAGCGGCGGTTCGACGTGCGCGGCGCGCTGCAGGTGGTGGGGGCCGCGGTCGGGACGGCGGTGCTGGTGAACGTGCCGTTCATGGTGGCCGGGTTCGGCGGCTGGTTGGCGTCGTTCGACTTCCAGTCCCGGCGGCAGGTGGACATCAGCACGAACTCGATCTGGTACTGGGGTTTCCGGCATTGGACCGAGTACGAGGGTTTCCAGTCGGCGATGGGCGTGGTGTCGCCGCTGCTGATGCTGCTGTCGTTCGCGGTGGCTTGCGCGGTCGGCTGGTTGCGCTACGAGCGCACCGGGACGTATCCCTGGATCCAGGTTTCGGCGGCGATGTTGTGCGGTTTCCTGCTGCTGCACAAGGTGCATTCGCCGCAGTACACGTTGTGGCTGCTGCCGTTCTTCGTGCTGGTGGCGGTGCGCTGGGGCTGGATCGTGGCGTACCTGGTGGCGGACCTGGCGATGGGCATCAGCATCTTCCGCTGGTTCTACCTGAACATGGCGGGCGAGCCGAACGGCATCCACGACGGTTTCACGTCGCAGGCGCTGATGATCGGCGTCTGGGGCCGGGCGGCGCTGCTGGTAGGACTGTTCGTGGCATTCCTCGCGGCGCGCTCCACTGTGGACGATTTCGGCCCGGTGCGGAGCGCGTTCAGGTTGCGTAGCGAGTCGCCAGCGCGGTGACGGTTTCGGCGACCGCGGCGCGGAGTTCGGGCGGGCCGAGCACCTCGGCCTCGGCGCCGAGGCGGAGCACGTCGTGGACGGCGACGTCCTGCCGTTCGACGAGCAGGTCGACCTCCACCCAGCCGTGCTCGTCGGGCGGCCCGGCGGCGGCGAGGGCGTTGGTGCCGAGGGAGCCGAACTTCGCGGTGAGCAGCTTCTGCGCGAGCGGCGAGATCCGCAGGCGCGCGGTTCCGCGGTACATCTCGGCTTCCATGCGCCGGGCGGATTCGGCCCAGCTCGCGGCGAGGTCGAATCCCGCGGGCCGGGCGAAGGCGTCCGGGGTGACCTCCACGGCCAGGATGCGGGTGATCCGGTAGGTGCGGATGGCTTCGCCGGCCTGGGCCACGAGGTACCAGATGCCGCCCTTCAGGACGATGCCCAGCGGGTTGAGCTCTCGGTGCACTTCGCCGCGCCACCGGCGGTAGTGCACGCGCAGGACGCGTTGTTCCCACACCGCCTGGGCGATCTCGGCCAGGTGCGGCACGTCGTCGGCGTCCCGGAACCAGCCCTTCGCGTCGAGGTGGAACCGGTCCTGGATGCGGCGGGCCCGCTCGGCCAGTTCGGCGGGCAACGCGGCTTGGACCTTCAGCTGCGCGGTGGCCAGGACCGCGCCGAGGCCGAGTTCCCGGGCCGGTCCGGGCGCGCCGGCGAGGAAGAGGGAGCCGGCTTCGGCGTCGGTGAGGCCGGTCAGCCGGGTGCGGTAGCCGTCCATCAGGCGGTAGCCACCGTCGGGTCCGCGGTCGGCGCAGACCGGGACGCCGGCCGCGCCGAGGGCCTCGATGTCGCGGTAGACGGTGCGGACCGACACCTCCAGCGCCTCGGCGAGTTCGGTCGCGGTCATCCGGCCGCGGTTCTGCAGCAGCAGGAGCACGGTGAGGAGCCGGTCGGCGCGCATGGCCGAATTCTGCCCCGCGTACCTGACAGGAGATGTCAGGTACGGCGTTCAGGCTGGTCGCAAGACCGATCGAAGGGATGTCCATGACCACCGGCAGTTTCACCGTCGTCCGCTGGGACGAGAGCATCGTGGGCGACGGCGAGCAGCACCCGAAGCTCGCGCGCGCCGCGATCACCAACAAGTTCACCGGTGGCATCGAGGCGGCCGAGGTCGCCTGCGAGTACACCCTCGTGTACAGCACCGAGCTGACCGGTTCGTTCACCGGGATGCAGCTGATCCGCGGGACGCTGGACGGGCGCGAGGGCGCCTTCGCCATCGAGGAGCGCGGCCACTTCGGCGGCGACGGCTCGATCCGCTCGACCTTCGAGGTGGTGCCGGAATCGGGCACCGGCGAGCTGTCCGGGCTGCGCGGGACCGGCCGCTACACGGCCACCAGCGGCGAGCTCACGGTGCCCTACGAGTTCGACTACACCCTGGGCTGAGCCGAGGTCCACTTAGGACGAATGGGTGCAGTTTCAATTGAAACTGCACCCACGAGACACCCCCGGTGGTCTGCAGTTTCAATTGAAACTGCAGACCACCGGGTTCGTCAGAAGACGGACTCGTCCAGCTCCATCAGGGAGTTGTCCGCCGCCTCGATGATCTTGCGGCGGCCGGTCAGCTCCGGCAGCACGTTCTTGGCGAAGAACCGGGCCACCGCCACCTTGCCCTGGTAGAACGGCTGGTCCTTGGCCGAGGCGCCCGCGTCCAGCGCGACGAGGGCGATCTCGGCCTGGCGCAGCAACAGCCAGCCGATCAGCACGTCGCCCATGCTCATCAGGAACGACACCGCGTGCTGGCCGACCTTGTAGATGTTCTTGACGTCCTCCTGCGAGGAGGTCAGGAACTCGATCAGCGTGCCGAGCATGCCCTGGGCGTCCTGCAGCGCCCGGGCGACCAGCGCGCGCTCCTCCTTGAGCCGCTCGTCGGCGCCCTCGGCCTCCAGCGTCGCCTGGATCTCGGCGGCGATGTGGCCGATGGCGGCGCCGTTGTTGCGGACGATCTTGCGGAAGAAGAAGTCCTGGGCCTGGATCGCGGTGGTGCCCTCGTACAGGCTGTCGATCTTCGAGTCGCGGATGTACTGCTCGATCGGGTAGTCCTGCAGGAAGCCGGAGCCGCCGAGGGTCTGCAGCGACAGGGTCAGCATCTCGTAGGCCCGCTCCGAGCCGACGCCCTTGACGATGGGCAGCAGCAGGTCGTTGACCTGCTCGGCGACGCTGAAGTCGGTGCCATCGTGCTGGCCCTGGAAGACCTGGTCCTGGAAGGTCGCGGTGTAGAGGTAGACCGAGCGCAGACCTTCGGCGTAGGCCTTCTGCAGCATCAGGATGCGGCGCACGTCCGGGTGGTTGGTGATGGTCACGCGCGGCGCGGCCTTGTCCGTGGCCCTGGTCAGGTCGGCGCCCTGCACGCGCTCCTTGGCGTAGTCCAGCGCGTTGAGGTAGCCGGTGGACAGGGTGCCGATGGCCTTGGTGCCGACCATCATCCGGGCGTACTCGATGACCTGGAACATCTGCGCGATGCCGTCGTGCACCTCGCCGAGCAGCCAGCCCTTGGCCGGTACGCCGTGCTGGCCGAAGGTCAGCTCGCAGGTGGCCGAGGCGTTCAGGCCCATCTTGTGCTCGACGTTGGTGACGAAGGCGCCGTTGCGCTCGCCGGGCTCGCCGGTGGTGCTGTCGAAGTGGAACTTGGGCACCAGGAACAGGCTCAGGCCCTTGGTGCCGGGCTTGGCCTCGATGCCGGGACCTTCGGGGCGGGCCAGCACCAGGTGCATGATGTTCTCGGTCATGTCCTGGTCGGCGGAGGTGATGAACCGCTTCACGCCCTCCAGGTGCCAGGAGCCGTCCTCCTGCTTGATGGCCTTGGTGCGGCCGGCGCCGACGTCGGAGCCCGCGTCCGGCTCGGTGAGCACCATGGTGGCGCCCCAGCCGCGCTCGATCATCAGCTCGGCCCAACGGCGCTGCTCCTCGGTGCCGTTGCGCCACAGGATCGTCGCGAAGTTCGGGCCCGCCATGTACATGTAGATGGCCGGGTTGGCGCCGAGCATGAGTTCGGCGGCGGACCAGATGACGGTGGGCGGGGTGCCGTAGCCGCCGAGCTCGTCCGGCAGGCTCAGCCGCCACCACTCGCCGTCCATGACCTGCTGGTACGACTTCTTGAACGCCTCGGGCAGGGTCACCGAGTGGGTGGCCGGGTCGAACTTGGCGGGGGTGCGGTCGCCTTCGACGAAGGAGTCGGCCAGCGGTCCGGTGGCCAGCTCGTTGAGTTCGCTGAGCACGCCCCGCACGGTGTCCTCGTCGGACTGCTCGAAGGCGCCCTTGCCCAGCCGTTCCTGCACCTTGAAGACCTCGAAGAGGTTGAACTCCAGGTCTCGGACGTTGCTCTTGTAGTGGCCCATCGAAGGCTCCCTCGTGCGCGCTGCTGCGGGCGGGCCCGGCCCGGCCCTTACTCGTCGGTAACAAGAGGGTATTACCTGACGGTAACTTCTGCCAAGCGGCCTTCCGGACGCTTTCCGGAATCGGGCCGCGACCAGGGGCGTTCCACCGGAAAAATCCCGATCCCCCGAGATCGATCGCCTGAAAGCACCAGCGGCGTGTCCGACCGGACACCTAGAGTTGCGCTCACGATTCCCGCGACTACCCCAGCGGAGGCCCCGATGACGGCGGTGCGCGCGGAAGCCCTGGTGAAGACCTTCGGCTCGAACCGCGCGCTCGACGGCGTGGACCTGGAGATCCCGGCCGGCCACGTGCTCGGCCTGCTCGGCCCCAACGGCGCGGGCAAGACCACCGCCGTGCGGATCCTCACCACGCTGCTCAAGCCGGACTCCGGGCGGGCCTTCGTGGCCGGGCACGACGTGCTCGCCGACCCGCAGGCGGTCCGCCGCTCGATCGGCCTCTCCGGGCAGTACGCGGCGGTCGACGAGAACCTCACCGGCTACGAGAACCTCTACATGGTCGGCCGGCTGTACGGCATGACCCGCGCCGACGCGACCGCGCGCGCCCGGCGGCTGCTGGACCGGTTCCGCCTGCAGGAGGCCGCCGACCGGCCGTCGAAGGGCTATTCCGGCGGCATGCGGCGACGGCTCGACCTGGCCGGCGCGCTGGTCGCCGCCCCGGCCGTCGTGGTGCTCGACGAGCCCACCACCGGCCTGGACCCGCGCGGCCGGATGGACACCTGGCAGGTCATCGGCGAACTCGTCGCCGACGGCACCACCGTGCTGCTGACCACGCAGTACCTGGAGGAGGCCGACCAGCTGGCCGACAGCATCGCGGTGATCGACCGCGGCCGGGTGATCGCCAGCGGCACCGCCGACGAGCTCAAGTCGCAGGTCGGCGGCGAGCGCCTCGAACTGGTCGTGCAGGACGCGGCCGACCTGCCGGTCGTCGCTCGGGTGCTCGGCGAGGTCGGCGCCGGGGAACCGGAGGTCGAGGAGCACCTGCGGAAGGCGTTCGTCGCCGTGGACAGCGGGCCGAAGTCGCTGATCGAGGCGCTGCGCCGGCTGGACGCCGAAGACGTCGCGGTGCACGACGTCGCACTGCACCGGCCGACCCTGGACGACGTGTTCCTGGGCCTGACCGGCCGCCGCACCGAGGAGCAGGAGGGGCAGCCGTGAGTAGCCCTGTGTCAACCCGAGTCCTCCTCAACCGCACCTCAGGGGAACGTGACGCAAACCAGCCACGAGCGAAACGCGGGATTGAGCCGGACGCAACCACGACTGTGAAACGCGGAGAGGCGGAACTGCCATGAGCGCGCTCGTCGCCGGCATCCGCGACAGCAGCG
This sequence comes from Saccharopolyspora sp. NPDC003752, assembly GCF_053605825.1. Lineage (NCBI taxonomy): Bacteria > Bacillati > Actinomycetota > Actinomycetes > Pseudonocardiales > Pseudonocardiaceae > Saccharopolyspora > Saccharopolyspora sp. NPDC003752. The sequence goes on along the minus strand of NZ_JBSGJZ010000013.1, from coordinate 63,543 downwards.
TCGTCGCGTGGCGGAACCTGGTGAACATCAAGCGCAATCCGGACTGGCTGCTGTCCAGCACCGCGCAGCCGATCATGTTCGTGCTGCTGTTCGCCTACGTCTTCGGCGGCAGCCTCGGCGGCGAGGCGTACCGGGAGTTCCTGATCGGCGGGATCTTCGTGCAGACCGTCGCGTTCAACAGCGCGTTCACCGTGATCGGGCTGGCCAACGACCTGAACAAGGGCATCGTGGACCGGTTCCGGTCGCTGCCGATGTCGCGGATCGCGGTGCTGCTCGGCCGCACCTCGTCGGACCTCGTGATCAGCGTGCTGACCGTGGTGATCATGTCGGCGTGCGGGCTGCTGGTGGGCTGGCGGATCCGCGGCAGCCTGTTCGAGGCGCTGCTCGCGTTCTTCATCCTGCTGCTGTTCTCGTTCGCGATCTCCTGGGTCGGCGCGTTCATCGGGCTGATCTCGCGCAGCGTCGAGGTGGCGCAGAGCGCCGGGCTGCTCTGGCTGTTCCCGGTCACCTTCGTCTCGTCGGCGTTCGTGCCGGCGGAGGCGATGCCCGCGCCGCTGCGCGCCTTCGCGGAGTGGAACCCGATCACCGTCACCGCGGACGCGCTGCGCCAGCTCTACGGCAACCCGCTGCGGGTCACCGGCCCGCCGCCGGACAGCTGGCCGGCGCAGCACGCGGTGCTCTACTCGATCGGATCCGCGCTGGCCATCCTGGCGATCTTCATGCCGCTCGCGGTCGCCCGCTACCGCCGCGTCGCCAGCCGCTGACCGCTCACGAGCCCAGCAAGCCGGTGAGGAATTCCGCGACGAGGCGATCCCGGTCGATCTCGGCCGCCACGTCGATCAGCGGGCCGTCGGGCTCGGAGAACTCGCGGCGGTCGACGACGAGCATGCCGCGGGTGTGCTCTCCGCGGAGCTCCACCCGGACCGGGGCCTGCTCGCAGCGCGCGAGATCGGGCCGCACCGCGAGCACGGCGGCGCTCGGGTCGTGCAACGGGCAGCCGGGCCGGGCGTGCCTGCCGCGGTAGAACTGCAGGTAGTGCTGGAGGATCGCGTGCGCGAACTCGGCCTTGCGGCCGGGCGCCGCGGCAATCCGGTCCACATCGGACTGGTCGAGCCAGGTGCGCATCGTGACGTCCAGGCCGACCAGCGTCAGCGGCCAGCCCGCGCCGAGCACGAGCGCGGCGGCCTCCGGGTCGTGCCAGATGTTGGCCTCGGCGAACGGACTGATGTTGCCGGGTTCCCGCGTCGTGCCGCCCATGACGACCACGTTGCGCACGAGTTCCGGCAGCCGCGGTTCGAGCAGCAGCGCCAGCGCCAGGTTCGTCAGCGGCCCGGTGGCCACGACGGTGCACTCACCGGGCAGCTCCCGCGCGATCCGGACGAGCTGCTCGGCGGCCGACACCGGCTCGGGGCGCAGCTCGGGCACGGGGCTGGCGTGTCCGCCGAGGCCGTCCTCGCCGTGCACGAGCGCGGAGATGTCCAGCGGTTGCGCCAGCGGGCGCTGCGCGCCGACAGCGACCGGGACGTCCCGCCGGCCGGCGACGTCGAGCACCTGCAGGGCGTTGGCGGCGGCAGCGTCGGCCGGCGCGTTGCCGTGCACCGTGCCGACCGCGACGAGCTCGACGTCGTCCCGGCCCAGGAGGAACAGCGTCGCGAGCGCGTCGTCGATCCCGTAGTCGCCATCAAAGATGATCTTGGCCAAGTCGCCACCTCGCTCGGGTCGAATCACGGCAATCGTTATCCGCGCAGTTGGATCTAGTTCTATCAGCTGTTTCAACAAAAAGTTAGGCGAATCGTTGACGTTCCAGCGACCGATGCCTACCTTCTACGGAAATCGATTCCATCACTACGGGAGTGATCATGGTCGGGTCCGTCGTGGATCGGCCCGCGGCAACGCGGCAACGCACCGGGCTGGTGCTCACAGCGCTGATCATCGGTGTGGTGAGCTTCCAGCTCAACGCCACCATGGTCACCCCGGCCATGCCGGACATCGCCCGCACCCTGGGCACCACCACCGACCTGGTCGGCCTGTCGCAGACCATGTTCCTGCTGATCGGCGGCCTCGCGGGCGTCGTGCTGTCGCGGCTGAGCGACCACGTCGGGCGGCGCAAGGTCCTGGTGATCTCGCTGCTGGTGATGTCCGCGGGCTCGCTGATCGCGATGCTCGCGCCGAACATCGGCGTGCTGATCGCGGCCCGGGTGCTGCAGGGCGCGTCCGGCGCGACGTTCCAGCTCACCTACCTGATCCTGCGCGACGTCCTGTCGCCGAAGCAGTTCGGTCAGGCCCTCGGCCTGGTCACCGCGATCAACGGCGGCGTCGGCGGCCTCGACGGGCTGGCCGGCGGCGCGCTGGCCGACACCGTCGGCTTCCGCGCGGTGTTCGCGGTGATCCTCGGCCTGGGCGTGATCGCCGCGCTGCTGGCGGGCAGGTTCGTGCCCGAGACCCACGCCGGCACCGGCGGCCGGATGGACTGGGCCGGCGCGGTCGCGCTGACCGGCGCGCTCGCGGCCCTCAACCTCGGCATCAGCCAGGGCAACGACCAGGGCTGGCTCAGCCCGCTCGCGCTCGGCCTGCTGATCGGCGGCGCCGTGCTGCTGGCCGTGTTCTGGCGGGTCGAGAACCGCGTCGGCGAGCCGCTGATGGCCGCTCGCCACCTGCGGTCCCGGCAGGTGTGGCCGCTGGTGGCGACCACGCTGCTCGCCCTCACCGGCGTGTTCTGCGCGATCAACTTCACCGTCGTGCTGCTCAGCCAGGACGAGCAGCTCGGCTACGGCATGAACGCGACCCTGTCGGCCCTGATGTTCCTGGCGCCGCCCGCGGTGATCGGGCTGGCGTCCGGGCCGTTGGCCGGCTGGCTCGCGCCGCGCGTCGGCTGGCGGCTGGTGCTGCGCGTGGGGCTCGCGCTGAGCATCGCCTCGCTGGTCTTCGCCGCGGCCTTCGCCGACTCGCGGTGGCTGGTGTTCGCCGCGTTCATCGGGCTCGGCATCGGCTACAACGGCCTGGTCATGACGACGCTCAGCGGGCTCGGCGTGGTGCTCTCGCCGAAGGAGAGCCCCGGTGCGCTGCCCGGCATGAACGGCGCGGCGTTCGGCATCGGCGCCTCGCTGGGCATCGGCATCGTCGCGCCGACCGTCGACGGCGGCGACTACCACACGGCGCTGTGGATCTCGGTGGCCGTGACGGCGCTGGCGCTGGTCGCGTCGTTCCTGATCAAGCCCCCGTCGACGACCGAAGGCGAGAACGTCTAGTCGGCAGGGGTCGGGGCAGGACGCCGGTTTCGCGCGAAAGCGACCCTCAGGCGGGCGCCGGTTTCGCGCGAAACCGGCCCGCACTCGGTGGCGCCGAAGGCTGCGCGGCGCCGGCCGAGTAGGCATGCGCACGGCGAATTCCGGGTTGACCCTCACGTCACGTGAGGCCGCATGCTCGGTGCCGAGGAGGCGAGGACCATGAGCTACTCGGTCGGCGAGGCGGCCCGGATCGCCGGGGTCACCGTGCGGACGCTGCACCACTACGACGAGATCGGCCTGCTGATCCCGAGCGGCCGGACGGCGGCGGGCTACCGCAGCTACTCCGGCCCAGACCTGGACCGGCTGCGCCGCATCCTGTTCTACCGGGAGCTCGACCTCGGCCTCGACGACATCGCGAGCATCCTCGCCGACGGTGGCGCGCACGCGCACCTGAAGCGGCAGCACGAGCTGCTGCTGGCCCGCATCGAGCGGTTGCAGCGGATGGTCGCGGCGGTGGAACGCGAGATGGAGGCGAACACGATGGGGATCGACCTGACGCAGGAGGAGAAGTTCGAGCTGTTCGGCGACTTCGACCCGGACGACCACGCCGCGGAGGCCGAGCAGCGCTGGGGCGGCACCGACGCCTACCGGCAGTCCCAGCAGAAGATGTCCGGCTTCACCAAGGCGGACTGGAAGCGGTTCATGGCCGAGCAGGAGGACATCGGCCGCCGGCTCGCCGAGGCGATGCGGGCCGGGCACGCGCCGGACGGCGAGGCGGCGATGGACCTCGCCGAGGCGCACCGCGGGCACATCACGCGCTGGTGCTACGACTGCACCTACGAGATCCACCGCGGTCTCGGCGAGATGTACGTGGCGGACGAGCGGTTCGCGGCGAACTTCGAGAAGCTCGTGCCCGGCCTCGCCGAGTACGTCCGGACGGCGATCAACGCCAACGCCACCCGAGCCGGCGCGTAGCCGGCCCGTCCCGGATCACCGCAATTTCCATTGAAATCGAAGGTTCGATTTCAATGAGCGTTTTTCATCCTGGTCGGCCCGCAACCGCGGGTCGCAAAGCCGCATGTCGATGGGGTGTCGCATGCGCCGCAGGCGCATAGCCCACCTACGACACCGGCACCGCCGCGGGTTCTCAGAGGCTTCCTGGCGAGGACGGCCCCTCCGCCGTGTATTTGGGCATACATCAGGAGGGGCACCCACAGTCCAGGGAGCCTCTGAGGTTCCGCTACCCGCACCGCCACGCAAAACGAGGTTGGAAAAACCTCAATGGAAATTGCGGCCATCACCCGCCCTGCCAACGGTGATCACCTGGCCACGGCGACGTCCGCCGGGGAGCGAGGTAGCGTTTCGCACCGGAACAGGTGAGGTGCGTGATGAGTTCGGCATTCCCGGCTGAGCTGCAGCCGCAGAGCAAGCCCCGGGCCAGGGCCGCGTGGGACGTGTACGCGGTAGTCGCGGCTGGCGGCACGCTGGGCTCGCTGCTGCGCTACGGCGCGTCCCTGGCGTGGCCGGGGCCGTTGTCGACGTTGCTGGTCAACATGATCGGCTGCGTGGCCATCGGGGTGCTGATGCACGTGATCACCGAGCTCGTCGTCGCGCACCGCCTGGTCCGGCCGTTCCTCGGCGTCGGCGTGCTCGGCGGGTTCACCACGTTCTCCACCTATGTCGTCGACGCGCTGCACCTCGTGCTCGACCACCAGCCCGCGCTCGCCCTGGCCTACCTGGTCGGGACCGTGCTGAGCTGCCTGCTCGCGGTGCTCGTCGGGGTTCTCGCGGCGCGCTCGGTGGCGCGCCTGTTCGGACGGGGTGATCGGTGATGCGGCTGCAGGGCGAGGCGTTCCGGCTCACCGCGATCGTCGGCGAAGGCGACACCTACCAGCACAAACCGCTGTACCACGAGATCGTGCTGCGGGCCAGGCACGCCGGGCTGGCCGGCGCCTCGGTGTTCCGCGGCGTCGAGGGCTTCGGCGCGACCGCGGCGATCCACACCGCGCGGCTGCTGTCGCTGAGCGAGGACCTGCCGGTCGCGGTGGTGATCGTCGACGACGAGCAGCGGGTGCGAAGCTTCCTGCCGGAGCTCGACGGGCTGGTCACCAACGGCCTGGTGCTGCTCGACGAGGTCGAGGTGATCCGCTACGCCGGCAAGGAGCCGCGGTGACGTTCGTGCTGGTCGCGCTCGGTGGGGCGCTGGGCGCGTGCCTCCGGTTCCACACCGATCGCTGGGTGCAGGCGCGGCACGACACCGGCTTCCCGTGGGGCACGGTGACGGTCAACGCGATGGGCTCGCTGGTCCTCGGCTTCCTCGCCGGCGTCGCGCTCTTCGGCATGCCGATCCCGGTGCTCCAGACCTTCCTCGGCGTCGGCTTCTGCGGCGCGCTGACCACCTTCAGCACGTTCAGCTACGAAACCGTCCGGCTGCTGCTCGACGGCGCGCGGCTGTTCGCGGTGCTCAACGTGGTCGTCACGACGCTCGCCGGGATCGGTTCGGGCGTGCTCGGCGTGGTGCTGGCCGCCGCGATCTGGGGCTGACCCGCCGCGCTGCCCTACCGCCCCCGCGGCGGGAGAATCGAGGCGAAACGGGCACGGGAGGGGGATTCGATGAGCGACACCACGATCATCAAGGTGGACGGCGCGCACTCACCGCGTGGCACCCTCGGCCAGTACTACCTCGCCGAAGGCGTCGGCCTGGCGATGCGGCTGTGGCGCGACGAGCCGCCGGGCGTGGACAAGCAGTCGGCGGCCCGCGACTACGAGACGGCCGGATACGTGATCAGCGGCCGCGCGGAGCTGCACAGCGAGGGCCAGACGGTGCTGCTCGAACCGGGCGACTCGTGGATCATCCCGAAGGGCGCCGAGCACCGCTACAAGATTCTCGAAACGTTCACCGCCGTCGAGGCCACGCACCCGCCGGCCCAGGTCCACGGCCGCGACGAGAAGTCCGGCTGACCCGCGGGTGGTGTCATGGTCGCGGTGGAAGTCGTCGAGACGTCATCGCTGGGCGACCGCAGCTACCTCGTCACCGACGGCGCGGTGGCGGCCGTGGTGGATCCGCAGCGGGACGTCGACCGGATGCTCGCCGTCGCCGGTCGCCGAGGGGTCCGCATCACCCACGTGCTGGAGACGCACATCCACAACGACTACCTCTCCGGCGGCTTGGAGCTGTGCCGGCTGACCGGTGCGGAGTACGGGGTGTCGGCGTCGGACGTGGTGTCGTTCGCGCGGCGCCCGCTGGCCGAAGGCGACGTGGTGGCGGTGTCGCCGGGGATGCGGCTGCGCGTGCTGGCGACGCCCGGTCACACCTTCCACCACCTGTCGTACGTGCTCGAAGAGCCCGGCGGCGTGGTCGGGGTGTTCACCGGCGGCTCGCTGCTGTTCGGCTCGACCGGGCGCACGGATCTGCTCGGCCAGCAGCACAGCGAGGAGCTCGCCCGGCAGCAGCACGCCTCGGTGCGCAAGCTCGCCGAGGTGCTGCCGGACGAGGCGGCGATCTGGCCGACGCACGGCTTCGGCAGCTACTGCTCGGCCGACGCCGTGTCCCGCGGCTCCGCGACCGTGGGCCAGCAGAAGAAGGTCAACGCCGCGTTCCGGCTCGGCGAGGACGAATTCGTCGACCACGCCCTGTCCGCGCTGGACGCGTTCCCGGCGTACTACGCGCAGATGGGCGCGCGGAACGCGGCCGGGCCGGAGCCGGTCGACCTGCGGGAACCGGCCCGGGTGCGGCCGGCTGAGCTGGCCCGGCGGCTGCGCGTCGGCGACTGGGTGGTGGACCTGCGGTCCCGCCGGGCGTTCTCGCGCGCGCACCTGGCGGGCACGATCAGCCTCGGCCTGGACGGGCCACTGGCCACCTGGCTCGGCTGGCTGGCCGACCGGGGCGCGCCGCTGACGCTGGTCGGCGAATCGCCGGAGCAGGTCTGCGCCGCGCAACGCGAGCTGGCGCGCATCGGCATCGAGCGGCCGATGGCGGCGGTCGGGCATCCGCACGAGCTCGCCGCGGACCCGAGCCTGGTGCGCAACCTGCCGTCCGCGACGTTCGACGACCTCGCCGAAGCCGGCCCGGGAACGGTCGTGCTGGACGTGCGGATGCGCCGCGAGTGGCGGGCCTGCCACCTCAAGAACGCCGTGCACATCCCGCTCTTCGAGCTGCGCGACCGGACGCACGAGCTCCCGGACGGGGTCGTGTGGGTGCATTGCAGCGCCGGGTACCGGGCCGCCGCGGCGGCGTCGCTGCTGGCGCGCGCGGGCCGCGAGGTGGTGCTGGTCGACGAGGAGTTCGCCGCCGCGCACCGGGCCGGTCTGCCGTTGGTGTCCGACCGCTGAGGAACCGCCGGCGCCCGGCGCGAGTCTGATCGGGCGTGGACTTCGACCTCGGCGTGCTGCCCGTGCTGGTGCCGGTGGTGCTCGGCGCGGTCTTCCTGGTGAGCGGCGCGCGGCAGATCCGGCGGAACCGGCGGCTGGTCCGCCACGGTGGCCGGGCGCACGGGATCGTGGTCGCCCAGGACAGCAGGTGGTCGTCGTCGGACGACGGCCCGGGCGGCAGCTACCAGCACGCGCCGGTGATCGAGTTCGCCGCCGAGGACGGCCGGACCCACCGGGCGAAGTCGGAGATCTCGAAGACCCACACGTCGTTCATCCCCGGTCGGCGCGTCCTGGTGCACTACGACCACGCCGACCCGTCGAAGATCTTCCTCCCCGGCCACGACGGCGGGCCTGCGGTGATCTTCGCGCTGATCGGCGCCGTCGTGCTGGCCGTCGGTCTGGCGGCGCTCTGGGCGTTCTGGCGAGGCGTGACCGCCGACGACCTGATGGACAACGGCGTCCTGTTCGGGGTGGCTTTCCTGTGCGTCGGCGGCAGCGTGCTGGCCGTCGGCGTCGCCGGGATCCTCGCCACGCTGCGCATCAAGACCGGCCCGCGCTCCCGCGGCGTCGTGATCGGCGAAACGACCAGCACCGGCCCGCAGGGCATGACGCGGCACCACGCGGTGGTCCGCTGGACCGCCCCGACCGGCGAGGTGCTGGAGGCGCCCAGCGGGCGCGGGCGGCTGATCCGCCGCATCCCGGTGGGCACCGGGATCACCGTCCGCCAGCACCCGCGCGACCCGTACCGGATCCTGCTGGCCGGCGACGGACCGGAGCTGGCCGGCTTCGCGTTCCTGCTGTTCGGCGGCCTGTTCAGCGCCGTCGGCGGCATGATCACCTGGGCGGTGCTGCACTTCTGACGCCGCCGTTCGGGGGAACCCGGGCCTACACTCGGTGTCGACAAGGCGTTCGGCGAGCACGGGTGGCCGCCATGACAACCCGGCGGGTGGGCAGACTTCCCGACGACCTGACGAGCTTCGTCGGCCGCCGCGGGGCGATCACGCAGGTGAAGCGGCTGGTGTCGGCCTCGCGGCTGGTGACCCTGACCGGAGTGGCCGGGGTCGGCAAGTCACGGCTGGCGATCCGCGTCGCGCGCGATCTGCGCCGCGCCTTCCCGGACGGCATCTGGCTGGTGGAACTGGGCAAGGTCCTACCCGGCGACGACCTCGCCCAGGTGCTGGTCACCAGCCTCGGGCTCGAACCCTCGGACCTGCCGCCGGAGGCGGTGCTCGCCGATCAGCTCGCCGACAAGCGGATGCTGATCCTGCTCGACGGCTGCGAGCACCTGCTGGACGAGTGCGTGCCGCTGGTCGGGGACCTGCTCGCCGCCGCCCCCGAGGTGCGCGTCCTCGCCACCTCCCGCGCGCCGCTGGCGCTCGCCGCGGAGCGGGTGTGGCCGGTGCTGCCGATGGTCATGCCGCGGGTGGACCGGGAAGGCCACGTGGTGCAGCGCGCCACCGGCTTCGAGGTGCTGGAGCTGTTCGCCGACCGGGCCTCGGCGGTGCTGCCGGGATTCGCCATCGGCCCGGCGAACGAGGCGCTGGTGGTCCGGCTGTGCCGGCAGCTCGACGGCCTGCCGCTGGCCATCGAGCTGGCCGCGGTGTGGATGCGGTCGCTGTCGGTGGAGGAGATCCTCGACCGGCTCAGCGACCGGTACCGCCTGCTGACCTTGGGCGATCGCAGCGGCCTGCCGCACCACCGCACGCTGCGCGCGGCGATCGAGTGGAGCTTCGACCTGTGCTCGCCGACCGAGCAGGCCGTGTGGGCGCGGCTGTCGGTGTTCACCGGCGGTTTCGAGCTGGACGCGGCGGAGGCGGTCTGCGTCGGCGACGGCGTGACCGTCGAGGACGTGTTCATCGGCGTCGCGGGCCTGGTGGAGAAGTCCGTGCTGGTCAAGGAGGACCAGCCCGCCACCCGGACCCGCTACCGGCTGCTGAAGACGATCCAGGAGTACGGGCGCGAGCGGCTCGGCGGCGCGAAGGAGCTCGCGCTGCGGCGGCGGCACCGCGACCACTTCCTGCTGCTCGCCGAGCACGTCGACGCGGAATGGCTCGGCCCGCACCAGGTGGAGTGGCTGACCCGGCTGCGGCAGGACCGGTCGAACCTGCGCGCCGCCCTGGACTTCTGCCGCACCGAGCCCGGCGAGGGGCACGAGGGCCTGCGGATGGCGGCGGCCCTGCGGTTCTTCTGGGCGGGCGGCGGTTCGCTGCGGGAAGGCCGGTACTGGCTCGACGAGATGCTCCGGGCGGTGTCCGAACCGGGTCAGCAGCGGGCCCGGGCGCTGACGACGAACGGCCTGGTCAGCGCCTTGCAGGGAGACACCGAAGCCGCCCGCTCGCTGCTCGCCGAAGCACGGGACGCGGCCCGGCGGGCGGAGTACGGCTCGGTGCTGGCGCTGACCTCGCACATCGCCGGGCTGGTCGACCTGCTGCACAACGAGAACGCGGCGGCGACGTCCCGGCTGGCCGAAGCTCTGGAGCGGCGGGAGATGCTGCAGCACGACGGGGTCGCGCTACTCAGCCTGCCGAACCTGGCGCTGCTGGCGGTGTTCCGCGGCGACTGCGAGCGAGCCGTCGAGCTGTGCGAGGAATGCCGGGAGATCTGCGAGGAGCACGGCGAGCTGTGGGGCCGCTCGTGGGCCGAGCTGGTGCTCGGGCTGGCCCGCTGGCGGCAGGGCGACTTCCCCGGCGCGCTGGCGCACGTGCACGAATGCCTGCGGATCAAGCAGCTGTTCGACGACGTGCCAGGGCTCCTGATGGCGATCGAGCTGGAGGCGTGGGTGTCGGCGGCCCAGGGCCGGGTGGCGCGGGCGGCCCGGCTGAGCTCGGCGGTGGCGCACCTGTGGCGGCCGCTGGGCCGCTACCTGTTCGGACTGGAGCGCTACCTCGGCTGGCACGCGGAAGCCGATGCGCGCATCCGAAACGCCCTGCCGACGCCGGAACTCCGCGCTGAGCGCAGTCGCGGGGCGGAGTACACGCTGGACGAACTGATCAGGTTCGCGCTCGGCGAGCGCCCGCCCGCGCCTTCCGAGGACGAGCCGGTGCGGCTGACGCCGCGGGAGCGCGAGGTGGCGCGGTTGGTCGCGCAGGGGTTGTCGAACCGGCAGATCGCCGAGCAGCTGGTGATCTCGAAGCGGACCTCGGACAGCCACATCGAGCACATCCTCGCCAAGCTGGGTGCCACCTCGCGCGCGCAGATCGCGGTCTGGGTGGCCGAACAGCCGTGACGTGAGGGGCAGTTGAAGTGAACGGCCTGTTCACCGCGCCTATCGGGACGAACGGTCCGTTCACTCCATCCCATCGGGGCATCCACCGAAGCCGGGCGGATGAGGCGAACAGGCCGTTCACCTCTCCTACCGAGGCGAACAGGTCGTTCACTCCACGCCAGCCGCTCATCGCGGTCCGGGCTCAGGCCGTCATGGCGAGCTCGGCGTCGGCGCGGGCGCGGCGGGCCGCCGAGATGACTACCTGCCGGCTCGGCGCCGGGCGGTCCGCGCGCGGCGGGCTGATCCAGCTCGGGTCGTCCAGCGGCGGCAGGGCCAGGCGGGCGCCGGCCGGCACGCCGGCGACCTCGGCGAGGTCCTCGGGCAGTTCGACGCGGCCGCCGGGCTGCGTGAGCAGCACCCAGTCGGCGCCGTCGACCAGCACGGGTCCGGCCTGGAGGTGGATGGCGAGCACCTGGTGCACGCGGGCGGCGAATTCGGCGGGCATCCGCAGCGCGCCGATGCGGCCGCCGATGATGAGTGTGGTGCGGTCGGAGTTCGGGTCGTGCTCGACCCACCAACCGTAGGAGCGGTATTCGGAAGAGCTGTTCATCACGACTTTTCGCGGGCCTTCGGGGATCGGGGGATGGTGAACCGGCGAGGTGGGTGCGGCGGCTCCGTTGCCGCCTAGTCGGACGGGTGGCACCCGCCTCGCCGGTGGGAGGGCCGAACAACAGACAGCTGGGGCAAGTAGCTGCTGTCCGGTCAAATGGAACCTCCTCCCTGGTGCGGGAACGCCGCTGGGATTCCGGGGTCGACCCTGGCCGGGACGAACGGGTGGGCCGCGGTCGCTCCGGCGGCTCTCGCCGTTCGACCACCGGTTTCCCGAGCGGTCCGTCCGTTTCTGGACGTGTCGAAAGCATGGGCCGAAAGACCCTGGTGCCGAAGCGGGACATGTACCGAGGGCCATACCTAGATACCGCCCGTTCAGGGGATCACGACACGCGCACCCAACTCGCTTGGCTCCCCGCCGCCGCTCGGCGTGCTACCTAACCTGATCCGCACACCTGAGCGAGAGGAGCACGTGATGCGAACTGCTTTCATCCACGGCGAGGTCGGTCGGTTCGAGGCGGCGCGCGGCGAGCTGGTCGCGGCGTTCACCCGCAGCCGGCCGGAGTCCGACGCCGGCTGGTTGGCCGGGTGCCTGCTGGACGACAAGTTCACCAGGGACGGGCTGCTGGCCCGCTGGACCGAAGAAGACCTGGTGCGATTCCTGGTCGAAGTGGTACCCCGCCGGTTGCTCGTGCCGAAGTGGTCGCTGGTGCCGGACTTCCTGCACCAGTGGCTGGATTTCCTGGCCGCGGCGGGCCTGCTCACCTCGCCCGGCTCGCTCGCCGAGCTGCACGGGGCGGTGGAGCGGGCCGTGCCGGACTACCTGGCGGCGATGGCGGAGCCGACCGAGTGGTCGGCGGCGAAGTTCTGGGACACGACGATGCACGAACTCGGCTTCGATCCGGAGGATCCGGGGTCGGCGGCGGAGTTCTTCGACGCGGTGGACGCGGGCGAGATCGACTTCGACGGCGAGATCCTGGAGGAGATCGAGCGCAGGGACGCGCAGGAGCCGCCGGACCAGCCCGCGCTCTGGTTGCCGCCGGTCGATCTCGTCCACGTCGAGCCGCACCGGGCCATCGCGGCGAATTCGCCGGTCGTCCGGCAGATGCGCGCCGTCCTGGAATGGCTCGGCACCGGCCGCGATCCGTCCGATGTGGACCACCTGGTCGCGGCCCTAGGCGAGGCGTTCGGCGTCGAGGAGGCCGACCTGCTGCTGGAGTGGGCCGAGCGGGCGGGCCTTCTCCGGCCGGCCGGAGACCTGCTGGTGCCCGCCCTGATCGCGGAACCCCTGCTGGCGGAACCGGAACTGCTGTGGACCCGGCTCTGGCAGTGCTTCGTGCTGATCGACGACGTGTTCCACGCCGAGCTGGACGGGATCGCAGAGGACGAGGACGCGCTGCCGGAGATCGTCCAGGCCGCGCTGAGCGTGCTGTACTCGCGGACCGACGCGGTGCCGCTGGAGCTGGTGGTGTCGATGGCCTGCGATCTCCTGGACGCGGGCGAGCCGAGCGACCGGGAGGCCGTGCGCGGCATCGTCCGCAGGATGCTCGCCCAGTGGGAGGCGATGCTGGCGGTCCGCTGCCACGTCACCACCGCGCCGGAGGAGATCGAGGTGCTGGAATCCGCCGTGCCCGCAGGCGTCGCCGCCGATCGCACCATGATCGAGCTGATGCCGCCGGGCCTGTGGGCGGCGCGGGAATCGTTGCGCGCCTTCGGCTTCCAGGTGCCCACTGTGGACGACCTGGTGTCGTACCCGGCTGAGCTGCTGGCACTGGTGGCCGCGGACACCCCGGCCGACGTGCAGCAGGTGCTGATCCCGCGGTGGATCGAGCAGCGCGGCGCGAAGCAGGCCAGCGCGGAGCTGTCGGAGCTGCTCCGGCGCGTGGACGATCCGGCGATCCGCCTGGCGGCGCTGGGCCTGTTGGAGCACACCGGCGCCGAGGGCGTGTCGGCGGCGCGCGAGCTGGCCGAAGATCCGGTGGCCGGCCCGGCGGCGCGGATGTGGCTGCAGTCCCGCCCCGCGAGCACCGAGAACGTGGTCCGCCCCGGCGATGAGCTGCTGTTCTCCCTGGACGGCATGGCTGCGGCGCTGGACGAGGACGCCGACCTGTTCCTCGCGGAGTTCAGCAGGCAGCCGGGGCCCACGCAGGTCGAGCTGATCGCGGAGATCGCCACGACGGAGCACAACAGCGCAGGTGAGATCCTCGCGGTCCTCGCCGAACACCACGAGGAGGAGGTGATCGCGGCGGCAGCGCAGGCGGCCCTGAGCTCCTGAGCACCGCGATTCCGGCTGATCGGGCCTCCACCGATAGTGAGCTCGCTCATCGTCGTTTGTCCCGCTAACCAAAACTTGTTAGCATTGCAAACGACTTGCTTCCGTCCAGCGAGGGGTGGCGACCGATGAGCGCCGGGCACGACGTTCGGTTACTCGACGTTTTCAAGGGACAACCGAAGGCGGTGTGGATCACCGCGTTCGCCGCCGTGATCGCCTTCATGGGCATCGGCCTGGTCGACCCGATCCTGCTCTCGATCGCAGAGGCGCTGAACGCAGGCCCCGAGCAGGTCACCCTGCTGTTCTCGTCCTACCTGGGCGTGCAGGTGCTGGCGATGCTGATCACCGGCGCGTTCAGCGCGCGCTTCGGCGCGAAGCGGACCGTGGTCACCGGGCTGGTGCTGATCGTGGTGGCGACGCTCGCGTGCGCGATGGCCAGCTCGATCGGCGAGCTCGTCGCGCTGCGCGCGGTGTGGGGTCTCGGCAACGCATTCTTCATCGCCACCGCGCTGTCGGTGATCGTCGGTGCCGCCAGCGGCGGTCAGGGGGCCGCCATCATGCTCTACGAGGCGGCGCTGGGCATCGGCTTGTCCACCGGACCGCTGCTGGGCGCCCTGCTGGGCAACATCTCCTGGCGCGGGCCGTTCGCCGGCACCGCGGTGCTGATGGCGATCGCGCTGATCCTCTCGGCGGGTTTCCTGCCGAAGGACGGCGACCGCGCCCACCGGACCAAGGTCCGGCTGCTCGACCCGATCCGGGCGCTCCGCCACGGCGGCCTGCTGCGCACCTCGCTCGGCGCCGCCTTCTACACCGCCGCGTTCTTCATCGTGCTGGCCTGGTCGCCGTTCGTCCTGGAGTTCGGCGCGATCGCGGTCGGCCTGGTGTTCTTCGGCTGGGGCCTGTGCGTCGCCCTCGCCGGCGTGTTCCTGGCCCCGCGGCTCGCGGCGCGGCTCGGCGAGGTCGGCGGCACCATCTTCGCGGTGCTGATCTTCGCGGTGCTGCTCGGCGTCATGACGTTCGGTTCCAAGCCCGTGGTGGTCGTCGCGGTGATCCTCAGCGGCTTGGCCTCCGGCCTGCTCAACACCCTGTTCACCGGAACCGCGATGAGCATCAGCGACGCGCCGCGCCCGGTCGCCAGCGCGGGCTACAACTTCCTGCGCTGGCTCGGCGGGGCGGCCGCGGCCACGCTGGTCGGGCACGTGGCCGAGTGGTTCGGCTCGCAGCACGCCCCGTTCGCGGCCGGCGCGATCCTCTGCGTGATCGCCGCGGGCCTGCTGTTCGCGGAGCTGCGCACCCAGGCCAACACGCGCTCGGTTCCCGCCGAAGCCGCACTGGTCGGCGAAGAGTTCTGACCCCGTCCCTAACTGAATAACCCGATAGAGCAAGCGCTCTTCGAGAATTCGCCGAGTTTTCGAAGAGTGTTTGCCTTCTTTTGGTGGTGTCATACGCTCCTAGCCATTTCTCGATCAAGCTTGGGAGGTTGCGGTGGCACAGCCGGGCGAACGTCGACTCCTACCGCTGTTGTCGGCCGGGCGGGCGCGGGTGACCTGCCGGTACCGCTGCGGCGACCAGTGCGCGGAGCACCCGCCGAACCCGACGGAGAACCAGTACTTCGGCGACCTGTTGCAGAACGTGCTGTCCCGCCGGGGTTTGCTGCGCGCCGGTGCGGTGGTCGCGGCCTCCGCAGCGGTGCTGCCCGGCCTCGCCGGACGGCCCGCCGTCGCCGCGCCCGGCCGCCCGCCGGGGCTGGACTTCACGCCGGTGCGGCCGAACAGCGAAGACGCCGTCGTCGTGCCGGAGGGCTACCAGCAGCAGGTCGTGATCAGGTGGGGTGACCCGATCCTGCCCGGTGCCCCGGAGTTCGACTTCGACGACCAGACCCCGGAAGCCCAGGAGCGGCAGTTCGGCTACAACAACGACTTCTGCGCGCTGCTGCCGCTGGACGACGACCGGCGGCTGATGGTGAACAACCACGAGTACACCTCCGAGGAGTTCCTCTTCCGCGGCTACGACCCGGAGAACCCCACCGAGCAGCAGGTCCGGGTCGCCTGGGCCGCGCACGGGTTGTCGGTCGTGGTGCTCGAAACCGGCGACGGCGCGCCGAAGCCGGTGCTCGACCCGCTGAACCGGCGGATCACCCTCAACACCCCGTTCGAGCTGCGCGGCCCGGCGGCGGGCAGCGAACTGCTGAGAACTCCGGCGGATCCGACCGGCACTCGATCGTTCGGCACCATGAACAACTGCTCCGGCGGCGTGACCCCGTGGGGCACGATCCTCTCGGGCGAGGAGAACATCCACTTCTACTTCGCCAACGCCGACTCGATCACCGACCCGGCGACCAAGGAGCGGCTGGCGCGCTACGGGATCAAGGGCGCCGCCAGCGAGCGGAAGTGGGAGCGCTTCGACTCCCGCTGGGACCTGGCCAAGCAGGTCAACGAGCCGAACCGGTTCGGCTGGATCATCGAACTCGACCCGCACGACCCGGAATCGACGCCGGTCAAGCACACCGCCCTCGGCCGCTTCAAGCACGAGGGCGCCAACATCCGGGTCGCCGACGACGGCCGGGTCGTGGCGTACATGGGCGACGACGAGAAGTTCGAGTACGTCTACCGCTTCGTCTCGGACCAGCGGATGAAACCGGGCCGCAGCAAGCACGCCCGGCGGCACAACATGTCGCTGCTGGACTCGGGCACGCTCTACGTCGCGAAGTTCACCGGCGACAGCCCGGACGAGATCGACGGATCCGGCAAGCTCCCGGCGGACGGCGAGTTCGACGGCTCCGGCGAGTGGATTCCGCTGGCGCACAACGAAACCAGCTTCGTGCCCGGCATGACCGCCGAAGAGGTCTACGTCTTCGCGCGGCTCGCGGCCGACAAGGTGGGCGCGACGAAGATGGACCGCCCGGAGGACGTGCAGCCGCACCCGAAGACCGGCCGCGTCTACGCGGCGCTGACGAACAACTCGGACCGCGGGGCGACCGGCAAGGCACCGGCCGACGAGCCGAACCCGCGCAACGGCAACAAGCACGGTCAGGTCCTGGAACTCGACGACGACCCGGCGAACACCCGCTTCGCCTGGCGCCTGCTGCTGGTCTGCGGCGACCCGAACGACCCGGCGACCTACTTCGCGGGCTTCGACAAGTCCCAGGTCAGCCCGATCGCCTGCCCGGACAACGTGGCCTTCGACAGCCACGGCAACCTCTGGATCACCACCGACTCGTCGGAGGCCCTGGGCGCCAACGACGGCCTCTACGCCGTGCCGCTGGAAGGCCCGGAGCGAGGCCACGTGATGCAGTTCCTCAGCGTCCCGCGCGGTGCGGAAGCCTGCGGTCCGATCATCGAGGACGACCTGATCATGGTCTCGGCCCAGCACCCGGGAGAGGTCGACGGGGCCAACGCCGACAACCCGGTCTCGCACTGGCCGGACGGCGGGACCAGCCAACCCCGTCCCTCCGTGGTGGCCGTCTGGCGCTGATCGTCCCGGCCGCGCCGCGCCCCTGACCGGCGGCGCGGCGCGGCCGGCATAACAGCGGAACTGCGGCGCGTGGTGGCGCGTCTCAACCTCGGCATGCCGGCCCGCGGGGCGGTCGGCAGCGGGAGAGAGGCGACGGATGTACCCGACTTGGCTGACCGCCGACCTGGTGTTCCCGGAGGGGAACCTGGTGGAGCACCTGACCGCGGCGACGGAACTCGTACCGGAGTCGCTGCTCGACGACAGCGGGCAGGCCGTCGAGATCGCGGAGTGCATCGACGACGGGTACAACCACTTCTGGATGAACGCGCTGCACTTCGTCGGGCACTGGGCCGACGAGGCGGGCCGGGCCGACGAGCTGCCGACCGAGTTCTGGTTGCGCGTGGCGCAGGCGGCGCACGCCATGGAGTTCCCGGAGTTCGTGCCGTACTGCCACGGCAAGGCGAAGGGCCTCCCGCACCAGGACCCGGGCGACCTGATGGCGGCGTTCAGCACGATGCCGTCCGTCGTCGAGGTTTCCGGTGAGCTGCGCGAGCTCTGCCTGGCAGCGGCCGAGCACCTTCTCACCGACGACCCGTCCACGGCTCAGATGCTCGACGAGATCGATCTCGACGCGCTCGCCGCACATCTGCGCAACGGCGCGTACGACCGGCTCGGCGAGCACCTCAGCGAGCTGTTCTCGGATGCCTTCGACGACCTCTTCGAACTGGTCACCAGCCCGGACTTCCCGGCGGAGCGGGCGAAGCACGCCTGGGCGGTGATCGGCCCGAACCCGTTCCGGGTGGTCCTCGGTGAGGGCATGTTCCCGAACACCGAAGCCGAGCCCTGGTGGCGGGCCATCTGAAAGTCACCGGGCGGTGCGGAATTCCTGGGTTCCGGTGACCAACGAGATGTTTCGCAGCGACGAGTGCGCGTGCAGGTAGTTCAACTCGCGCGCTAGATCGCCGGCGCCGTTGCTCCCGAAGTTCTGCGCGGAAATGTTCAACGTGGACAGCACGCCCACCGCGCGCCCCGACGAATCCAGGACTCCGCTGCCGGAATCGCCGGGGATGCCCGGCGTGACCGTGAAGATGGTGTGGTTCCAGCCGCCGCCGGAATCCCCGAGCGAGGTGCCCGCCTTCGCGTTCAGGTCGCTGACGCTGGCCCGCAGCTTCGAACTGCCGTAGGTCACCACGAGGTCGCCCTGCTGCAGCCCGCCGGTGTTCAGGCCGCTGGGACCGCCCCACACGGGCAAGCTCGGGTTGACCTTCCCGACATCGGCCGCGTCGAGCTGGATCAGCGCGAAATCGTTGTAGGCGCAGGCGTCGGCGTCCTTCTCCTTGATCGCCTGCATCGTCAGCCACGAGCTGTAGACCAGCACGCCAGGCTTGCTCGCGCCGGTGATCTGGACCTGGGTGCCGATGGGCAGCGACGGCGAAGTGCAACCGTTGGTCTGTTCGACGCCGCCGGTCCTGGCGCAGTGCGCGGCCTGCCCTAGGTACACCTTCGATCCGCCCTGGAACACGAAGTTCGAGGTGCACTGCGCGGAGTTGGTCACGGTCTGCACGCCGGGATGCACGGCCGCGGTGGACGAGGCGGCCCAGCGCGGCTCAGCCGAAGCGAACCCTCCGGCCGCCAGGACGGCAACGGCGACCAACGAGACCAAGGGAGCGAAACGAGTCCTCACGATCACGGCCTCCTCCCCGAACTGCGCCGAAGCGACCGCTACCTGATACCACACCCCGCGACCTGCGGCGATGCCGATCAGCCGAGCCCGACCTCAAGAAACCCAACCGCCCCACCAGCGCACTTCCGCGCCGCTGGACCAGGCCCTCAGCGGTCGAAGACGCCGCCCTTGACGGCGCCGATGAACCGGTGCCAACTCGGCACCGGCACGGCTAAGTGCCCACCGTCCCGATCCTTGGTGTCCCGGATCCCAACAGCACCGACCCCGACCCCAACCTCGACGCATTCGGTTTGAGTGCCGGAGTGGCTGGACTTTCGCCAGCCGGTGAACTCGAAGATCATCATTCCTCCAAGTCGGCGGCGTACGCCGTGATCAGCGCAGCCGATTCAGAAGGGCTGAGTGCTAGCTCGCGTAGCGTATCCGTGACCTTGCGAAAGTCACTCGTGTCCGCGACCTCGTCGAGGAACTGGCTTGAGCGGCGGTGCTCCAGATGGACGATCGGGTCCGCTTTGGCGAACTCGTAGATGACATGTGAGCCGTCCTGGCCGATGTGTCCGCCGAGATCGAAAGGAAGGACTTGAACGACCACGTTCTCGGTTTCGGTCGCCTTCAAGAGCTTCCTGGTCTGGTCGGCCATGATCGCCCTGCCGCCAACCGGCCTGCGTAGCGCGGCTTCGTCAAGCAGTACAAGGAGTTCCACGGGGTTAGCTCGGGTGAGAATCTCCTGGCGGCTTATCCGGACTCGTGCCAAGGTTTCGATCTGTTCAGACGGTATCCCGCCAGACTGAAGAACGGCCAGCGCGTAGTCCCTGGT
The DNA here is from genome assembly GCF_053605825.1 of Saccharopolyspora sp. NPDC003752. Lineage (NCBI taxonomy): Bacteria > Bacillati > Actinomycetota > Actinomycetes > Pseudonocardiales > Pseudonocardiaceae > Saccharopolyspora > Saccharopolyspora sp. NPDC003752. The sequence goes on along the minus strand of NZ_JBSGJZ010000013.1, from coordinate 43,908 downwards.
CTGAAGCAGGCCGGGAATCCTGTTCAGGGCAACCATGCTGATGCGGGTCGCTTCGCGCTCGAACTCAAGCAGCGCGGCGAGTTGGCGCGGGATGCCTGGATCACCGATCTCGGTCCAGTTCGGCTCATCGGCGTCCTTGGCCATCTGGACGAGTTCCTTGCGGCGCTTGCCGGTCACGTTGTAGATGGCGAGCATTGCGCCGAGATCTTCGGCGCTCGGTACCTTGTCGCCGCGTTCGATGCGGCTGATGGTTGAACGCGAGAAGCTCAGCCGCTCTTCGAGTCCACGGACCGTGAGCCCGGCTTCCTTGCGGAGTTCCCTGAGTTCTGCGCCAAGTCCGCGCGCTTTCGCGGTGTTCGCCATGTCTTCACTCTAGATGGTCAAGTGATCACTCAATGTGGTCATATGGCTTGTCTCTGGGACAAACCTCGGGGCATCTTTGTCCCAGAGACAAGGAGGCGGGGATGTTCGAAAAGGCTGGCGTGGACTGGTTTTGGCGGCCTGTGGGGGCTGGGCGGCATGCGTTCGACGTGGCCGCGAAGCGGGCCGAGCCTTATGCGGCGGTGACCTCCTTCTGCGGCGTGGAGGTCGAAGCGTGGCAGGCGCAGCGACTGCCACGGGAGCTGGAATGGATCAACGAGGACACCTGCATGGACTGCTGGCGGCGCATCACCGCCCGGTGGGCCACAGGCCCGTGAGTGCTTTGGGGCGCTATGACACCCCAAAACACTCACGGGCAATGAGCAGCAAAAACAGCAACTTCCAAGACAAGGAGAAAAACATGTTCTGGATCCAGCTCAGCACGTTCGTCCTGTTCAACCTGCTGATCCTCGCCATGCTCACCACCCAGATCCCCGCACGCACCATCGCCTTCGCGACAACGGGGCAGCACGCCGGAGGCGGCGAAGGCGCCTACACGGTCTGGCACCTCATAGCCGACATCGAAGCCGAAACCCGCGAAGAAGAACACGGGCCGGAACGCGAACATCCCCGCATACCACCAGAATTCCCCACCACCGACCCCGACGAACCCACCGGACGCCACCACCTGCGCCCGTAACGGCCCGTGAGTGTTTTGGGGCGCTAGAACACCCCAAAACACTCACGGCCCAAACCTCCCGAGCAGGGCCGGTGCGGCGACCTCCCCCAACCCCCACCCGCACCGGCCCACCCCGGTGACCGGGCGCGATACCCCCGACCCCACGCGCCCGGTCACCGGCACCGCAACGACGTTTCAGGCTCGGTCGTGCGTTCAGATCACTTGAGCCGTCTCCGCAGGCCACGCCACAGCCCGTGCGTACTTTTTGCTGCTATTGCGACAAAAAGTATGCACGGGTGGTGAGCCCCGGCTCAGGAGGCGGTGTCGCGGAGGTTCCGGATGCTGCCCAGGAGGTTCTCGGCGCGTTCCCGCCCGGCGGTCGCCTCGGTGAGGCGCCGGTTGACCGTCTGCAGCTGCCGGCTGCGCTCCGCGGCGTCCATCTTCAGCGCCTTGTCCACCTCCCGCAGCTCGCCCTCGATGGCCTCGATCCGCCTGGTCAGGGCGTCGTCCAGGGCCAGCGACAGCTGCTGCTCCGCCTCGATCAGCTGCTCCGCCACGAGCTGGTCCAGCGCCGATCGGGCATCAGCGATGGCCTCGGTCAGCCACTGCTTCAGGTGCTGCTTGTCCGCCGCGTGCTTGCGGGTCCGCGCCATCCACCAGCCGGCCCCGAGACCGAGCACGATCGTCACCGGCAGCACCACCGGGTTCAGCGCCGCGATGCCCAGGCCCGCCAGCGGCATCGCGGCCGCCCGGCCGACACCGAGCCCGCCGGAGACCCCCATGAAAACCAGGAGCTTGTCCTCCGCGGTCGGCGGCCGCTTGTCCGGCGGCCGCAACGCGATCGGCGCCTGCGCTCCGCGCGCGAACTGCGAGCGGATCACGTCGAGCTCCTCGGCGGAGAACAGCTCCTTCAACGACTGCTCGGCGACCGCGGCCAGCCGCGCCGACAGCGTCGCCGCCACCCGGGTCGACGCCATCTGCAACGCCGCGTCGACGTGGCGGGGCAGCTCAGCGAGCTGGTTGCGGTCCGCGCTGTCGATGGCCCGGCGGAACCAGTTCTGCACCTCCCGCACCTGGCGGGCCACCTCGTGGCTGGTCTCGACGCGGGTCCGCTGAATCTCGCCGCGCAGCTTCACCTGCCAGCCGCGCGTCGACGACCGCCGCGAGGTGGACAGCTCGTCGCGCCGCGCGCGCAGCGACTCCGCCTCGTCCTCGCCGACGGTCAGCGCGCGCTTCTCCGTCGACAGCTTCGCGACCAGCTCACCGAGCACAGTGGACAGTGCCCGCATCGTGTTGGCCTCGCCGAGCATCGCGGCCCGCCCGCCGATCAGCCGCTCCAGCTCGGTGCGCAGCTCGACGATGCCGGACTTCTCGCGCAGCATGTCCGCGGCCTGCTCGCTGGGCGCCTTCTCCGCCAGCTCCTGCATCCGGGCGGACACCGGGAAGATCGGCATGTCGGCGAACCGCGGGGCGTGCTCCACCAGCAGCTTCCGGTCCGCCTCCAAGACCTGCCGCCAGCCGCGGTGCTGATCGGTCTTGGCCAGCGCGAACACGACGGTCTCGACGCGCTCGGCGACCTTCTGCAGGAATTCCAGCTCGCCCCGGGTGAACGGGGCCGACGCGTCGACGACGAACAGCAGCGCCGTCGCCGAGGCCGCCGCCTCCATCGCGAGCTCGCCGTGCAGGGCGTCCAGCCCGCCGACTCCCGGCGTGTCCACCACGGTCACCCGGGCCAGCGCGTCGACCGGCGCGGTGATCTGCACGTAGCGCGGCGGCAGCTGGCCTTCGGGCAGTTCGCGGCCCGCGCTGGCCCAGTTCGGCAGCTCGGCCAGGTCGAACGGCACCGGCTCCTGCTGGCCGGGGTAGCAGGCGTGCGCCGCCCACTGCTCGCCGTGGGTGAACTCCAGGTACGTGCTGGTGGCCACCTGGGCGTCCACAGGGGACAGTCCCGGGTGCTCCAGCAGGGCGTTGACCAGCGAGCTCTTGCCCCGGTTGGTCTCCCCGACCACCACGACGCTGGGCGTCTTCTGGCGGCCGCGCCGAACCTGCTCGACCCACTCCGCGGCGGTCGGGTCGGCCTCCCGCAGGAACCCGTGCAGCTTCTCCCTGGCCTGCTTGACCTGCTGCGGCAGGCCCACGGTGACCGCGACGCCCGGTGCAGTCATGCGCCTCGCTCCTCTCGAATCCCGCCGCGGACGGCGGTCCCCCGCGAAATCGTCGGAGCGGCAGGCATCACTGCTGCCGCAGCTGGTAGACGGTCACCACCGGGGCGCGCAGCACGCGGTCCCGGTCGGCGAAGCCCAGCACCTCGGTCTCGGCGATCACGCCGTCCAGGGCCGGGTCGTCGGTGAGCGTGATGCCACCGGCCTCGTGGTGCGCCGGGTCGAAGCGGGTGCCGTCCGGCCGCAACGCCGCAACGCCGATGCCGCTGAGCCCCTCGGACAGCCGCTCCACCACTCCCGCGCTGCGCGCCCGGTCCATCGCGTACATGCACAGCTGGATCAGCGTCGCCCGCTCGGTCAGCGCGCGATCCAGCTGATCCGTGACGACATCGCTGGTCACGGCGGTCATGTCGGTTCCCACCTCTGCGTCGGCGTCCGGGGCAACTGCCGTGCCCTCGTCCGGATCGGACGCGTCGGGAACACCACCGGTTCCACTTTCAGGTGAATTCTTGCGTCGCCAGCCCCGCATCGCCATCACCCGGACCGCAACTGCTGCCAGATCAGGAAGTACGCCCGGTGCACCACGTGCGCGATGCGGCTCTGCGCGGGCGTGGCGCCGAACGACGAGAACGAGCGCCACCAGTTCGCCCGCTCCAGCGCGTAGTCGGTCAGCTCTTTGCGGTGCCGACCGGGCAGGCCGAGCTGCTCGCCGACGTCGTTGCTGCTGCCGACCCGCATCACTTCCTCGGCCAGGTCCACGGGCATCGCCACCGCACCGGCCGCGACCAGCGTCAGCGCCTCCAGCACCCGGAGCTGGTGCGCCTCCGGCTTGGCCAGCAGCACCTCGATCGCGTCGTGCACCCGCTGCCGCTCGCCCTGGTCGCCGGAGGCGTGGGCGAGCGCGGTCACCGAGGCCAGCGCGGCCGCGGCCTTGATCCCGTCGGCCCGCGCCCGGAACACCGTGTCCAGCCGGTTCAGCACCGAAGCCAGCCCGGAGGAATCCAGCAACCGACGCCGCAGCGCGCCCGCGGTGATCTCCGGGTCCGCGTCGATCGCCTCCAGCGCGCTCCGGATCCCGAAGAGGTCCATCCGCTCCAGCAACCGGTTGCGGGTGCCGGCCGGCACGTCGCACTCCCAGCTGGTGAACAGGTCCGCGGACACCAGCAGGGTTTCGCGGGTCGCCTCGTCCAGCTGGGCGAGGCCGCGCAGCGCCTCCGCGTCGGCTGCGGTGAACTCGCCGGATTCGGCGGTCTCCGCGAGCAGGCCGATCACCGGCAGCACGTCGGCGACCTTGGGCTTGAGCAGCTGGGCCTGCTTCTCCGCGAGCAGCGACGCGGCCTTCCACACCTCGCCGCCCGAGTCCTCGACCGAGCTCGGCTCGATGGTGTCCGCCTTGTTCAGCACCGCGATCGCGTTGACCGGCCCGGCCTCGCGGCTGGCGGTGGCGGCGGTGAACGCGGCCAGGGCCTGCTCGTCGTCGGCCCGGACGCCCTGCGTCACCACGTAGAGGACGGCCTCGGCGCCCGCGACCGCGTTGCGCGACACGGGATCGAGATCGGAGTCGGCGTCGTCGGCGTCCTCCTTGCGGGTGCCCAGCAGTTCTTCGGTGCGCGCCACGGACGCGGCGTCCAGCGAACCGAGCCCGGGGGTGTCGATCACCGTCAGGTCGCGCAGCACCGCGTTGGTCAGGTAGGCCTCCAGGTGCGAGACCTCGTCGATGTCCACGCCCAGGTCGGCCGGGATGCCGCCGTCGGCGTCGAAGGGCACGGCCTGCTTTTTTCCGTCGTGGAATACGACCTCGACGCGGTCCACGGTGCCGTACTGGAAGCGGGTGACCAGCCGGGTGCACTCGCCCACGTCCGTGGGCGCGACCCGGCGCCCGATCAGCGCGTTGACCAGCGTGGACTTGCCGGACTTGATCCGGCCCGCGACGGCCACCTGCAGCGGCGCGGAGAGCCTGCGCAGCACCTCGGCGAAGCCGGCCGCGGTCCGCTCGGACACCTGCGGCTGCAACCCGGTGCACAGCCGGGCGACCGCCGCGGATAGCGGGCCAGGCCAGTGCTGCTGCTCGGTTGCCGTACTCAAGTCCGACCTTCCCGATCGTGCGATCTCGCTGCGCGCTACATCCTGCCACGCACCCACACCGAACCGGACCAAGTGCGCGCGATCACGACCGGCCCAGCGGGCCGCGGTCGGATCCCCGCCCGAGCCGGGACGCCTCCGCGCGGGTGCGACCTGAGGCTGACCCGGGTCGAGCCCGTGGGATGACGCCGGACCACGTATGCGGCGCATAACCTCGCTAGGTGCGGAAACTGAGCCTCTGGTTGCGGGCGCGCCCGTTGGTCGGCGACAGCGGGATCGCCACCTTCATGCTGCTCGTGCACCTGGGAGAGCTCGACGAGGGCAAGCCCTCGATCGGCATGCCCGCCTGGCTGTACGCCGTGGCCGGGGTGTTGCTGACCGTGCCGCTGGCGGTGCGGCGCATCTGGCCGGTGCGGTCGGCGTACGTCGCGCTGCTCGGCATGGCGATCATGTCGGTCGCCAACACCGGCCCGGGCTCGACGGTGGCCCTCATCGCGCCGTGCATGATGATCTACACCCTGGTCGCCTCCGAGGGACGCCGGATCGCGGCGCTCTACACCGCGCTGACCGGCGCTTTCTACCTGGCGCGGCTGTTCACGGGCGGCCAGCGGGAAGGGAACCTGGCCGAGCTGATCTTCGTCCAGGTGCTCTTCTTCGTCATGCTGGCCGGCTTCTGCTGGGTGCTGGGCGAGTTCATCGGCGCCCGCCGCGCGTACCACGCCGAGGTGGAGAGACGGCTGCGCAACCTGGAGTTCGAACGCGATCAGCAGGCGCGCATCGCGGTCGCCGAGGAGCGCAACCGGATCGCCCGGGAAATCCACGACGTCCTCGCGCATTCGGTCAGCGTGATGGTGACGCAAGCCGACGGCGCCGGATACGCCCTGCGCAGCAACCCGGATCTCGCCGAGCGCGCGTTGCAGGCGATCGGCAGCACCGGCCGCGAGGCCCTCGGCGAACTGCGGAGCCTGCTCGGCGTGCTGCGCGACAGCGACGAGCAAGACCCCGGCCGCATCCCGCAGCCCACCGCCGCGGACCTCAGCGACCTGGTGAACCGGGTGCGCGGCCTCGGGCTCGCCGTGTCGATGGAGCTGACCGGCGATTTCGCCGGGCTGCCGACCAGGATCGGGCTCAGCGTCTACCGGATCGTGCAGGAGTCGCTGACCAACGTGGTCAAGCACGGCGGCACGGGCACCACGGCCTCGGTCCGGGTGGACAACGACGGGCAGCGCATCGAGATCGAGGTGCTGGACGACGGCATCCGGAAGGAGCCGTCCGGGCTGGCCTCGGGCGGCAACGGGATCATCGGCATGCGGGAGCGCGCCGCGGTCTACGGCGGCACGCTGGAGGCCGGTCCGCGGCCCGAGGGCGGCTGGCGGGTGCGCGCGGTGCTGCCGCTCGATCCGGACGCGCAGCCTGGGGCATCGGCCGAGAAAGGTCGCTGAGAAATCCGAAACCCCAGCTCGGATAGGGTGTACGGCATGGTGCGGGTGCTGCTGGTGGACGACCAGGAACTGATGCGCATGGGCTTCCGGATGGTGCTCGACGCGCAGGATGACCTGGAGGTCGTCGGCGAGGCGGGCAACGGCGAGGAGGCGATCGGGCTCGCCGAGCGGCTGCGGCCGGACGTGGTGCTGATGGACGTCCGGATGCCGGTGCTCGACGGCGTCGAGGCGACCCGCCGGATCGTCGCGGCGGACAGCGCGAAGGTCCTGGTGATGACCACCTTCGACCTGGACGAGTACGCGCTTTCCGCGCTACGCAACGGAGCCAGCGGATTCCTGCTCAAGGACGCCCCGCCGGAGAGCCTGGTCACAGCGGTGCGCTCGGTGGCCAGCGGCGACGCGGTGGTCGCGCCCAGCGTCACCAAACGGCTGCTCGACCGGTTCCTCGGTGAGCGCGGCGGCCAGCTGCGGGACGCGTCGGTGCTCGACGTGCTGACCGAGCGGGAGCGCGAGGTGCTGGTGCTGGTCGCGAAAGGACTGTCGAACGCCGAGATCGCGGGCGCGCTGTTCCTGTCCGAGGCCACCGTGAAGACCCACCTCGGCCGCATCCTGTCCAAATTGGACGTTCGCGACCGGGTGCAGGCCGTGGTGCTCGCCTACGAAACCGGTCTGGTCAAACCGGGCGAGGCGTGAATTGCGCCTCCAGCGACCCACGAACGCGCTGGTGGACGGCTAGCCTGCGGTGGTGAGCGACGCCGCGTGGAAACCCCGACTCATCGCCCTCGACATCGACGGAACCCTGCTCGACCCCGCCACCCAAGCGATTTCCGCCGAGGTCAAGGCCGCGGTGCGCCGCGTCGTCGAAGCGGGCACCCAGGTCGTGGTGTCGACCGGCCGGAGCATGCTCGGCACCCTGCCGATCCTGGACGAGCTGGAGCTGACCGGCGGAGACGCGTTGTGCTCCAACGGAGCGGTGCGGGTCGACGTGGCGGCGCGGGAGCCCGTGTCGATCGAGACGTTCGAACCGGGGCCGGTGCTCGCCGAGCTGACCAGGCGGCTGCCCGGGGCGATCTTCGCGAGCGAGGACATCGGCGCCGGCAGCCTGGTGACCAGCAAGTTCCCCGAGGACGAGCTGCACGGACCGCAGCAGCTGGCCACCTTGGACGAACTCGTCGACCACCCGGTGCCGCGGCTGATCGCGAACTGGGTGGATCACGAGCCCGCCGAGCTCATCGCGGCGATGGCCGGGGTACGGCTGCCCAACTGCACCTACACCGTGGACCACTACGAGCCGTGGGTCACCGTGGTGCCGGAAGGCGTGACCAAGGGCTCGGCGCTGGAGAAGCTGCGCGCCGAGCTGGGCATCGCGAGCGAGGACACCTTCGCCGCCGGTGACGGGGACAACGACATCGAGATGCTGCGCTGGGCGGCGCGCGGCGTCGCGATGGGGCAGGCTGCGGAGATCGTGCGCGCCGCGGCCGACGAGGTCACCGGGCCGGTCGCCGAGGACGGGCTGGCAGCGATCCTGGACCGCTGGTTCCGATGAGATCTCAGGGACACCCCTGAGGCCGTCATCCTGTAGGACTGGGTCGACTACGACTCAGGTCTGACCCGAGGTCCAGACGCTGGGCCGATGCAGGCGCACGGATCGACCAGGCACGCTTTGTGGTGTGGCCCGGTTGGGCCGCGGCATTGTCGGCTTACAGGAGTGATCATGATCGAGGCGATCGGCCTCACCAAGCGCTACGGACCGAAAGTCGCGGTGAACAACCTGTCGTTCACCGTGAAGCCCGGCCGGGTCACGGGTTTCCTCGGCCCCAACGGGGCAGGCAAGTCCACCACCATGCGCATGATGCTCGGCCTGGACCGGCCGACGTCCGGTGAGGTGCGCATCGACGGCAAGCCCTACCGCGAGCTGAAGAACCCGCTGCGCACCGTGGGCGCACTGCTCGACGCGAAGTGGGTGCACCCCAACAGGTCGGCGCGCACCCACCTGCTGTGGATGGCGAAGTCCAACGGCCTGCCCGCGAAGCGCGTCGACGAGGTCCTCGGCATGGTCGGCCTGGAGGAGGTCGCGAACCGCAAGGCGGGCGGCTTCTCGCTGGGCATGTCGCAGCGGCTCGGGATCGCGACCGCCCTGCTCGGCGACCCGAAGATCCTGTTGTTCGACGAACCGGTGAACGGGCTGGACCCGGAGGGCATCCACTGGATCCGACGGTTCATGCAGGGCTTGGCCGCCGAGGGGCGCGCCGTGTTCGTCTCCAGCCACCTGCTTTCCGAAATGGCCCTGACGGCCGAGGAACTCGTGGTGATCGGCCGCGGCGAGCTGATCGCGCAGTGCAGCACCCAGCAGTTCGTGGACAACGCAGGCACCCAGGGCGTGCTGGTGCGCTCGCCGGGGGCAGCGCAGCTGCAGCAGCTCCTGAGCACGCAGGGATTGAGCGTGCGGTCGACGACCCAGGACACGCTGGTCGTCGAGGAGGCCGAGACCGAGCAGATCGGCGAACTCGCCGCGCAGCACGGGATCGTCCTGCACGAGCTCACCGCGCAGCGGAGCTCGCTGGAGGAGGCCTTCATGCAGATGACCGGCAACGCCGTTGAGTACCAGACCAATCTCGGCGCCGCCGCGTCCGCGCTGAACACCTCGGGGGTGGCCCGATGACCCTGCTCGCCGTCGAACGCATCAAGCTCTTCTCCACCCGGTCGCCGTGGTGGTGCACCTTCCTCGCGCTGGCGTTGACCATCGGCTTCACCACGCTGTTCGCGTCTCAGCTCGAGAACGAGATGTCGCTGTCGATGACGCAGGCCGGCTACCAGTTCGGCCTGATGGTGGTCCTCGTGCTCGCCGCGTTGTCGATCACCACCGAGTACCGGTTCGGCACGATCCGGGCGACCTTCCAGGCGGTGCCGAACCGGGCCGCCGCGCTGCTGGCCAAGACCGTCGTCGTCGCGCTGGTGGCGCTGATCATCGGCGAGGTGGCCGCATTCGGCTCGTGGGGAGTCGCGAAGCTGCTGGCACCGGGCGCGGATCTCGCCTTCGCCACGGGCGACGACTGGCGCCAGGTCGCCGGGGTCGGCCTGGTGTTCGCGATCGGCGCGGTGCTGGCGGTCGCGGTCGGCGCCATGCTGCGGCAGACGGCCGGTGCCGTCGCCCTGCTGCTGCTCTGGCCGCTGCTGGTGGAGAGCCTGGTCGGGCTGATCCCGAAGATCGGCGCCGACGTGCAGAAGTGGATGCCGTTCAACGCCGCCGGCCACTTCCTCTCGGGCAGCGACGGCGTGGGCGACATGCCGTTCGGCCCGTGGGGCGCGCTGGCCTACTTCGCGGCCGTCGCGTTGGTCCTGTGGGTGATCGCTTTGATCATCGTTCGGCGGCGCGACGCCTGACCAGCGAGAACCGAAGCGGCTGTGGAACCTTTCATGATCAACTATAGAAATGCCCAGTTGGGCGCGGGATAGCAAAACGTTACCCGGCCCGGCCGAGAGTCTGATCACGTCAACCGATAGGATCAGCGGCAAGATCGAGCCGCAGACGTCGCCTCCCGGTGCGTGCGGCACCGCAGGGTCCGCTGTGGACACCGCGCGAGGCTGACGACGGGGCCGACTAGCACAACCGAATTCGACCGACTGCAAAGCGCTCGGGGGCGCCGGCGGTCGGGACGGGGGAGGGCCCGGGCTGTCATTCGGGGGATGGCCCGGGCCCTGTGCTTTCCGGACACCCGCAGCAGACCTCGCGCGGCGTCCCGCGTCAGACGCTGGGGCGGACCACCAAGACCGGGCAAGCCGCGTGCCGGACGCATTGCTCGGCCACCGAGCCCAGCATCAGGCCCGCGAACCCGCCGCGCCCGCGATGGCCGACGACCAGCAGGTCCGCTCCCCGCGACGCCGACAGCAGCGCCTGCGGCGACGGCGAGTGGACAACGTGTATGTGGACCGGGAGATCGGAGTGTTCGCCGAGCTTGTTGGCCACGATGCGTTCCGTGTCCGCTTGGACCGACTGCTGGAACTCGTCCATGCTCGGCACGACGTTCGGCGGGTAGTCCGCCGGCCGCGGCGCGGTCCGGAAGCTCCAGGCCCGCACGACGTGCAAGGGGACGCTGCGGCGTCGGGCCTCCTCGGCCGCCACGATCAAGGCGCGCAGCGACGATGCGGAACTGTCCACGCCGACGACGACACCGCCGTCGATCTCCACCTGTTGGATCGTCTGGTCTGGCACCCCCCCACTCCAACCGCATCGGGGTGACTTGTCGAGTCGACCTGCGGCAGATGGGCCGAACACGTTGTAAACATGTGACTTTTGACACAATCGACATGCTCGCGGCATTCTTTGCATTCGCTGTGGTAAGGCATGAGTAAGGGATGTCCCGAACCAGCGTCGCTTGGGGGCATGCGCTGGCCGAGGGCGAGTTCGTGGCTCGCAACTTTCTCAACAGCAGAAGGGTGGGCCGATGGTGCAATCGAAGGAAATCCCGGCAGTTCCCGCGCAGCAGGACGGTGCGCGAGTTCGTTCGACGGACGACGTCCAGCTGGAGCCGGTGCCCAGGCTCGAATGGTCGCTGGCCACCGAAGCACACCCGCCCGCGCTGGAGGCGGCGACACCAGCATCGCTGCGGCGGAGCTGGATCCACACCGCGCCCGAGCACCAGGTGCTCGAACTGTTCCGCAAGCTGCACGGCGCCAAGCGTCGGCTGCCCGCCCCGTGGTGGCTGCGGGCGCTGGATCGCGGCGAGATCGAATCGCGGAAAGCGGCGTTCGAGATCGAGGACGAGGCGCACGCGGTGCTCGGCACGCGACCGGGCTGGGTCTTCGTGCCCTGGGCCGGCATCGGCGAGGCCGGGTACTGGGAGTTCGCGCCGTCGGACCGGGCGCCGATGCGGATGCCGACCACCGTGGTGCTGACCGACGAGCACCGGGGCTGGCTGAACGTGGTGCCGGCGCACGGCGAGACCGAGCCGGTTCCGGTGCCGGTCAAGCGGTCCACCGGCCTGGTGTCGATGCTGGGCCAGATCGAATCCTGGTGATCCACCGGCCCCGCCTCCCGGACGAGTGGGTTCGGTCGTCGGGGCCCATCACCGGTTTGCGATACTGAGTCCCCGTGAATGCCTCTGACCAGCAGGTTCCGTTTCGTCGTACCGTCGTCAGCTACGTCCAGCGCGGCGAGCGGATGACGGTGGGCCAGCAGCGCGCCTGGGATCGCCACTGGCCCGAGCTGGGTTCCGAGGTGACCGCGCTGCCCGAGGGCCCGCTGGACCTCGCGGCCTGGTTCGGCCGCTCCGCGCCGACCGTGCTGGAGATCGGCTCCGGCATGGGCGAAACGACCGCGCAGCTCGTCGCCGCCCAGCCCGACGCCAACTACGTGGCGGTCGAGGTCTACAAGCCGGGGCTGGCCCAGCTGATGCTGCGGGCCGAGAAGCTGGAGATCACCAACCTCCGGTTGCTGCGCGGCGATGCGATCGTGCTGCTTCGCGACCACATCGAGCCCGCGTCGCTGGCCGAGGTGCGCATCTACTTCCCCGACCCGTGGCCGAAGAAGCGCCACCACAAGCGCCGTCTCGTGCAGCCCGACTCGGTCCGGCTGATCGCATCCCGGCTCGCGCCCGGCGGCGTGCTGCACCTCGCGACGGACTGGGAGAACTACGCCGAGCAGATGCTGGAGGTCTGCCAGGCGGAACCGCAGCTGCGCAACCGGTACGCCGACGAGCCGGGCGGTTGGGCGCCGCGGCCGGAGTGGCGACCGGTCACGAAGTTCGAGAACCGGGCGCACGAAGAGGGCCGCGAAATCCACGACCTGATCTTCGAGCGCGTCTAAGCGGTTCCGCGGGCGAGCTGCTGCCGCCTGGGATCGGTTGTCGTGTCGGACCTTGCTGCCATCGTGTGCTCGAAACGAGTTGCCTGAGCAGAGGGGACGAGCGCGATGACCAGCGACCGCCAGCGCGCAGCGCAGCCGGAGGACTTAAACCGGTTCGTGCTGGAACGGCTCAACGCCGGCGACGTCGACGGACTGGTGGCGCTGTACGAGCCCGACGCCGTGCTGATCGTCCCGACCGGCTGGGTTGTCGGGCACCGCGAGATCCGCGCGGCGTACGAGCAGCTCGTGGCGGCCAAGCCCGAGTTCGCGCCCGGCGAGACGCAGCCCGCGATCCGCAACGGCGACCTGGCGCTCACCTCCGTGCGGCTGGCCGATGGCGGCGTCACCGTCGAGGTGGCCCGCCGCCAACCCGACGGCACCTGGCTCTGGGTGATCGACCAGCCGAACCTGCTCGGCTAGGCCTCGTCGCGCCGGTCGCCGGAAGGCGCTTCGCCGAGACCGTGCCGCTCCGCGAACTCCGGGGCCGTCACGCCCATGACCACCAGGTCGTGGTGACGACCGGCGAAGAATTCGTGTTCGCGCAGCAAGCCTTCTTCGATGAAGCCGAGCCTGCGGTGCAGCGCGAGCGACGCCTCGTTGTCGGCGTAGATCTGCGCCTCGCACTTGTGGTACCGGCGCTCGCCGAACATGAAGCGCAGCAGGAGCACGACCGCTTCGGCCGCAAAGCCACGCCGTTGGTACTGGTCGTCGATCGCCACGCCGTGGGAGAACCGGCCGGTGCGCGGATCCGCGTCATGGGTCGAGACGGATCCGACCAGCGCGCCGCTGTCCAGCGCCTCGATCACCAGGCGGAGCGAGTCGCCGAACGGTTGCGCGGCGGACTGCTCGGCCGTCCACGCGCGGTATCCGTCGGCCGAGCGCGGCGGGTAGAGCGTGTCCGCCGATCGCTGGTGCTCGGAGTGCGAGTCCATCCGCATGAACGCTCGCCAGTCCTCGGGCTCGATGCCGCGCAGCCGAACGAGCCGGCCCGTCCAGAAGGAGCTCATCCGGCTATCCCAGCAAGCGTTTCACCCTCGCGTCCAAGGCTTTTCGCTCTCGGTGCGCAATGTCAACCGGCTCGGACGAGTGCTGGTCACGCGTTCGTGCAAGCTTCCGCGATCTCTGCGGTGTCCCAGTAGAACGGACGGATGTCGATGATCTGCCCGTCCTGGATCTCGATCGTTTGCAGGATGGGGAATTCGAGCCGGCGGCCGGTCGCCCGGGAGCGCGCTCGGACCTGGGTGAGCACCACCAGCGGCCCGGTCGTGTCGCTCGGCGTCAGGAAGTCCTGCGCCAGCATCTCGAACGATTCCCAGGTTCGGCTCATCTCGAGGAAGAAGCGTTCCATGCCCTGGTGGCCCCGCCAGCTCCCGCCGTAGGGCAGCGCCTCGGCCTGGTGCAGGACGACCTGCGGCGAGAAGAATTCGGCGAGCGGTTCGAAGCTCGCTTCGCCGGGCCCGCCGGCCGCCAGGTACTCGGCCTCCGCCGCGTACATGCCCTCCAACACCTGCATCTTCGTTTTCATCGCCGTCACGCGTCCAGCTTTGCCGCACGGGAGGCCGGATGCTGGCGATGATCGGACACCGCACTTGGTCTGGCCATCCACGACGAACAGCAAGATGTTCACTCAATTGGGCGATCAAGTACCGTGACCTGCACGTCGATAGAAGTCACGATGAGTGGGTTGCCGCGCGATCGTGGTGTTGTGAATTCACCGAAAAGAAGAAGGCTCATGTAGTGACGAGTGAGCGGTGATCGCGACTACCTTCCGGCCCGTGACGGATATCCGTGATGAAGTCATCCCGACCCAGCAGCGCCCGCCGGACATCGGTGGCGAATACGCCACCGGCACGAGCCGACTCGTCGCCGATCGGTCCGAACCGACCACGGATATCTCGGCGGCCGAGCAGTTCCTGCGGGCCTTCCACGACGCTCATCCCGAGGCAGGCTCCCTGTCCCAGCGCCTGGCCGAGGTGCGCCAGGAGTTCGCCGACACCGGTACCTACCGCCACACCAGCGAGGAACTCGCCTACGGCGCGCGCGTCGCGCTGCGCGACAGCGGGTGGTGCACGAGCGGTGTGCCGTGGCGCCGGCTGAAGGTCCGCGATCTTCGCGGCCTGCGCAACGCCTCAGCGATCGCCAGCGAATGCTTCGAGCATCTCCGGCTGGCCACCAATGCGGGCCAGATCCAGCCGCTGATCACGGTTTTCGCGCCGGACTCGCCGGATGGTCCCGGCCCGTGCATCTGGAACGAACAGGTCGTCCGGTACGCGGGCTACGCGTTGTCCGACGGCGGCGTGCTCGGCGACGCCAGGTACAGCGGATTCACCGCCGAAGCCCAGCGCCTCGGCTGGAGACCGCCGACCCAGCGCGGGCGCTTCGACCACCTGCCGCTGGTGGTGGAGACCGCCCACGAAGGCCCCAAGCCGGTGACCGTTCCGCGGGACGTTGTGCAGGAAGTCCCGTTGGAGCACCCGGAGTTCCCGTGGTTCGTCGAGCTGGGCCTCCGTTGGCACACGGTGCCCCTGATCAGCAACATGCAGCTGCTCATCGGCGGCATCCAGTACCCGGCCGCGCCGTTCAACACCTGGTTCGTGGGGACCGAGATCGGCACCCGCGGCCTGGCCGACGAGAACGCGTACGGCGTCACCCGGCACGTGGCCGAACGGCTGGGCATGGACACCTCCACCGAACGAACCCTGTGGCGGGACCGGGCGATCGTCGAGATCAACCGGGCCGTGCTGTTCTCGTTCGACTCCGCTCGCGTCACGATCACCGACCACCACAGCGAGGCACTGCACCGGCTGGCCTGGTTGCATTCCGCGCCCCAGAACGGTGCCTCCCGGCCGATGTTCACCGTCACCAAGGAAGCGACCCGGCGGGCCCGGCTGGGAGCACCGAGTGGCTTCCAGTCCCCCGAACCGAGCCGGCCGCGGTACGACGTGCTGGCCCGGATGAACCGGCGTTGCCTGGGAACCGGCCTGCCCGAGGACTGACCCGCGCACCGGCCGTCGACGCACCGCGCCGGGCCGCGACGCGGTCCATGATCTCGGGGAGCACCGAGCTGAGCGACATGAGCAGCAGCACCGCGAGGGCGATGAAGGCTCCGATTCCGGAAACGATGTTGGCGAGCATCTCTGACCTCCCTGGTCTTTCCTTCCGACTCTTCAAGCATCACGTTCGGGACAGGTCCGGCGGATCGGTCATGTGGTCGGCCCCGGATGGCCATCCGGCCAGTCCCGCGCGGGCGGAACTGGCCGGATGGTTGCTGACAGGGCGCTCGCCCACTACTCGTCGGCGATGGGTTCGCTGCTGATCCTGCGCAGCATCGGGCCGCTGCTGGAGGCGGCGAGCACCGCGACGGCCACACCGATCACGACAGGCGCGAGGATCCAGCCGCTGATCACCACCTGGGCGTCATCCCCGAACAGGGTCAGCATCGAGACCCCGATCGCGATACCACCCGCACCGGCGGTCAGCGTCGCGACCAGCGCGGGCAGCGCCGCCTCGGTCCGCAGAGCGCGCCCCAGCATGCGCACCGGGGTTCCCGCCGCGATCAACGCGCCGAAGGTGCGTCGGCGATCGACCACCGACGACGCGGCCGTGATCGCGGCGCTGCTGCCCGCGAGCAGGGCCGCGAGCCCCAGGCCGATGGCGGTCACCCGCTTGAGGTCGCCCAGCATCGTCTGCTGGTCCTCCAGCCGCAGCTCGCGGCTCAGGAAGCTTTCGCCGGGCAGTGCCGCGGCGAGCGCGGTCCGCACCTTCTCCCGGTCGGCGTCGGTCGCCGGGTTCACCACCAGCGTGGACTCCCCGACGTTCGCGACCTCGGGCACGAGATCGGGGTCGATCAGCACCGAAGAGCTCAGCTCGGGATCCTGGCCGCCGAGCGGCCGCGTCACGACGTTGGCGGGCAACCCGAACGTCGGCGGTTCCTCGTTGGAGTCCCGGGCCGGGTAGGCCCGGAGGCGCAGCCCCGAGTCAGGCAGCTGGGTGGCCGGATCAGCGCGGATCGCGGGCGGTCCCGCGCACACGCCGACGGCCATCCGGGTCACCGCCGCCGCTTCCGGGCAACTGATCACCAGGCCGGCGTACTCTCCGCCCTCGGAGGTCTCGAGGGTGACCTGGTTCGCGCTCGCGACGGTGGCGTTCGCGCCGCGGCGCTCCAGCTCGCCGACGACACGCTTCTTCTGGTCGGCCACCGTCGCGGACGGAACGTCCAGGTACAGCACGGAGTCCTTGAAGGAACGTCCGCCGCCTGCGAATGCCTCGAAGCTGGGCAGCAGCGTCAGCGCCATCGACCCGACGAACACCGCGAGGACGATGCCGGACACGGACCGGTAGGCGGCCTTCGGGTCGCTGCGCAGCCGCCGACCCGCGAGCAGCATGGCAGGCCGTCGCCACGCGGTGGCGAACAGCTTGCCGAGCGCGCCGGTCAACCACGGACCGACGACCGAGGCGGACACCAGCACCGCCGCGAGCGCCGCGAGCATCAACGTCAGGCCACCGGTCTTTTCGGCGGTGGCGAGCCCGAACGCGAAGAACACCGCTGCCGCGGGCAACGCGAGCAGCCGCCACGCCTTGGGCGCCTTCCGCGACTGGTTCATCGCCGCGCCGACGGGCGCCTGCACGACCCGGCGCAAACCCAGCACCGCGGCCAGCACGACCAGCAGCGGAATCACGACCGCCACCGCGACGACCGTCGGCACCGACGGGGTGAAGTCGCTCGGCAACCAGGTGCCGCCACCCCACGGGACCTGCGCCCCCACGAACCGCAGCGGCCAGCTCAGCAGGAGACCGACGACGGTACCCGCCACAGCGGAGATGGTGGTCTCGGCGGCCACGGTGCCGACCACCTGCCCCGGCGTCGCACCGGCCAGCCGCAGGGCCGCGAGCCTGCGCTCCCGCCTTGCGGCGGTCAGCCTGGCCGCCGACGCGACGAGCACCAGGCTGGGAATCGCGAGCAGCACGATCCCCACCCCGGACAGGAACTTCAGCAGGAAGTCGTCGGTACCGGCCGCGATCCAGCCCGATTCCTCGGCCTTGACGGCGTCCAGCGTGCCCGGCTGGTGCCCGACCACCGCGACGAGCTGCTCCGGGAACTTCAGCGAGGTCTCGTCCAGAACTCCGATGACGTTGCCGTCGAAGCGGTTGGCGAGCTCTTCAGGCGGGCGCTGCTTCGCCAGCTCGGCCAATCGCGGTGACAGCAGGACCTCGCCGGCACCGGGGAAGCCCGGCGCGCCGTCCACCGCGGGCCGGTCGCCCGACACGTCGAGCCGGATGATCTTCTCGTTCTCGAAGAAGTCCAGGCTCGCCTGCGAAACCGCGCCGGAGGGATCGGCGGCACCGCGCATCCAGGCCGCCCGATCCATTCGAGCGTCCGTCGCGTTCGGCAGGGTCGCCAGGAACAGGACCAGCGCGGTGGCGACCGCGACCCCGGCTGCGGTGAGCAGCGCCGACAGGCGGCTGCGCGAGTCGACGCGCAGCACCCGCAGCGCCAGCTGCACGGGATTCATCCGACCATCACCCCGCCCGCGATCAAGCCGTCGCGGATCTCCACGATCCGCCCCGTCTTGGCGGCCAGTTCCCGGTCGTGCGTCACGATGACCACGGCCGCCTGGGTCGCCGCAGCGGCGGCGAACAGCGCCTGCGTGGTCTCCTCGCCGGTGCGGGTGTCCAGGGCGCCGGTCGGCTCGTCGGCGAAGATCACCTTGGGGCGGTGCGCGAGCGCCCGCGCGATCGCCACCCGCTGCGCCTGACCGCCGGAGAGCTCGCCGGGCAGCCGCTTCTCCAGCCCGCCGAGGCCGAGCCGGCCCAGCCAGTCCCGCGCGCCCTCCAGCGCCTGCTTCCGGTTGGCCCCGGCCAGCAGCAGCGGCAGCGCCGTGTTCTCCTCCGCCGTCAGCTCGCCGACCAGCATGCCCTGCTGGAAGACGAAGCCGAACTCGTGGCGCCGCAGCGCGCTGCGCTTCGCCTCGCCGAGCTGGTCGATGCGATGCCCGTCCAGGAGCACCTCGCCGCCGTCCGGGCGCAGGATCCCGGCCAGCACGTGCAGCAGCGTCGTCTTGCCGGAGCCCGACGGCCCGACGATCGCCATCACCTCGCCGGTGCGGATCGCGAGGTCCACCCCGGCCAGCGCCCGGTATGAGCCGTAGTTCTTGACCAATCCGCGCGCCACCAGGAACGGCTCCCCGGGCCGCCGGTCGACGATTGAAGCCGACATCTTCCTTCCTCCTGCTCGTTTCGCGCCGCTAACGCCGTTCGTCGCCGTGCTGGCCCGTGCTCGCCGTGCCTGCGGTTGCTCGTGTTCGGGCTGCGGTCCGGATCTCGGGGCCCCACCGGTGCGGGGCCTGCTGGATTCGAGATTGGCGGCCGGCGGCGGATTCCGGATCGGCCTCGGGGCCGCTGATCGACGCGCGGGGGTCGGCCGATCGGCCAGGGCATTCGAACCATTCGGCCAAGGTGTTCGAATCGGGCCACCGGTTACGGTCGAGCCGTGAGCAACAGCGCGACGAGCCCCGGACCCGGGCCGACCGCCCCGTGGTGGCGCCGCCTCGGCGATCTCCTGCGCGAGCAGTGGATCTTCGCCGGGCTGCTCGGGTTGATCTGGCTGGGGAACACGCTGGGGTTGTTCGAAGACGACATCGTGCTGATCCCGGGGATCACCGCGATGGCGCTGCTGGCGATCCTCGGTCGGCGCGCGCCGGTCTGGTGCGGGCTCGCGGCCGCGGTCGTGCTGGGCTGCACCACGGTGGTCGGCCGGCTGTCCGGCGCGCACTTCTACTCCCTGGGGCTGCTCACGATCACCCCGACCGAGAACTTGGCGGGTCTCCTGCTGGTCCTGTACCTGTTCCGGTTCCGCCCGCTGCACAAGGCGATTCCGGTCACCGCGGTGCTGGTGGTGAGCTGCGTCGCATCGGTGCTGGTGCGCGGGCACATGTCGGCCGTCTACCCGGGGATGGCGTTCGGCCAGACGCTGAGCTTCGGCTTCCTGCAGCTGATGCTCACCGCGGGCACCGGCATCTACCTGCGCAGCCGCCGATCCGCGCCGGAGGAGTCCCGGGACACCCCGCTGCGCGCGCTGGTGCGCCGGCAATGGCCGGTGATCGCGGTGCTGAGCGTGCTGGTCTTCTTGGAATTCACCAAGAACGGGAGCGATTCGCTGGTCAGCGGTGTCGTGCTGCTGCTGTGCGGTGTCGTGATGTCGGTGCTGGCCGTCTTCGGGCCGGTCCGGCCGTTCGAGGCGTCGGTGCTCGGGGCCACGGCCCTGGTGCTCACCTCGTTGATGATGCGCTTCTGGGGGCTCTCGACCGAGGTCGCCATGATCGGCGGGATCCCGATCTCCGCCACCGGAGCGGGCATGCTGCTGGTGACCTACGCCACCAGGCACGCGGAACCGCGGCGCGCGGTGCTGGCGGGCGCCGCGCTGGTCGGTTCGGCGTTGTTCGCCCTGTTCGTGATGCCGGTCCCCTCGTCATCGCTCAGCGATTTCAGCGACTACCTGCAGTCGATCTTCATGGGCGGGCTGTTCCTGGTCATCTCGGTCGGCACCGGGATGTACTTCCGCGCGCGGGACACGGAGCGCGCGAAGACCGTGCGCAGCGCGGTGTCGGACGCGCAGCAGGCCGAGCGGATGGCCTTGGCGCGGGAGTTGCACGACGTGGTGGCGCACCACGTCACCGGCATCGTGGTGCAGGCCCAGGCGGCCCAGATGGTCGCGGAGAAGAACCCGAAGGCGGCGACCGACGCACTGGCCCGCATCGCCGACAGCGGCACCGAAGCGCTGACCGCGATGCGGCGCCTGGTCGCGAGCATGCGCGGCGCCGAACCTGCCGGCGCTTCGGCGGCCACCGAGCAGGCCACCACCGACCTCGAAGCGGACCTCGAAGCCCTCGTGAACGCCACCCGGCGGGTTCCGGTCGGCGACCACCGGCCGACCACTGTGGACCTGCGCATCGACCTCGGGCGGGAGATCCCGCCGGAGGTCGCCCGGTCCACCCTCCGCGTGGTGCAGGAATCCCTGACCAACGCCGAAAAGCACGCGCTCGACGCGAGTTACGTGCAGATCGACGTCCACGCCGACCCGGTGAACATCTACGCGCGGATCACCGATGACGGCACGGCGGTACGCCAGCAACCGGTCGGCGGCTCGGGCGGATACGGTTTGGTGGGGATGCGGGAGCGGATCGAGCTGCTGGGCGGCAGATTCCGGGCCGGTCCCGGAGACCACATCGGTTGGTGCGTCGAAGCAGTTCTGCCGTTGGCGGAGCAGAGCGGGGAAGTGGGACAGCGATGATCCGGGTGTTGATCGCCGACGACCAGGAGCTGGTGCGCGCCGGTTTCCGGATGATCCTGGAATCCCAGGACGACATCGAAGTGGTGGCGGACGTCGCGAACGGCGTGGACGCGGTCCGGGTCGCGCGGGAGAAGCGGCCGGACGTGTGCCTGATGGACATCCGGATGCCCGGGATCGACGGGCTGGAGGCCACCAAGCAGCTGGCCGGCCCCGATGT
The DNA here is from genome assembly GCF_053605825.1 of Saccharopolyspora sp. NPDC003752. Taxonomy (NCBI): domain Bacteria; kingdom Bacillati; phylum Actinomycetota; class Actinomycetes; order Pseudonocardiales; family Pseudonocardiaceae; genus Saccharopolyspora; species Saccharopolyspora sp. NPDC003752. The sequence goes on along the minus strand of NZ_JBSGJZ010000013.1, from coordinate 22,831 downwards.
CACCGACCCGATCAAGGTGGTCGTCGTGACCACCTTCGATCTCGACGAATACGTCGACAGCGCGTTGCGGAACGGGGCGAGCGGCTTCCTGCTCAAGGACGCCGGCCCGACGCTGCTGCTGGAGGCGATCCGGGCGGCGGAGCGCGGCGATGCGCTGGTCTCGCCGCAGATCACGGTGCGCCTGCTCAAGCACTTCTCCCAGCCCCAGGTGCAACGTCGCGCGGTGCAGGCGCCGAGCGTGGACCTGACCGAACGCGAGCTCGACGTCGTGCGGGCGACCGCGCGCGGCCTGACCAACGGCGAGATCGGCCAGGAGCTGTTCATGTCGCTGTCGACGGTGAAGACGCACCTCGCCTCCGCGCAGGGCAAGATCAAGGCCCGCAACCGGGTGGAGACCGCGGCTTGGGCTTGGCGCAGCGGGCTCATGGACGAATGACCTCCGCCCCGGCACGCGTTGGCGCGGCTTAGCCGGCCGATCCGGCTCGTGCGCCGCCTTTGCGTGCCACGCCGTTGGTTTCTTGCGGTGTAACAGCATTGCCCGGCGAGCCGCGGCGCTGTTGCACCGGCGCTGCCGCGTGGCCGAACCCGCCTGCTGCGCCTACCCGTTCGGGGTCGGTCGAACGGTCAGCTGGGACTGGCCGATCGAACGAGGTCGACGGGCCGATCAGCCGAGGTCCAGGGGCCGGAATCCGGCGATTCTGGAGTCATGACGAGGCGCACGCAAGACATCTTCTTCATGGCGGTGCTGGGCGGTATCGCGGGGCTGGCGGGGGTGATCATGTTGCTTGTCATGAGCACGGCGGGCGGCGGATAAGCGTCGGGCAGAATGCGGGCATGTCGATCGCACTGCGCCTGCACGCACCGATGGTTCTGCCCTGCGATCCCGGCTGCTCGGTGATCCGGGACGCCGTGGTGGACGTCGACGGCGAGGGTCGCATCGTGTATTGCGGGCCGCGGGTCGGAGCGCCGGAACGCCCGAACGACGCGACCGTCCGGGAATGCAGCGGAATCCTGCTGCCGGGCCTGATCAACGCGCACGCGCACAGCCCGATGACGCTGCTGCGGGGGATGGGCGGAGACCTGCCGCTGCTGCGTTGGCTGCACGAAGTGATCTGGCCCGCCGAGGCTCGGCTGCGTCCGGCGGACGTCCGCGCCGGGATGGAGCTCGGGTGCGTCGAGATGCTGCGGGCCGGCGTCACGACGAGCGCCGAGATGTACTTCATGGGCGAGTCGGTGGTGGAGGCCACCCTGGCGGTCGGTTCGCGCGTGGTGTTCGCATCGGCGGTGATCTCCACGCCGGCACTGGAGAAGCTCGGCGGCTGGCAGGGCATGGTCGACGGGATCAACCGGTGGATCGACGCCGACGGCCTCCGGTTCGGCCCCGGCGACCGGGTGGAGCTGTCGTACGGGCCGCATTCGGCTTACACGCTGCCGCCGGAGGCGCTGCAGACCATCGGCGAGTCCGCGCAACAGCGTGCCGCCCTGGTCCACACGCACGTGGCGGAGAGCGCCGCCGAAGACGCCGAGCAGCGCAAGCAGTTCGGTTCGGTGCCCGCGTTGTTGGAGAAGCTCGGCGTGCTCGACGGCCGGGTGCTCGCCGCGCACGGCGTGCACTTGTCGGACGACGACATCGAGTTGTTCGCGCGCCGCGGGGTGGGCGTGGCGCACTGCCCGGGATCCAACGCGAAGCTCGCGTCGGGGACCGCACGGCTGGTCGACATGCTGGCCGCTGGCATTCCGGTGGGACTGGGCACCGACGGGCCATCCAGCAACGACGATCTGGATCTGTGGGAGGAGGTGCAGTTGGCAGGACTGTTCGCACGGACGGTCACGGGCGATGCGACGGCGCTGAGTTCGCGGGCGGCGCTGCTCGCGGCGACGCGAGGCGGGGCTGAAGCGCTACACCGCGACGACATCGGCGCGCTGGAACCCGGGCGCTGGGCAGACATCGTGCACCTCGACATCGACAACCCGGCGTTCGCCACGGGCCTGGACGCGCCGGACGCTCAGGTGTTGGCCAACGTGGTGTGGGCCGCCGGTTCCCGGTGCGTACGGGACGTCTGGGTCGCGGGTGAAGAAGTGCTGCACGAGCGCGAGCCCACGCGCGTGGACCGGCGCACCGTGCAGGCCACGGCACGCAAGTCCGCACAGCACATCCGGGGCTGAACCCGGACCACCCTGTTCGGACCGGATGCTTCGACCGGTTCCGGGGCAGGACGCGCTTCGCGAGGCGGCGTCAGCCGCTTGCGGCATGCGGTGCTGCTCGGACTGCGGTGAGGGCGTCCGGCTGGAACGGCTCCGGCGTAGCGACCAATGCCTTCGCCACGCCGGAGCGGCCACAGCGGGACTGCGGCTCCCGCAGAGGGCCTAGGTACCCGCGGCGCAGTGTCGGCTCTGCGGGTCGGCTCATGCGCGCGGCCCCTCGCGGAACGGCCTCAGGACGGCCGGATGACGATCTCGGTGAGGTGTGCGTCGCCGGTGGCCCGCACCGCGGACACGATCGGCGCGGCGACCGACTCCGGGCGCAGGTAGTGGTCCGGCTCGAACGCCCCGCCCTCCTGGTCTCGGACGGTGCGCTGCATGTCGGTGGCGGTGCGCCCCGGGAACACCGAGGTGACCCGCACGCCGTGCCCGGCTTCCTCGGCGCGGAGCACGTCGGCGAAGGCGCGCAGCGCGAACTTGCTCGCGGCGTACGAACCCCAGTTCGGCTTCGCGGACAGGCCGGCACCGGAGTTGACCAGCACCACGTGGCCCTTCACGGCGCGCAGCGCGGGCAGCAGCAGGCGCGTCAGCTCGGTGACGGCGAAGAGGTTCAGCTCGAAGGTGCGCCGCCAGGAGTCGCTGGAGGCTTCGGCGACCGAGGCCAGCTCGACCAGGCCGGCGCTGTGCACCACCACGTCGAGCCGTTCGATGTCGGCGACCGCAGTGGCCACGGCGTCGTGGTCGGTGAGTTCCACGGGCCACGATTTGGCACCGGGGAGCTCGTCGACGAGCTCCTGCAGCGCGTTGGCGTCGCGCCCGCCCAACAGCAGGTCGTGCGTGTCGGAAAGCGAGCGGGCGACGGCGGCACCGATGCCTCGCGAGGCGCCGGTGACCAGGGCAATTGGGCGTTCGGGCATGCCCTAACGGTATCGCCGTACGGTTTCGGCCCGGCGACCGGCCGTCCCAATCAGCGGACTACCCCTTGACCCATTGGGGGTATGAGGCTTAGGTCACCCGAGTGAGCAGTGTCGACGCCGCCCCTGCCGGTGCCCAGAACCGCGTCCTGCGCAAGGTCGCGGTGCGGTTGATGCCGTTCCTGATCTTGCTCTACTTTGTGAACTACCTGGACCGGGTCAACATCGGCTTCGCCGGCCCGAACGGCATGAACGACGAGCTGGGGCTGACCGCGACCGCGTTCGGTTTCGCGTCGGGCATCTTCTTCATCGGCTACCTGGTGCTGGAGGTGCCGAGCAACCTCGCCCTGCACCGCTTCGGGGCGCGGAAGTGGCTCGCCCGCATCATGATCACCTGGGGCGTGGTCGCGACGGTGATGGCGTTCGTGCCGAGCGCCACCGCGCTGATCGTGCTGCGATTCCTGCTCGGCGTGGCCGAGGCCGGGTTCTTCCCGGGCATCATCCTGTACCTGACCTACTGGTTCCCGGCGGTGCAGCGGGCGAAGGCGGTCGCGCTGTTCATGACAGCGGTCCCGGTGTCCAGCGCCATCGGCGCCACCGTGTCGAGCGCGCTGATCAGCACCGGGCACGGGGTCTTCGGCCTGTCCGGCTGGCGGTTCATGTTCCTCGTCGAGGGCATCCCGGCGATGCTGCTGGCGGTGGTGACCTGGTTCTACCTGACCGACCGGCCGTCCCAGGCGAAGTGGCTGTCGCCGCAGGAGCGCGCGTGGCTGACCGAGCAACTGGAGGCCGAGCGGGCGCAGACCGAGACGGCGCACGGCTGGCCGCTGCGGAAGGCGCTGACCCACCCGCGGATCCTGGCGTTGGCGTTCGTGTACTTCGGCATCGCGTACGGGCTGTACGCGCTGGGCTTCTTCCTGCCCACCATCATCAAGGGCTTCGAGCAGCAGTACGGCACCGACCTGTCGACGATGGAAACGGGGTTGATCACGGCGGTTCCGTACGTGGTCGGCGCGGTGGCCATGGTGCTCTGGGCCGCGCACGGCGACCGGACGCGGGAGCGCGTGTGGCACGTCGCGCTGCCGATGCTGCTCGGCGGCATCTCCATCCCGATCGCGCTGTACCTGGGCAATCCGTTCAGCGCGATGGTCGCCGTGACGATCTGCGCCGTCGGTGTCTGCGCGGCGCTGCCCACCTTCTGGGCGTTGCCCAGCAACTTCCTGGCGGGCGCGGCAGCGGCGGGCGGTATCGCGCTGATCAACTCGCTGGGCAACATCAGCGGGTTCGCGGCGCCCTACATCACGGGAGCGCTCAAGGACGCGACCGGCTCGCAGAAGACCGGCCTGTGGGTGGTGGGCATCGTGATGGTCGCGGCGGCGATCACGGTGGTCGCCCTCCGCGCCGCGCCACGCGGGGAGCGGCGGGAATCGACCGACAGCCGATCCGAAGGCTGACGCGCGAAATCCAAAGCGGACGCCACAGCGCGCTTCAGGAGCGAGCAGCGGCGTACAGCCGCAAGAACGCCCGCACGCCGCTCACGATGAGCTCGTCGGCCTCGGCCTGTGGGATCGGCATCGAGCCGTAGAACGTCCGCTGGAGCACGGCGGTGATGGTGAGCAGGTTGAGGTGCAAGGCGGCCCGCTCAGCGTCGTCGAACTGGAGCAGGCCGTTGTCGGCGATCTTGCGGAGGTACGGCGCGAGCCGCTCGTGCGCCGACTGCGGGCCCGCGGCCAGCCACTTCTCCAGCACCGCCGGGGGAATCCTGGTCACCTCCGCTTCCAGCGTCCGGACGAGCGCGAAGTGGTCCGGGAACTCCGCCACCGCCGCGACCCGGTCCCGGCAGAAGGCGACGAGGTCTTCCTCGATGTCGACGATCTTGCGCAGGTGCAGCTCCATCAGCCGCGCGATGGCGTCGGTGACCTCGTGCGCCCCGTCCAGCGCCACCGACAGGAAGAGCTGTTCCTTGTCCGCGAAGTGGTTGTAGATGGTGCGCTTGGACACCTGCGCTTCTGCGGCGATCGCGTCCACGCTGGCCCGCGTGTAGCCCTCGCGGCCGAACACCTTGCGCGCCGCCTGCTCGATGGCGCGGCGCTTCTCCGGTCGGCCGGTCGGTGACACCGGAGCCCCCTTCCAACGAACTGCACTACTCCGTGCAGTCTACGTCGGGCCTCACCGGGAGTTGCCGCTCTTTGGGCCGGATCGCAGGTCGGTGAAGTAGCTGTCGTGCTCCACGAAGAACCGCTCTCGCTCGGCGTCGTCCAGCGCCGCGATGTGGCCGACGCCTTCGAAGTACTCCTCGCGCGGGGCGCCCGGTGCGAACAGCATCAGGAACGACACCGGCTCGTCGGACTCGTTGTAGAAGGAGTGCAGTCCGCCCGGGGGCACGTGGAGGAAGTCACCCTTGGTCGCTTCGCGCCACTTCGCCCCGTCGTAGACCCGCAGCGATCCGTCGGTGACGAAGAACGATTCGGACATCGCCTTGTGGAAGTGGGTGCCGGTTCCGGCGCCGGGAGCCAGGTCGACCACGTGGTAGAGGCCGAATTCGCCGTCGGTGGCGATGTCGTGGGTTCGGCCGGTCGGTTTCCCGGTGGCCAGGTAGTAGGTCCTGGTGCCGGAGGGGTTGACCAGCTCCGGATCGGCGTCCGCCGGGCGGAAGGAAGCGCTGATCTCGCCGGTGTCGCCCCGGTACCGGTCTGGCGGGTAGGACATGGTGATCCTCCTCTGGGTCTCGCCACGAAATTACACTCATCAGTGCATCAACTCAACTGCACCGTGTAGTTTACTTATTGACGACCAGACCGGAGCACGGTGATCGCTGGTGCGAGCCGCGCACTTTCCCAACGTGGCTCAGAAATAGCGATAGCTCAGGCCGGTGTCGGCCCAGGCGACGCGGGAGTCGATCAGCCGGGTGAGCGTGTAGCGCGCTGGCACGAAGCCGCGGCCGCGCCAGAAGGCGTCGCTGACCGGGTTCGCCGACGACCACTCGGCGCCGCAGCAGCGGAAGCCGCGGCGGGACGCCCAGCCGAGGACGCCGGACACCAGCGCCGTGCCCACTCCCCCGGATCGCGCGTCGGCGGTCACCACGGCGAGGCCGATCGTGGCCGTGGCCGGGAAGCGGTTGTCGCGGCCCGCCTGGATCATCCCGATCAGCCGGTCGCGCTCCGCCGCGACGAGTACCACCCGGTCGGCGTCACCGAGCGACGCCCTGAGGTCGTCCCGGATCGCCCGGAGGTCCAGGAGCGCGGGGCGCAGGATCGGCGGTGCGGCGTGGAATCGCTGCAGTTCCACGGTGAGATCCAGCAGTTCCGCGAGATCCTCCGCATCGGCCTCGCGCACCTCGACCGCCCCGGCGGCACCGATCGGCTCCACCTGCCGAAGGCCCTTGACCTGGTCGATGCCGAAACCCAGCTCGAACAGGCAGGTGATGACGGGTTGGTGCGCGGCCGCGACCACCACCGAATGCTCGAAGGCGCCCACCGCGGTGAGCTGCCCGGACAGCGCCCCGTACAGGCGGCGGTAGATCTCGCGCCTTCCCTCCGGCACCGAGGCGTGCTGCTGGAGGCGGATCCTGGCCAGCTGGTCTCCCGGCGATGCCGGTGCCGATGCCGCCATGAAACCGGCGAGTTCGCCGCGGGCCACGGCGGCCACGGCCGGCCCGTCGCCCTGCCACTGCGCCACGAGGCGTTCGGCCACATCCGCGTCGGCGAGGTCCGTCCCCGTCGATGCGTGGTCACCGGCGATCAGTCGCGCGGCCTGCCCGGCGAAACGGCCGTCGAACGGCACGATCTCCAGATCCATCCGGCCTCACCCCGTCCACAGCCGAAAGTCGTTGCCGTACCTGCGAAGCAGCGCATGGATGTCCGAAGCGATCTCGTGCAGTCGCGGTTCCCGAGCGGCGGCCGCATCGACGAGCGCGGCGATGCGCTGTGCCCACCCACCAACCGGGTCCGGCTCACCGATGCGATGAAAACCCCGCGACAGCAAGCCTTCCGCCGTCTCGGGTCGACCGCGCAGCACTGCTTTGCACGCACCGAGCGCGTTCATCGCCGCGCTTTCCGGCAGCGACCAGTCGGTGCCGCTCGCCTGAGGAACGTCGGCGTCGAAGGCGTGCGAGGCGGCCCAGATCTGCAGGTCGAGCCGCCAGAACAACGGCACGCCGCGAAACCGCGCGAAGACCGACCGGTGCAACGCGGATCGCTGGAACTCCGGATCCGACCGCACGGACGCGACCTCGGCGACCACACCGAGCGCCGCGCCCAGCCGATCGGCCGCACTCGACACCGCGCCGTCCGGCACCACCCAGGCGAGGTCGATATCGCTGTACTCGTCGTCGGTTCCGGCCCCCAGCGACCCGATCAACGACACCCGGGAGCCCGGCATCGCATCGGCGAGCGCGCGGCTGATCGCCGCGGCGAAAGCGCGCTGGTCCGAAAACACCGCCACAGCACGAGGTTAGCCGTGCTGGTGATCCCGCAATCCCGCACAACGCAACGGGGGCCTCCGGACCTGCCGGAGACCCCCGCGCTCGCAAGGTGGATCAGCGTCGGCCGATCTCACCGCCGTCCTTGCGCCAGACCGCCACGACCGACGGACGCGGCTGCGAGTCGCCGCCGTCCGGCCAGTGCGACGCCGGCTTGTCCGCGCTCGCCCCGTCGAGCTCGCCCGGGTGCTGCACGCACACGGTCACCACGGTGTCCCGGACCACCGGGCCGCAGGTCTCCGCGCCGTGCGGCACCGTCAGGAACTGCTTGACCCGACCGCGCTCCGGGCCGTCGACCGGCACCGCGAACAGGCCGTCGTTGCTCTTCAGCGCGTTGCCGTCGGTGGAGATCCAGAGGTTGCCGTGCCGGTCGAACGCCACGTTGTCCGGGCACGAGATCGGGCTGACCTGCGACTTGTCGAACCCGCCGAAGTAGGTGCCCGCGTCGTTCGGGTCGCCGCACACCAGCAGCAGGTCCCAGCGGAACTTGGTGCCCGTCGCGTCGTCGTCGACCTCCAGCACGTGGCCGTGCTTGTTGCCGACCCGCGGGTTGGCCTCGTCCGGCGCCGCGTTGCCGGTCGAGCCGCGGTTGGAGTTGTTGGTCAGCGCGCAGTAGATGCGGCCGTTGACCGGGTTCGGCTGGATGTCCTCCGGCCGGTCCATCTTCGTCGCGCCGACCTTGTCGGCGGCGAGGCGGGTGAAGATGTAGACCTCTTCGGCGGTGAAGCCGGGCACGAACGACTTCTTGCCGCTGGCCAGCGGAATCCACTCGCCGGTGCCGTCGAAGACGCCGTCCGACGGCAGCTTGCCGGTGCCGTCGATCTCGCTCGCCGGGCTGTTGCCGGCGAACCGCGCGACGTACAGGGTGCCGTCGTCGAGCAGCGTCATGTTGTGCCGGCGGGCGTAGGCGCTGGTGCCCCGCTTCACCTTGCCGTTCGACACGAACTTGTAGATGTAGTCGAAGCGCTCGTCGTCGCCGGAGTAGGCGACCACCCGGCCGTCGTCGGCGATCTTGACCGCCGCGCCCTCGTGCTTGAACCGGCCGAGCGCGGTGTGCTTGACCGGCGTGGAGTCCGGGTCGTGCGGGTCGATCTCGACGATCCAGCCGAAGCGGTTGGCCTCGTTGGGCTCCTGCGCGAGGTCCCAGCGCTTGTCGAACTTCTCCCACTTGCGGGTGCTCGTGGTGCCCTTGATGCCGTAGCGGGCGTAGCGCGCCTTGGTCGCCGGGTCGGTGACCGAGTCGGCGTTGGCGAAGTACTGGTTGAAGTTCTCCTCGCCGGAGAGGATCGTGCCCCACGGCGTCAGGCTGCCCGCGCAGTTGTTCTGCGTGCCGAAGACCTTGGTGCCGGTCGGGTCGACCGACGTCTTGAGGTGGTCGCTGCCCGCGGCCGGGCCGCGCAGCTCGAACGGCGTGTTCAGGGTGATGCGCCGGTTGTACCGGCTCGGCTTCGGCTTGAGCCCGCCGCGCTGCTCCCGCTCCACGTACACCACCGAAAGGCCGTGCGCGGCCCAGGCGATGCGCACCTGCTCCTCGGTCGGGTTGTTCTCGTCGTAGCCGACGAACATGTGCGTTTCGGTGGTGTACTCGTGGTTGACCACCAGCAGGTTCTGCTTGCCGCTGCCGTCCAGCGGGACCAGTTCGGCGAAGTCGTTGTTGTAACCGAACTGCTTTTCCTGCGCGGCCGCGGTCTGCTTGCCGAAGTCGAACTCGGGCGCGCCCGCCACCACCGGGTCGCCCCAGCGGATCACGATGCCCTGGTCGTAGCCCTCGGCGGTGACCACGAGGTCTTCGGTGTTCGGGGCGACCGGGGTGAAGTCGGTGCCCGGGACGTTCCCGCTGCCGGGGCGGGCCGGCGGCGCCGGGGCGGCGGTCGCGGTTCCGGTGAGCGCCGCTGCGCCGCCGACGGCCAGCGCGATCACGCCGCTCGCCTTCAGCGCGGACCGGCGGCTGAGCACGCTCTCGACGATGTCGCCGAAGTAGGCGTTGGCCGAGGTGTTCGGGGCCTCGTGCGCGCATGCGTTGCCGCAGCGGTACTTGCAGGTGACCGAGGCGCGGTTCGCGGAGTGGTGGGAAAGCAGGGGGAGCGGGATTACCCGCCCGCTGTCCGGTCGGGAAGGCAAGCGGACCTCCAGGTGCTCGTCGGGGAACATCTGGAAGTTAGGTCGATCAGGCGATGGTTCCTGGACGCGAAGGTGAACGAGGCCTGAACAAGCGACGCAGAGTTATCAAAACGGTGCCGGGGCAACCGAAAAGGCCCAACGCAGCGTATCCGGACGGACACGGATCATCAGCAGTAGGGCCGCTGGTCGGTGAGCGAAGCGGCCACGTTCAGCCACACCCGGAACTGCCGGTAGACCTCCGGAACGGGGCCGCTGATCGCGACGGTGCGGTCGTCGCGGCCGGTGACGCCGGGGAGGTTCAGCAGCGTGCCGGCCACCGAAGCCGACTGCCAGCGCACCGCGAGCGTCGTGGTTTCCGGCGCGGGCCGCGGAGCCGGGAGCTCGCCGGTCAGGGCCGCGGCGGTCGCGGTTTCGATGGCATCGCGAGCCTCGGCGAGTGGCAGCAGTTCGGCGGCGAAGCGGCCGCGCGCATACTTCACCGCTGCGGTCCGCACGCCGGAATCCCATTCGGTCATCTCCGCGCACGCGGTGTCGTCGCCGGAGAGCAGCACCACCGGGACACCGAGCGCGGCGGCGGTGGCGTGGGTGAGGCCGATCTCGCCGGTGGGGCGGTCGTCGAGCCACATGTCCTCGATCTCGTGGCCCATGAAGCTGTGGCTGAGCACGCCCGACGTGCCTGCGCGCGAGTGGTAGCCGATGCAGAGCGCGGCGTCGAAGGTGCCGTCGAGCCCTTCGAGCATGCCCATGTTCTTGGGCTTGCCGCGGATCAGCCGGGCCGACGGGTGCAGCATGTCGGAGCGCAGGTTGCGCATCGGTCCGTGCGCGTCGTTGACGGTGATCTCCGTTGCCCCCGCGGCGATCGCGCCGCGGATCGCCGCGTTGACGTCCTCGGCCATCATCTGCCGACCGTTCTCGTAGTCGCGCCCGGCGGGCTGGACGTCTTGGGCGTCGACGAGGCCGGTGACGCCTTCCATGTCGACGCTCAGGTAGATCCGCATCCGCCACCTCCGAAGATCACCGGTCACCGCATGGTTTCACGCGACCGGGTGCTCAGCGAAGAGGATTGCCCCGCAGCCAGGTCAGAACCTGCTCGGCGTGCTCGTTGGGCGGGAAGATCGGGTAGTGGACGTGTTCGATCGCGCCGTCGCGGATGATCAGCGTCAGCCGCTTGTAGAGCGTCATCCCGCCGGCCTCGAACGTGGGCAGGTCGAGCGCGTCGGCCAGGCCCAGCGCGGGGTCGGACAGCATCTGGAACGGCAGGTGGAGCCGCTCGACGACCTCGCGCTGGTAGTCGGTGGACTGGCTGGACAGGCCGAACACGCGGGTCGCGCCGGCGTTGTGCAGGTCCTCGTGGTGGTCGCGGAAGCTGCACGCCTCGGGGGTGCAGCCACGCGCCCCGGGGATCGAGTCCCAGCCTTCCGGGAGGTCGGTGCCGGGGCGGCCGGTGAGCGGGTAGATGTAGAGCACCGCGCGGCCCGGACCGAGCGCGTCGACGCGGACCGTCTCGCCTCCTTTGCTCGGGAGTTCCAGGCGCGGCATCCGCATCCCGGGCAGGTGGTCCGCCGCGCCGTCGTCCTCGGGCACGGGCAGGTCTGCGGGCAGGTTCAGGTAGTCGTTCATCGGGTCCTCTCCGCTGGTCGCGCAGCTGTTGCGATGGGCGGCTTCTTGCAGGTGCGCGATCAGCACCGCGCGACGGGAGGTGAGCGCTTCGATCCGCTCGGTGAGCTCGTCGATCGCCTCCCGGTACCCGGCGAGCGAGGCCGGGCAGTCGTCCGCGTGCTGCCGCCCGGCCGCGAGGCAGTCGAGGAACGGCCGGGTGCGCTCGACGGGGATGCCCAGGTTGCTGAGGGCCTTGACCTCCCGAACCAGGCGTACGTCGGCCTCGTCGTAATCCCGGTAGCCGTTGGGCAGCCGTCCGGGGGCGATCAACCCCAGCGATTCGTAGTAGCGCACCGCTTTGGTCGTCACGCCTGCCCGCCGGGCCAGTTCGCTGATCCGCATTCCTGTCACCTCGACGAACGCTAAACCCCGCCCCCCGGGGGCAAGGTCAACCCGAGCGGGAAAATCGGTGTCGCCGGTGGTGCGTGCGTTGCTACGTTCCCCGCATGGCCTGTCCTGCTGCTTGTGCCTTCTTCATCCGGCTGCGTTCCGCTTAGGCGGCGCCGGATCTGTTTTCGCGTCGCCTTCCGCGTCCGGGCTCTCGTTTCCCGACGCGCGGTTCGTCGTGCGGTGATTCCACGCTGACCTGCGCTCGCGAGGGCCCGGTTCCGACCGGTCCGCGAACGCAGGAGCAGCCAACATGCCTTCCCGCCGGAATTCGGCGCGCGATCGTGCGCGCCGCGAACTCGGCCAGAACTTCTTGATCGACCGCGGCATCGCCCGCCGCATGGCCGATCTGCTCGATCCGTCGCCGGTTCCCGTGGTGGAGCTCGGCGCGGGACGCGGGGCCATCACCCGCGAATTGGCCCGCACCGGACGGCCGATCACGGCCGTGGAGCTCGACCCGCACTTGGCCGACGAGCTCCGCGGCAAGTGGCCTCGGGTGCACGTGATCACGGGCGACATGCTCGAATTCCGCTTCCCCGACACGCCGCACGCGGTGGTCGGCAACCTCCCGTTCGGCATCACGACCGCGATGACGCGACGGCTGCTGGGCATTCGGTGCTGGTCGGAGGCGGTGCTGCTGGTGCAGTGGGACGTCGCCCGGAAGCGAGCCGCGGGCGGCAACCAGCTGACCGCGCAATGGTCGCCGTGGTACGAATTCCGGCTCTGCGGCAAGGTTTCCGCTCGTTCGTTCCGGCCGGTGCCCGCGGTCGACGGCGGCGTGCTGAGGATCCTGCGCCGCGCTGGTCCGCTGGTGCCCTTCGGCGAACTCCGCCGCTACCAGCGGTTCGTCGAGGCGGTGTTCACCGGTCGCGGGCGGGGCCTGGGCGAGATCGTCCGCAACGTCACGGGATGCCGGGTCCGCGACCTGCCCGCGCTGCCCCGGGATCTCACGGCCGAAGGCTGGGCCCGCCTCTACACCGAAACCACCTGACCGCAAGTGGGCCACGAGCGCTCGCGGGATGACAGTTTCGCGCGAAACCGTCATCCCCAGGCGTGGAGAACGCCGTTTTCGCGCGAAAACGGCGCACGATCACCGCCGGTCAGGACTGCCGCCGCAGGAACTCTTCGAAGGTTTGCAGCCCCGGGTGCTGTTGGCGCAGGGCCGGGATGTCGGCCCGGTAGCCGCTCTCCTCGAACCACTCGAACATCCGGTCCCGCCCCTCGAACGGCCTCGGTTCGTAGCGGGTCGGGGTGCCGGTGACGCGCTGGATCGTCTCCGCGACCTGCTGCATGGTCGGCTCGTCGCCGGCGATTTCGAGCTGCCGGCCGAGGTAGCGCTGCGGGTCGTCCAGCGCGGTGGCCGCGAAGTAGCCGATGTCGTCGGGGGCGATCATCTGCAGCGAAGTCGCCGGGGCCAGCGGCAGCGAAAGGACCTGCTCGCCTGCATCGCCGGTGGTGCTGACCAGGTTGGTCATGAAGAACACCGGGCGCAGCACGGTGGCGGGCACACCGATGCGCCGGATGTGCTCCTCGATGGCGAACTTGCTCTCGAAGTGCGCGATGCCGGAGTCGCGCTCGGCGCCGCCGACCGAGCTGTAGACCAGGTGCGAGACGCCCGTCTCCAGCGCGACGTCGGCCACGGTCGTGCCCTGGCGGACTTCGGCGGCCAAGCCTGCCTCGTCCCACGCCAGGGCCTGCACGCTGTACACCGCGTCCGCCCCGGCCATCGCAGCGCGCAGGGAATCGGCGTCGTCCAGGTTGCCCCGGACCAGCACCGCGCCCGCATCCCGCAGCTCGCGGGCTGCGGGCTTCTCCGGGTCGCGCACCAGCGCGCGCACCGTCCAGCCGCGCGCCAGCAGGTGGCGGGCGGTCGCGCCGCCCTGGTTTCCGGTGGCACCGGTGACGAGAGCCGTCCGGCCGTCGGTCATGGGAACACCTTCCGTCGTAGCCACGCGATCACCGCCATCCTCGAACTTCGACCTTACTCGAGCTCAATTCGGTGTGACGCAGTGCACAACATGTGATCGCCGGGGGTGGCCGGGCGCCGGGGCCGGGGGCGGAGCGCCCGGCCACCATGCGGTCCGGCGAGGGGAGGGAGTTCGCCGGACCTAGCCTCGGTCAGATGCGCAGGCGCGCAAGGGTTTCGGTGTTCAGGCAGTGCCGCCCGGCGGACTCCGCTTCCCGTTGTCGCTCGGCCTCGACCTCTTCGATCAGCTGCCACACGTTCAACGCGCCATCACCCGCGCCGGCGTGCTGCGCGCGCGGAGCGCGGACCAGCAACATGCTCGCGATCAGCACGTTCACCAGAACCAGAGTGCTCACCTGAAGCCAGAACATGGTTTCTCCCTACCTTTGAAGTCGACGTTTCCGCTGGTCAGGACCCGTGTGCACTTTGTGTCGCCATAGCAGCAAAAAGTGCTCACGGGCCTGTGGCCCACCGAGCGCTGATGCGCCGCCAGCAGTCCATGCAGGTGTCCTCGTTGATCCACTCCAGCTCTCGCGGCAGTCGCTGCACCTGCCACGCATCCACCTCCACGCCGCAGAACGACGTCACCGCCGCATACGGCTCCGCCCGCTTCGCGGCCACGTCGAACGCATGCCGCCCGACCCCCACCGGCCGCCAAAACCAGTCCACACCAGCACTTTCGAACATCCCCGCCTCCTGGTGCCATTTACTTGATGTGGTGCTGGCACCACTATCTCGAAGCTGTCACCTTGTGTGCAATCACACTTACGGGCGGTGAGGATCTCTCTCTAGGATCTGGTGCATGCCTGGCACCAGTAGCGGGAGTCCCAGGGCCCGCGCCCTGGGAGCAGAACTCAGAGAAGCGCGTCAGCGACAGAACCTCTCAGTGCGCGAGCTCGCTCGACGACTTGGAACATCGCACACGCTGATATCGCGCTACGAGACCGGCGCAAGGCTCCCGAGACCAGAGGATGTGGCGAGCATCCTGCAAGAACTCGGCGTCACGGGCGAGCATCGAGAACGCGCACTGGATCTAGCCCGACAGGCAGGCGACCCGAACTGGTTGGCCCTGGGAAGCTCCGGGAGCGGTCGTCCGCTGGCGAGTTACATAGATTTCGAGCGAAGTGCCACGGAGATCATTGACGTCGCACCGCTTCTGATTCCAGGTTTGCTGCAGACCGCCGACTACGCACGGGTGGCCATGACGGGCAGTCGCTCCGGAGAGGCCGAGACCAGGCTGATGCTTCGGCTGGCTCGGCGCGAGATCCTCACCCGCCGCAATCCCGTGAAGCTACATGCCTTGATCTGCGAAGACGCATTGCGCCGCCCGTTCGGCGGCCAGCAGGTTCAGCACGAGCAACTGCTGCACCTGACCTCAATGGCGGAGATGGCCAATGTGGACATCCAGGTGCTTCCTGCGCAGGACTCGAAGTGGAACGCGTCCTTGGTCGGCCCGTTCGTCTACCTGAGCTTCCCGAAGGCACTTCCCATCGTCCACCTGGAGCACTACAGGTCTTCCGCCTTCTTGTACGACAAGAAGGTGGTCGCGGACTACCAACGCGCGGCCGATGAACTGCGAGAACAAGCGCTGAGCTCTGACGCGTCGTTGCAGCTGATCAGAGTACTGGCCGCTGAGATTGGAGAGACCGACCGATGATGGAAGCTGAGATGACATGGCGGAAGTCCAGCCGCTCTGGACCCGACACCAACTGCGTCGAGGTCGGCTTCACACTCGATGCCGTCGGGGTACGCGACACGAAGGATCGGGACGGTGGGCACTTAGCCGTGCCGGTGCCGAGCTGGCACCGGTTCATCGGCGCCGTCAAGGACGGCACCTTCGACCGATAGCGGGGGTGGCGCGGGACACCGTTGACCGACTGTGGAGCCCGCCTCCGCTGCGCTGCGGGCCGACCACCGAGCGTTGCGATCGGCGCCCGGAAAAGACCAGGTCCTTCATTTCCGGAACCTGCGGCCTCTACCCTGCGTCGTAGGCTTTGCAGTTGATCGGCGGCTGAGAGGTTGCGGACGTGTACATCGAGGAGACCGGCGCGGGAGACGGTGACATCAAGGTCACCGTCGAGGGCGAGGAGTACACCGCCGAGGCCAACTACGACCTCGACGGCGATGGCATCGACGAGACGGTCGCCGTGATGACCGACGACGGCTACGTCGCGTACATCGACGAGAACGGCGACGGTCAAGCCGACCTCATGCAGTCGATCGACAGCGATGGCGTGGTCGTCGAGCAGGCCCGCTTCGACGCGGAGACCGGCGGGTGGGCCGGCGAGGCGCCCCAGCAGCACCCGGGCGGCGCCGACCCGGACGACCAGCAGCACGGCCGGTCGATGGTCATCGACACGCCGCAGGGCGACATGCAGGTCGGCCCGGCCACCGAGGACACCAACCAGGACGGCATCGCCGACACGGCGGTCGTGGAGACCGAGGCCGGCGGCACCATGCTGGTCACCGACGTCGACGGCGACGGGTCCGCCGACCAGGTCGTGGAGATCAGCCAGACCGGCGACGTGACGATCTCGCACCACACCGGCGACGGCCAGTGGACCGTGGTCGAGCAGGGCAAGATGACCGACGACGGCCAATACGCCCCGAACCAGGCGACCGGCGCGACCGACGACGCGGCCTGGACCTTCGACGACGCGGCCCAGCCGCACGCCGCCAACGTCGACACGCACAGCGGCGGTGCGGGCGGTGGCGCGGGCGGCGCGGGCGGCGGACAGCGCGGCGGCGCGGCGGACTCCGACGAGGTCTGGGGCTGACCGCTCGGCTCGATTCCCACCCCGCCCGATGCGCATCGGGCGGGGTTTTTCACGTCCGCGGCGGGGATCAACCGCCATTCGGTCGATGCCTGCGCGTAACCCGGTGTTCGCGAACACGTCCGGTTCGCCGGAAATTCTGGATCCAAGCGATCCCGGCACGGCGAGATTTTCGTCCAGACCACTACTCAGGTCGCTTCTGAATCGATTCCCTTATCGTTCTTGTGAGAGAACGAACATGGCTGATCTCCATTGCGCGCCCGATCCGCCGTTAGCCTCGGTGCATCCCTTTTTCACTTCGCCCGGTCTTCGGGGCGGGCGAAGCTTTCCCTGTAAAGGCCGACGGGAGACCCCGTCGGCGAATCCGGGCTGTGGCGCCCAGTCAGGAGACGCGGAGCGATGACCGCATTGACCATCCCAGGTCTCGACCAGGCACCGACCACGCACGAGCGCCTGTTGTCGTGGGTGCGCGAGGTCGCCGAGCTGACCACACCCGACCAGGTGGTGTGGTGCGACGGTTCGCAGCAGGAATGGCAGCGGATGACCGATCGTCTCGTCGAGGCGGGCACCTTCACCCGCCTGGCGAACAAGCCGAACTCGTTCTACGCGGCTTCGGACCCCTCGGACGTGGCGCGCGTCGAAGAGCGCACCTACATCTGCTCGGTCGAGGAGAAGGACGCCGGGGTCACCAACAACTGGATGGACCCCAACCAGATGAAGGCGACCATGACGGAGCTCTACCGGGGCTGCATGCGTGGTCGCACGATGTACGTCATCCCGTTCTGCATGGGCCCGCTGGACGCCGAGCCGCCGAAGCTGGGCGTGGAGATCACCGACTCCGAGTACGTCGTGGTGTCGATGCAGATCATGACCCGGATGGGCGCGAAGGTCCTGGAGCGGCTGGGCGAGGACGGCGACTTCGTACCCGCGCTGCACTCCGTGGGCGCGCCGCTGGAGCCGGGGCAGCAGGACGTGCCGTGGCCGTGCAACGACACCAAGTACATCACGCACTTCCCCGAAGAGCGGATGATCTGGAGCTTCGGCTCCGGCTACGGCGGAAACGCGCTGCTGGGCAAGAAGTGCTACTCGCTGCGCATCGCCTCGGCGATGGCCCGCGACGAGGGCTGGCTGGCCGAGCACATGCTGATCCTGAAGCTGATCTCGCCGGAGGACAAGGTCTACTACGTCGCGGCCGCGTTCCCGTCGGCCTGCGGCAAGACCAACCTCGCGATGCTGCGGCCCACCATCCCGGGCTGGAAGGTCGAGACCCTCGGTGACGACATCGCGTGGATGCGCTTCGGCGAGGACGGTCGTCTGTACGCGGTGAACCCGGAGGCCGGCTTCTTCGGCGTCGCGCCGGGCACCAACTGGAACACGAACCCGCACGCGATGGAGACCATCGAGAAGGGCAACTCGCTGTTCACCAACGTGGCCCTCACCGACGACGGCGACGTCTGGTGGGAGGACATGGAGGGCGACCCGCAGCACCTCACCGACTGGAAGGGCCGCGACTGGACCCCGGACAACGGGGAGAACGCCGCGCACCCGAACTCGCGGTACTGCACGCCGATGTCGCAGTGCCCGATCCTGGCGCCGGAGTGGGACGACCCGAACGGCGTGCCGATCTCGGCGATCCTCTTCGGCGGCCGCCGCAAGACCACGGTGCCGCTGGTGAACGAGGCGTTCGACTGGCAGCACGGCGTGTTCATGGGCGCCACGCTGTCCTCGGAGAAGACCGCCGCGGCGGCCGGCAAGGTCGGCGACGTGCGGCGCGACCCGATGGCGATGCTGCCGTTCATCGGCTACAACGTCGGCGACTACTTCCAGCACTGGGTGAACATCGGCAAGTCCGCCGACGCCACCAAGCTGCCGCGGATCTTCTACGTGAACTGGTTCCGCCGCGGTGACGACAAGCGCTTCCTGTGGCCCGGGTTCGGCGAGAACTCGCGCGTGCTCAAGTGGATCGTGGACCGGCTGGAGGGCAACGCCGCCGCCGCCGACACCGCGATCGGCCGGGTGCCCTCGGCCGAGGAGCTCGACCTGACCGGGCTGGACACGCCGACGGCCGACGTCGACGAGGCGCTGAAGGTCGACGTCGAGGAGTGGAAGGCGGAGCTGCCGCTCATCGAGGAGTGGTTCGACACCGTCGGCGACTCGCTGCCGAGCTCGATGCGCGACGAGCTGGAGGCCCTGAAACAGCGTCTCGGTCACTGACCGAGCGACCCCCGGACGGGTGGATCCGCGAAGCGACGTGGGAAGCTTCGCGTCCACCCGTCCGGCGCGGAGCTCCAGCGCAGTGTGCGCAATCGTGCGGCGTTTCCCCAAGAGAGCTGAAGCTCTTTCGGGGAAACGCCGTTTTCGTTTTCGCCGACGGGTGGATCTACGCAGCCCGGGGGAGCAGATCCGGGGATTTCAAACGATCAGCAACCCGGCGGACACTGTGTGCGTCCCAGTGATTACCGCCGAAAACGGCGCGCCGATACGAGGGGGTGTGTCATGGCTGATCTGGCCATGTTGGCGTTGTCCCTGATCGCGGTCGCTGCGGTGTTCGTTTCGCTGCGCAGGGAGGACGCCGAAGTCGACGAGCAGTCGGAGGCCGGTGAGATCGACCGGCTGCACCGGGACACCATTCCGATCCGGAGGAGGCCACAACTGCGATGAGTGCAAGGCGTCTCAACGGCCCGCGGGCGGCGAGCGGATCGAATCCACTCCCCGCCCGCGAGCTTTTTGCGCGCTGCCAAGCCCTTTTCCGAGATCAGCCGAGCACGCCGGACAGCCGGTCCAGCTCGTCCAGCAGGCTCCGACCGCCGGACTCGCGGCTGCGCACCCCGGCCGGCTCCGGCGCCGGAGTGCCCTGGCAGGCCAGGTCTCGCCCGGGCACCACGCCGTCAAGCAGGTACGCCGTGGTCGCGTCGTCCACGCAGGCGTTTCCGATGCCGAAGACCCCGTGGTCGCCTTCGCCGCGGACGGTGATCATCCGCGAGCCCTGGAACTTCCGGTGCGCGACCTCCGCGCCTTCCCACGCGGTCGCCGGGTCGTTCTCCGACTGGAGCATCAGCACCGGCGGGAGGCCCTTGCCCGTGATCTTCGGCAGGTTCACGTCCGGGCGCTCCCAGAACACGCACGGCTGCACGATCGAGTAGTAGCCCATGGTCGGGAACAGCCGCCCCTCGACGCCGGACCGCGCCACCACCGACTCGGGGGAGCCCCGGAATTCCGTGTCGTTGCAGCGGATCGAGTACAACGTCGCCGCCATGCTGTCGCTCGGATCGGCCTGCATCGGCATGGTGCGGGCCCGCGCCTGCGCGAGCACCGGAGCGGCCTCGCCCGCGCCGTCCCGCAGCGCCGCGAGCGTGCCGCCCAGCTGCGGGAACGCGAACTTCGAGTACATGCTCTGCACCACCAGGTTGTCGAGCGCGGCGTGGTCGACCGGCGGGCCGTCCGGCGACGGCAGCGGATTCGCCTTCAGCGCCGCGCGCAGTTCGTCCACAGTGGCCTGGACCTGCCGCGGATCGGCGCCCAGGTGGTAGGTCGCGTCGTGCGCGGCCAGCCAGGGCAGCACGTCCTCGCGCCAGCGGCGCTCGAAGGCCATCGGCTGCCAGCGGAACACCTCCTGCCAGCTGCCGGTGAACTCGGCGTTCGAGTCGAGCACCACCTTGTCCACCGACTGCGGGAAGTAGGTGGCCAGGTAGGCGCCGAGCCAGGTGCCGCCCGAGACGCCGTACCAGTTGATCTTCTCGCGCTGCTCGACCTGGCGGAGCAGGTCGAAGTCGGCCACCGTCTGCTCGGTGGTGACGTAGCGGCCGAGCTCACCGCTGTGCTCCTGGCAGTCGGCGGCGAGCTGCCGGGTCATGTCCATCAGCGCCCCGATGCTCTCCGGGCTGCGATCCCGGACGTCCATCCCGGGCACCGCCTCCTGCGGTCCACAGGAGACAGTGCTGCTGTTCCCGGTGCCGCGCACGTCGATGCCGTAGACGTCGAAGGCGTCCATCACCTCGGGGATGCCCATGGTGAGCATCGCCAGCGGCATGCCGAGGCCCGCGCCGCCGGGTCCGCCGGGGTTGGTGAACAGCGCGCGGTCACCGGGGCCGTCGGCGGGCGACAGCCTGGTGACCGCGATGCTGATTTCCTTGCCGTTGTCCGGGTTGTGCCAGTCCATCGGCGCGGTCATGGTGCCGCACTGGAGGCGCTCGGATCCCGGCGGCAGGTCCGGCGGGAGTTCGGGCGGGAAGCACGGTGCCCACTGGATCCGCTGTTCCGCGAACTTCGCCGGCACCTCGAACGGCGGCTGGGGTGGCGCCTGCTGGGCGAGAGCCGGCTGGGCAGCGACCAGCAGCACCCCCAAGGCTGCGGTAACCCCTAACGCGCGCAAGGAATTTCGCACCGGATCCCCTCTCACGTTGCGTTCACTTGAATCTGCAAGATCATTCGATCAGGTGAACACAAGAGCGAGGTACTGCCGCTTGTCGAAACTATCCGTGACAAATGTCAGGAGCTTCCGGCCGCAGGAACGCAATTTCTCGAGAAATGTACGTTCACCCCGACGAACGTCGATTTCTCGGGAAATCGCACCCCTGCCTTGAAAAGTGATCCAGGTCACCTGGAACTCGAAGGGTGTCGCGGACAGGACTGGGCGTGGGAGAGACATTGCGCAGCCGGGTGCGAGCCGGGGATCCGGCCGCATTCGCGCGGCTATTCGACGAACACGCCCGAGCCGTCTTCCGCCACGCCGCCCGGCTCACCGACCACGCCACCGCCGAGGACATCACCCAGCTGACGTTCCTGGAGGCCTGGCGGATCCGGGACCGGGTGCACGCCGACGGCGAATCGCTGCTGCCGTGGCTGCTCGGCATCGCCACCAACGTCCAGCGCAACGTCTCCCGCGCGGCGCGGCGGCACCAGGCCGCGCTGGCCCGGACCCGGCCGCAGGACACCGTCCCGGACTTCGCCGACGACGTGGCGGGCCGGATGGACGACGCCGAACGCGTCGCGGCCGCGCAACGCGCGCTGGCCGAGCTCCGCCGCGGTGAGCGCGAGGTCTTCACGCTGTGCGTCTGGTCCGGCCTGGACTACGCGGCCGCCGCGGAAGCCCTCGGCGTCCCGGTCGGGACGGTGCGCTCCCGGCTGTCGCGCGCCCGCGCGCGGCTGCAGAAGCTCGCCGACGCCGAAATGCAGAACCTGCGCGTGGCGGCGGAACCCGCGCCCGCAGCCGGACAGGAACGGGGTGGACGCCCGATGGCGTCCCGTTCGCCGCAAGGGAGGAACCGATGAAGGCCATGCGACGCGGGTCGCGCGAAGAGGTCGACCGCGCCGAACTCGCTCACCTGCTGCCGTCCCCGGCCGAGCCCGAGCTGTCCGGCGAGCGGTTCACCGTCCTCAGGGAGAACCTCATGCAGGAGATCCACCAGCAGCCCCGGACCCACGCCCGCCCGGCGCGGAGCAGGCGGTGGGCCCTGGCCGCCGTTCCGCTGACGATCGCCGCCATCACCGCCGGCGTGTTCGTGCTGCAGTCCGGCCCGAACGCCGGGCAGGCCGCAGCGGCCGAGCAACTGGGCCGGATCTCGGCGGCGGCCGCCGCGAAGCCAGCGCCCCAGGTCCGGCCCGACCAGTACGTCTACATCAGGAGCGTCGGCGCGGACTCCACCGCCGACGGCGACACCGGCGGGCCGTTCGTGCTGGGACCGGTGCAGGAGCGGGAGATCTGGTTCGCGCAGCGGCAGGTCGCTCCCGGCTCGCCCGCCGGCGCGATCCGCGAGGGCTCCGAGCCGATGTTCGAGCTGATCAAGCACGCCGACCAGACGCCCACCTACGAGGAGCTCCAGAAGCTTCCGACCGATCCCGACGCGCTGCTGGCCTGGGCGCGGGAGAACTCCGGCAGCGGCGGTTCGAAGGACCGGCGGACGTTCGACAAGCTCGGCGACCTGATCCAGGAAGCCCTGCTGCCGCCGGACCTGGCCGCGGCGGTGTACCAGGCGGCGGCGAAGATCCCCGGCGTGGAGCTGGGCGGCCAGGCGCAGGACGCCGAGGGCCGCACCGGCCTGGTGGTGAGCTACCTCGACGAGGACGCCGGCATGCGCAAGCAGTGGATCTTCGACCCGCAGACCCTGGAGTACCTGGGGAAGCGGACCGTGCTCGCCGAGGACAGCAGCTTGGGCGCGGGCGGATCGCTCGTGGAGACGAAGGCCGTGCTGGAGCGGAGCGTGGTCGACGGGATCGGGCAGGTTCCGGCCGGGCGGTAGGCGCACCGGGTGGCGGCGGTTTCGCGCCATGCTGCCGGGCGGGTGAGATCCTGACGGCATGAGCGGCAACGACTTCGACGAGATCGGCT